>JBEBCC010000071.1:0-4416 GCA_041158125.1 Cyanobacteriota bacterium
GGGCATAGCGCGGAAACGTGGAGAGAAACACGTTCTTGCTCTCCAGCTGCCGTTGCGGGCGATCGGCGCGGCGATAGAGCTCCAGATAGGTTGCCTGGCTGCCATCCAGCAACACATCACGAATCGCCCCCAGGCCTTCCTGCAGGGCCTGCACCCGCTGATTGGCCGCTGCCGCGATCCGCACACCGTTCTGCTGCAGCCGGCGCCGCGCCGTGGCCGCCACCAGGCCATAGGCGATGCCAAAGAGCCCCGCGGTGGACACCGCCACCAGCCAATCGATCAGCAGCAGCCCGATCAGCAAGCCAGCCGCCACCACCACGGCAGACAGGATCTGCAGCACCGCATTCAGGGCCTGCACGGTGAGTGCAATGTGAGTGGTGATCGCCGTGATCAAGGTGCTGCTGTTGCGCTGCACATGCACCTGGTAAGGCTGATACAGGGTGCGCCGGTAGGCCTCACAGCTCAGATCGGATCCCACCGCCGCCGCCAGCCGGCCGTTCAGCCACAGGTTCAGCAGTCGGATCAGCGCCGCCAGCACCGCCGCCAGGGCAAAGGCCGCCGTGGCCGGCAGCACCAGCTGCTGCGCCTGGCAGTAACCCACCCGCAGGGCCAGCGCCTGGATCAACGGCTGCTGCCACAGCTGCTGGGGATTGCTCAACACCGCCAGGAACGGCAGCACCGCCCCAAGCGACACGAGCTCGGCCAGGCCACTGGCCAGCATCAGCAGCAGCAACACAGCCAGTTGCAGTCGGCGGCGGCGGCGGCTGATGTGGCCCCAGATCCGGCGCAGCAGGCTGAGGGTGGAGGGGGGTGGATCGGGAACTGTCACTGGCGATCGAATGCTTTTTGGGCCGGCATGGTCAAGGGAGAAACACAGCCGCTGCTCGCCGTATCCATTCGAGATCCATGCAACCGTCAACGGGAGGATGGGAAGCGATGCCGCCTACCTTGACGGAGTCCTCAAAAGCGCGCGACTTGCAAGCCCATGCTCGCAGCGGCATCAGCCATCACACCATCGGCAGTGGCGAGAACTGACACACCCAGATCCGCAGCCATCGTGAGATGCAGGGCGTCCAGGGTGCGCAACGGATGTTCCGGATAACGCGCGATCAGGTTCGTTGCTTCGGCAAAACGGGCATCAGAGACCGGAGTCTGGAGCAACCAGCCACGATCGATGTCACTGAGGAGGGCTGCAAACAACAACGACTCAAGCTCAGCCGACAGATCACCCATCCGGCGGCGGCGGCTCAGCAACGAGCGCATCTCCGTGACCGTGAGGCTGCTGATGACAGCCGATCCAAGCCCCTGCAGAAAATCGACAAACGCCTCGGATCCAACCTCGTTGAGATACCACTTCGCCAGTGCGCTGGTATCGAGATAAGCGCGTTGCTCAGCGCTCATCACGCTCAGCGCGAATCAGATCAGCTGAGCTAGACCCCAACAGCGGCATGCGTTGGCGCAGCTCGGCATGGTCGGGACGGCGGCGTTGCGGGGTCATGGGCAGCACCCGCGCGATCGGCTGACCGCGCCGGAGGATCAGCAACTCGCCCTCCGCGGCAACCAGCTCAGCTAATTTCCCGAGGCTGGCACGCATCTCGCGAATGTTCAGCTCCTTCACAGCCGATTGTCGATGTGCTGCAATTGTAATCACTGCAGCACAAGCCCCGGCTGTGGTTAAAGCCGCACCAGCTGCTGCGCCAGCTGCTGGCGAAACAGCGCCACCGTGCTCGCCAGGCCTTCCGCCAGCGGAATGCGGGCGCTCCAACCCAACGCCGCCAGCCGGCTCACATCCAGCTGCTTTTTCGGCGTGCCATCGGGCTTGCTGGCATCCCAGTAGATCTCGCCTTGGTAGCCCGTGGCGGCGGCCACCGCCTCCGCCAGCTCGCGGATCGTGAGGTCCACACCCGTGCCCACATTCAGGAACTGCAGCTCCTCCGGGGCCGGCTGCCAGCGCTCCAGGGTGAACACGCAGGCTTCGCCCAGATCATCCACATGCAGGAATTCCCGCAGCGGCGTTCCCGTTCCCCAGCAGGTCAGGCTCGGAGCGTTGGCTTCGGCGGCCTCGTGCAAGCGGCGGATCAGCGCCGGCAGCACGTGGCTGTTGGTGGGGTGGTAGTTGTCGCCCGGGCCGTACAGATTGGTGGGCATCAGGCTGATCGCATCGAAGCCGTGCTGGCGGCGCAGCGCCTCGCACAGCTTGATGCCGGTGATCTTGGCGATCGCATACCACGCATTGGTGGGCTCCAGCGCCCCCGTGAGCAGCGCCTCCTCGCGGATCGGCTGCTCGGCGAACTTCGGGTAGATGCAGCTGCTGCCCAGGAACAGCAAGCGCCGCACACCGCTGCGCCAGGCCGTTTCGATCACATGGGTCTGGATCTTGAGGTTCTCCAGCAGAAAGTCCGCCGGGTAGCTGCTGTTGGCCTGGATGCCGCCCACCTTCGCCGCCGCCAGCACCACCACCGTGGGCCGGTGGTCGGCAAACCATCGCTCCACCGCCGCGCCATCGAGCAGATCGAGCTCCTCGCGGCTGGCGATGAGAATCTGGCCATACCCCGCCCGTTGCAGGGCCCGGCAGATCGCACTGCCGGCCATGCCGCGGTGGCCGGCCACGAAGATCCGATCGGCGGGGGTGATCAGGTTGATCATCACACCTGGCCTCCACAGGGCTGCTCCGCCGCCAGCGGATTGGTGGGCGGGTTCTCCATCGAGCCCACCACATTGAAGCCCTCCAGCCGCAGGATCGCCTCCTTGCGCGCCTCCTCCCGATCGGCGGCCACCATCTCTGCCACCAGCTGCTCGAGCGTGGTGGTGGGCGTCCAGCCCAGCTTCGCGTGCGCCTTGCTCGGGTCGCCCAGCAGCGTTTCCACCTCCGCCGGGCGGAAGTATCGCGGATCAATCCGCACCACCACCTCACCGCTGCTGCGCCGGCCCACCTCCTCGGTGCCCTGGCCCTGCCACTCGATCGCGCCCCAACCCAGCTCCAGGGCGGTGAGCTCGATGAAGCGGCGCACCGATTCCTGCCGGCCGGTGGCGATCACGAAATCCTCCGGCGGGCCTTGCTGCTGCAGCATCCGCCACTGCATCTCCACATAATCACGCGCATGGCCCCAGTCGCGCAGCGAATCGAGATTGCCCACGTAGAGGCACTCCTCCAGTCCCTCGTTGATGCGGGCCAGGCCGCGGGTGATCTTGCGGGTTACAAACGTTTCACCACGCCGCGGCGATTCGTGGTTAAACAGGATGCCGTTGCAGGCATACATGCCGTACGCCTCGCGGTAGTTCACTGTGATCCAGTAGGCGTAGAGCTTGGCCACCCCATAGGGACTGCGCGGATAGAAGGGCGTGGTTTCCTTCTGCGGAATCTCCTGCACCAGGCCATAGAGCTCCGAGGTGCTGGCCTGGTAGATGCGGGTTTTGCTCGTGAGCCCCAGCATCCGCACCGCCTCGAGGATGCGCAGCGTGCCGAGCGCATCAGAATTCGCCGTATATTCCGGCGCCTCGAAGCTCACCGCCACATGGCTCTGGGCACCGAGATTGTAAATCTCATCCGGCTGCACCTGCTGGATGATGCGGATCAGGTTGGTGCTATCGGTTAAGTCGCCGTAGTGCAGCACCAGCCGCGGGTCGCTCTCGTGCGGGTCCTGATACAGATGATCGATGCGGCTTGTGTTGAAGCTGCTCGCCCGCCGCTTGATGCCGTGCACCGTGTAGCCCTTCTCCAGCAGCAGCTCCGCCAGATAGCTCCCGTCTTGCCCGGTGATGCCGGTGATCAGGGCGGTTTTGGCGGGGGCGGCGGACATGGAGGAGATCGAAGGGCGAATGAAATGTGGTGAAAAGGGTGAGTCAGCTCAGCCGTTGGCCTCCCCACCGGCACGGCGTTGCGGGCGTTGCCAGACACAGCTCCGCCCCAGGCCGGGCGGACGGGTGGGAGCCGAGCTCAACCACCTCATCAAGCTCCTTGAATCTGCCATGGATCCTGCTGAAACCAAGCTGCAAACCGCTCCAACCCCAGCTCCAGCGGCGTGTGCGGCCGGAAGCCCACCCAGGCCTCCAGGGCGGAGGTGTCAGCCGCGGTGGCCTCCACATCGCCGGGTTGCATCGGCTGGAAATCCTTGATCGCTTCCCGGCCGAGGGCCTGCTCCAGCAGCGTGATGAAGCGCAGCAACTCCGTGGGCTGGGCATTGCCGATGTTGAACAGCCTGTGCGGCGCCGCGGCGGTGGCGGGATTGGGATGGAGCGGATCAAAGGCCAGATCGGCGGTGGCCGGTTTGTCGACGCAGCGGATCACACCCTCCACGATGTCGTCGATGTAGGTGAAATCCCGCTGCATGCGGCCGTGGTTGAAGACACGGATCGGCTCGCCGGCCAGGATCGCACGGGCAAACAGCATCGGCGCCATATCCGGCCGGCCCCAGG
>JBEBCC010000072.1:0-4649 GCA_041158125.1 Cyanobacteriota bacterium
GGCGGATGGCGTATTCGGAGCGCTTGCGACGGGCTTGGCCGTGCTGACCGGGGGGATAAGACCGCTTGGCGGACTTACGGGTGAGACCGGGAAGGTCTCCCAAGCGCCGCGTGATCCTCAGACGAGGGCCGCGGTAGCGAGACATGGGGAAACGAGTTCGGGTTGATCCAGACGCGAGCGGCCTGCGAGCATGGCAATCACGATGTGATCACCAGCGCTGCAGCCAAAGCGCGCCAGCCGGCCATTCTATCTCCCTGCCCCTGACTGACCCTCCAGGCCAGACCACGACACCCCCAACCGAAGCCGCTCCCCGACCGCGCCCCATGCACCGCCTGCTGAATCAGCCCCTGCAGGCCCTGCTGCTGGCCCTGATTCAGCTCTATCGCCGCTGGATCTCGCCGCTGCTGGGCCCTCCCCGCTGCCGCTTCATCCCCAGCTGCAGCGCCTATGGCCTGGAGGCGATCGAACGCCATGGCCCGTGGCGCGGCAGCTGGCTCACGATGCGGCGGCTGCTGCGCTGCCACCCATTCACCCCCTGCGGGTGCGACCCGGTGCCGGATTGAGTCATCCACCTGCCATGCCTGAACCCTTGCCGCCCCCGTCCGCAGCTGCCGCCGCCACGCCGCTGCTGTTGCTCACCCGGCGAGGCTGCTGCCTCTGCGAAGGGCTGGAGGAGAAGCTGCGCCAACTGAAGCTGCCGCTGGAGCTGCGCGATGTGGATGCCGACCCGGCCCTGCAGGCCCGCTACGGACTGGAGGTGCCGGTGCTGCTGGCGGACGGACGGGAGCTGCCACGCGTCTCGCCGCGCCTGACCCCGGAGGCGCTGCGCCGCTGGCTGCACGACCAGGGCGTGGCCTGAGGCTCACGGGACTGGTACCGGTGGCGACGCTTTGCTGGCGACATCCGCCTAGAACAGGCTTGCTGCATGAGCTGCCGGCTCCCATGACCCAACGGCTGCATCCCCTCCTGCGTGAGACCGGCCTGGCGGTGCCCCCGGCCCTGAGCAACGCCGAGGTGAGCGGCGTCAGCTGTGACTCGCGCCGCGTGGGCGCGGGCACCCTGTTCATCGGGCTGCCGGGCAGTGCCGTCGATGGCGGCATGTTCTGGCCAGAGGCCCTGGCCGCCGGTGCCTGTTGCGCGGTGATCGGCCCGGCTGCGGCCCAGGCGCGGCCTCCCGCCGATCACGACCCCGTGCTGGTGGTGGCCGAACCGGTGGCCCGCTGGGCGGGCCTGCTGGCGGCGGCCTTCTGGCAGGAACCCAGCCAGCGCCTGCGTCTGATCGGCGTGACAGGCACCAACGGCAAAACCACCACCACCCATCTGATCGAGCATCTGGCCGGGCGCTGCGGGGCACCGGCCGCCCTGTTCGGCACCCTGGTCAACCGCTGGCCAGGTCAGAGCGTGACCGCCCAGCACACCACAGCCTTTGCCGACGCGCTGCAGGCGCAGCTGGCCCAGGCCGCAGAGGCCGGTGCCCGCATCGGCGCCATGGAGGTGAGCTCCCATGCCCTCGATCAGCAGCGCATCAGCGGCTGCCGCTTTGCCGGCGCGGTCTTCACCAACCTCACCCAGGACCATCTCGACTACCACCCGTCGATGCAGGCCTACTTCGAGGCCAAGGCCAGCCTGTTCCAGCCGCCGCTGCTGGAGAGCGCTGCGGCCCGGGCGCCACTGGCGGTGGTGAACAGCGACGACCCCTGGGGGGCACAGCTGGCAACGCGGCTGGGGACTGCCTGCTGGCGCAGCTCTCTGGTGGAGGCCAGCAACGCCGAGTTGCGCATGGAGCAGCTGCAGTTCAGCGCCGATGGCGTCAGCGGCGTGCTGATCAGCCCCGTGGGCAGCGGCCCCTTCCGCTCACCACTGCTGGGACGGTTCAACCTGATGAACCAGCTGCAGGCGCTGGGGGCGCTGCTTCAGCAGGGCCTGCCGCTGGAGCCACTGCTGGAGGCCCTGGCCGACTTCCGGGGCGTGCCTGGCCGCATGGAGCGCGTGAGCGTCGCCCGGGGCGGCGGCCCCGCCGAGCTGCCCGCCGTGCTGGTGGATTACGCCCACACCCCCGATGGTCTTGAGAGCGCCCTCAACGCCTGCCGGCCGTTCACCCAGGGGCGGCTGATCTGCGTGTTCGGCTGCGGCGGCGACCGTGATCGCAGCAAGCGGCCACTGATGGGCGCCATCGCCGCCCGCCTGGCGGATCAGGTGGTGCTCACCTCCGACAACCCCCGCACCGAAGATCCGCAGCAGATCCTGGGCGATGTGGTGGCGGGCATCCCCGCCGATACGGACCTGCAGGTGGAGGCGGACCGGGCCTCGGCCATCGCCGGCGCCATCGCCACAGCGCAGGCGGGCGATCTGGTGCTGATTGCCGGCAAGGGCCATGAGGATTACCAGATCCTCGGCACCAGCAAGATCCACTTCGACGACCGCGAAGAGGCCGAACGGGCCCTACGGGCACGGCTCTGCTGAGGCCGAACTCAGCTGCCCCTTGCAGCGATGCCAGGCCGCGTCAGCGGGACGGATTCCTGGGGGGTGCCGCCGGCGCCGTGACGATCGCGGCAATGGCCGCCAGCAACGCTTCGATCTCGGCAGCGGTGGTGGTGATGTGCGTGCAGGCGCGCAGGCAATCGGGATGATCCAGCTGGCGCAGCCAGAAGGCCTGCGCCCCGAGGCGATCCACGGTGGCGGCGGTGGCGTGAGGGGTGCCATCAGCCTGCTGCAACGTGAAGCTCACCAGACCGGCCGGCGGCGGCTCCGGCAACAGGGTGATGGCCCCCGGCAGCCGCTGGAGGCCCTGCCAGAGGTGGGTGCTGCCGTCCTGAATCCGGCTGAGTCGCTCGCGATCACTGCCCTCGGCCGCCAGCAGCTCCAGAGAAGAGGCCAGGCCACTGCAGAGGGGCAGACAGGACGTGGCCACTTCAAAACGGCGAGCGTCCTGATGGAAGGCGCTGCCGGCGACGGCTTCATGGCGCAGGCTGCGCCAGCCGATCAGAGTCGGCTGCGCCTGCTCCAGCAGACGCTCGGAGAGTGCCACGCCACCGAGACCTTCTGGGCCGCAGCACCACTTATGGCCGGTGAAGGCGTAGATATCCGCCGCGCGGGCGGCCTCCTGGACTGGGATTGAGCCCAGGGACTGGGCCGCATCCACCAGCAGCCAGGGCTGGCGCGGCTGTGCACCAAGGAGCTGCGCCACCGCCGCGATCGGCATCACACTGCCGGTGTTCCAGAGGAGGTGGGAGAGAACCACCAGCTGTGTTCTGGGGGTCAGACGCTGCTCCAGCGCCTCGAGCACGGCGGCGGCGAGATCGGACTGGCGCGTGCTGCGGCAAAGGGCGAGCACCGGCAGGTCGCTGATCTCCAGATGGTGGCGGCGGGCCAGTTCGCGGCAGGCGGCAACCACACCGGGGTGTTCGCAGTCGCTGATCAGCAGGTGATCGCCCGCCTGCCAGGGCAGGCCCCAGAGCGGCAGCACGCAGCCGCTGGTCACGTTCTCGGTGAGGGCAAGCCGCTGGGGGGTGACGCCACAGAGGGCCGCCAGAGCGGCGCGCACACGCTGGGTTTCACGCTCCACAAAAGGCCAGACCGCCGTGCTGAACGGCCCCAGCTCCTGGATCGTTCGCCAGCTGGCGACCATGGCATCCAAGGATGGAGTGGGCAGCGGCCCCTGACCGCCGTAGTTGAAATAGGCCTTATGGGCCAGGGCCGGGCAGAGATCACGCATGCGCAGACGGGGAGCTGAGGGAGCGGCTCAAGACCACGGCAGGCGCTGGAAACAGACGGCCGCCAGTGCATCCGACGGCGGCCGCGGCGCGCAGGCGATCAGGTCTTGGGGACGAACAATTGCGACAGGAAGATCAGAATGCCGGCGCCGGCGAGGGCGGGCAGAATTACCGGCAGGCCTTTGGGGGCAACAGCAGAAGCGAACAGCACGAAATCCATGAGCACGGATTCGGGTACCTTGTGGGTGTAGCACCGGCGGCCGGCGAGCGGATCGGTCCCGCAATCAGCTGCAAACAACGGCTCCCTTCCACAGGTATCAGCCTGGGCAACCCCAGTGAAGTGGTGCAGCAAGTGCAGATCTGCGCTGGCTGAGCGCGGAGCAAACCAAGAAACAAAAGCTAAACTAGACGGAGTGATCAGACCGACAGGGGCCTGCAGCGTGGAGAGATCAGGTCACTCAGTTCTCGGCATTCTGTCATTCGTGGCTGCGCTGGTCGGGGCTGCACTCTTTCTGCTGTGGCTCATCCTGGCCGGCCTCGATGCCGACGACATTCTGGTCGGGATCGCGGTTCTCCTGCAGATGTTCGTGAGCATCATTGCCACAGGGCTGGGCCTGCCGGCGCTGTTCTCACAATCCAGGAAACGCCTGTTCGCCATCCTGGGCGTTGTGCTGGGCTCCGCAGAAATCATCGTGAGCATCGGCCTGATGGTTGCCGGAATGCTTGCGCTTGCCAGCGGCTTCGTCAGCTGAGACCAGCTTCACCGCTTCAGCCGGAACCGGACCATTGAGCAGAGGCCTTCCAGGACCGATTGGAAGGGGCCTTCCAGCCCCCATGGGTCATTTGGGTGATAAGGCTGACCTCACCCCATCTCCCTGTCTAGGGTCAGGCAGCCACAGGGGCGGTCTGACGGGAGAAACGAACGATGTTGTTCGC
>JBEBCC010000073.1:0-3603 GCA_041158125.1 Cyanobacteriota bacterium
GCTGGTGCTCACGGTGGCGGCGGTGCTGGTGCTGGAGTTGCTCAACACCGCCACCGAAGCGGTGGTGGACCTGGCCATCGGCCGGCGCTTTCACCCCCTGGCGCGCATCGCCAAGGACTGCGCCGCCGCCGCGGTGCTGGTGGCCGCCCTCAGCTCGGTGCTGATCGCCGCCCTGCTGCTGCTGCCCCCCCTGCTGGCGCGCCTGAGCGGTTGAATGGGGGCCTGGTGGGCCCACCGATGCTCCTCGTTCTCGACAACTACGACAGCTTCACCTTCAACCTGGTGCAGTACCTGGGGGAGCTGGCGGCCGACCACCCGATCTGCAGCGAGCTGCGGGTGGAGCGCAACGACGCCCTCAGCCTTGAGCAGATCGACGCCCTGCATCCGGACGCGATCCTGATCTCGCCCGGCCCCGGCGACCCGGACCAGTCCGGCGTCTGCCTGGCGGTGCTGCGCGAGCTCAGCCCCACGATCCCCACCCTGGGGGTATGCCTGGGCCATCAATCGATCGCCCAGGTGTACGGCGGCCGGGTGGTGCGGGCGAAGGAGCTGATGCACGGCAAGACCTCACCGGTGCTGCATGCTGGCCAGGGCGTGTTCGCCGGCCTGCCCAATCCGCTCACCGCCACCCGCTACCACAGCCTGATCGCCGAGCGCGAAACCCTGCCCGCCTGCCTGGAGATCACCGCCTGGCTGGAGGACGGCACGATCATGGGTCTGCGCCACCGCGACTATCCGCACCTGCAGGGAGTGCAGTTCCACCCGGAGAGCGTGCTCACCCAGAGCGGCCACCAGCTGCTGGCCAATTTCCTGCGCGAGGCGGCCGGCTGAAAACGCCCCGGGCACCAAGCAGCCTGAGAGGTGCCGGTTAGGGTTCAGGGCCGCCAATCCCGGCTCTCGCGATCGCCATGGCCCTGCCGAACCAGCCCGCCGCCACCCGGGTGCTCCGCGGTCAAGGCTTGCACCGCACCGCATCGACCCTGCTGGGACTGAGCCTGGGCCTCGGCCTGGCCACAGGGCTGCCGGCCAGTGCCGGTGGTGGCGTCACGATCACGAGCTACGGCCACAGCGCCCTGCTGATCCAGGGCGGCGGCGCCACGGTGCTGCTCAATCCCTTCAAGGCGGTGGGCTGCGCGGCCGGCCTGGCGGAACCGCGGCTCAGCGCCAATGTCGTGCTGGCCAGCAGTCGCCTGTTGGATGAGGGGGCTCCGGTGGCCAGCGGCCGTCTGCTGAGCAGCCCCGGCTCCTACCGGGTGGCCGGCCTCAGCATCGAGGGCATCGGCGCGGCGCACGATCGCTTCGGGGGGCGCCGCTTCGGCCAGGCCACGCTGTGGCGCTGGAAACAGGGCGGCCTGGAGATCGCCCACCTGGGCGGCACCGCCGCCAGCCTCACCCCAGAAGACCGGGTGCTGCTGGGCAGGCCCGATGTGCTGATCATCGGCGTGGGTGGTGGCGCCAAGGTCTACGACGGCAGCGAGGCCGCGGCCGTGGTGCGCGAGCTGGCACCTCGCCGCGTGATCCCGGTGCAGTACGTGAGCGGCAAGGCGCCGGCCAACTGCGACCAGGGCGGCCTGCAACCGTTCCTGCAGGCCATGGGTGGCACACCGGTGCAGCGGGCCGGCCGCAGCATCAGCCTGCCCGGCAAGCTCAGCGACGGCCTGCAGATCACGGTGTTGCGCTGAGGACTCAGCGCTGCGGGCTGGCCGGCGCAGGCCAGGCCTCAGGAGGGCAATCCCTCGATGCGGGAATAGGCCCGCCAGAACTGCTGCATCTGCTCCAGGGTGCCGAGGCTGACCCGCAGGCTGCCGTCGATCAGGGGCTTGCCAGCCATCGAACGCACCAGGATGCCGGCCTGGCGCAGGGCCGCATCGACGCTGGCGGGTTCAGCCGCCGGCCAGAGCAGCAGATAGTTGCCACCGGCGGCATGGTGCCGCACGCCAGCTGCCCGCAGCTGCGCCACCAGCCAGTCGCGAGCGCGCAGCACATCCGCCACATAGGCCTCCACATAGGCCTGATCGGCCAGGGCCGCGAAGGCGGCCGTCACCGCGAAGCTGTTGATGTCGTAGGGCCCGGTGACGCGGCTGATGCGATCCACCACCGGCGCCGCCCCGATCGCAAAGCCCATGCGCAGCCCCGCCAGGCCGGCGGTCTTGGCCAGGGAGCGCAGCACCAGCAGGTTGGGCGTGGCCTGGAAATCGGCCAGCGGCAGCACGCTGTCGCCACTGAAGGCCTCGTAGAGCTCATCCACCACCACCAGGGTGTGGGGCGCCGCGGCCGCCAGCTCCAGGATCGGCTGCGGCGCCAGGCGGGTGCCGGTGGGGTTGTTGGGATTGCAGAGCAGCAGCAGGCGCGGCGGCCTGCCGCCTTCAGGCTCCAGCAGGGCGCGGCGGATCGCCTCCAGCGGGAAGCGGAAGTCGCTGCCTTCGTAGGGGATCGCCTCGATCACCATCCCCTGCATCTGAGCGCAGGGGCTGTAGTAGCCGAAGGTGGGGCTGGTGGTGAGCAGCGCCTCGCCGGCTGCGCCATAGGCGTGGAACACCGCATGGATCGCCGCATCCACCCCGTTGAACAGGCCGATCTGCTGCGGTTGCAGGGGATGGGCCAGGCCAGGCCGGCCGCTGCTGCGATCACTCAGGTTGGCGATCACGGCCTCGCGCAGGCCGTCGTATTCGGGATAGATGGCGATGTGATCGGCCGGGATGGCCCGGATCGCTTCCACCACCCGCGGGCTCGGGCCCAGGGTGTTCTCGTTGAAGTCAAGCCGCAGCAGGCCGCGGCGTCCCTCCAGCGGTGCGCTGTAGGCGTGCAGAGCCTCCACCTCCGGGCGGGCCAGGGGGAAGGGAAGCGCAGGGTTCACGGAGCCTGCGCCCCCGTCGGCGGCAGCCGAGGCCGCGGCTGAGGAAGAACTGATCAAGCGTTCGGCAGTGCCACCAAACCGAGTATCGCCTCCATCTGCGCCAGGGCGCGGCACCGGTCATCGGCGAACTCGGCAGCGCTCCGATCGGGATCGCACCGGTTGTCGAAAGGGTGCCGGGGGGCGTGGTTCAAGGAAACCATCTAAGAAGAAGTTGGAAAGGTGCGAACAGCCATAGCAGAGGTGGCTCTGCTGCGAGAGGCGTTCAAGACTGCACTTGTCACCAACCGTCTTCCGGGAAGGCGAATTTCGTTTCTTCTTCTTTTCACGGGAGGAGCCTCGTCCTCACGTCCATGTCAGTCATCCTGATGGTGAGGCGTAGTTCTGGATCAGCCCAACCGCTGAACCCACTCGCAACATTGGGCCAAGCCCTACAAGGATCCAAGAAGCAGAACGCTTAGTCGAGACACGACAACAGGGGATCATCGATGCCTGGAACAATCATTTTAGAGGCTGAGGCCACCAATGCCTCTGGACATTGCACCTGGATGCTTATCGATGGCGAAGAACTGGTGCTTCCCTATTCAGAGTTTCCCTGGTTTAAGGTGGCAACGATTCAGCAGATCCCGAACGTGCTGCGTCCGACCGCAGACCATCTTTATTGGCCGGAGCCAGATGTTGATTCGCCTGTCGAGTCGATACGCCACCCTGAAAGGTTTCCCCCGAGAGCCGAGAGCACTTTCCAACCC
>JBEBCC010000074.1:0-19450 GCA_041158125.1 Cyanobacteriota bacterium
TTGGCGCACCGTCCGCGTTCCCAAAGCCTTCTACTGATCCTGAGGAAGCAGGTGTGGATCTTGCCGGCCTACATCAGATCGGAGTGCAGCACCCCCATCGCGGCAATGAATCCTGCCTGAAAGTCCTCCTCTAACTCCAGAACTGCACCGAGGTTGCTGAGGATGTTGCATTCATCCTGATGCAGCCGGCCGTCGGAGCGCATGATCTCTGCGGCCACGGCAAAGGCCGTGGCCCGCTGATCGGGTTTGAGCGCGGCGGCTGCCTCCACCATCAGGTGTTGGGCACCGAGCCGGCGCAGGTGGAACAGCAGTTGATCCATCAGCTGCACCATCCGCTCATCTCCGTAATCCGAAAAAGGATGGCGGTAATCGAGGGTGTGGCGCAGGGCACGGGTGCCTGCCTGGGTCAGCACCCCATCCCATGACACCGCCGCCAGCGCGATGGCGGCCAAGGCTGTGGGGGCGTCGTTGATCTGGGGTGTGCCTTGCTGTGCTGAAGATGCCATGGTCAGGGGGCGATGGGTTGGGGGCGGAGCTTCCAGATGCGCTCGGCATACTCGGCGATGGCCCGATCACTGCTGAAGAAGCCGCAACGCATGGTGTTGTGGATCGAGCTGCGGCTCCAGCCGGCTGGATCGCTCCAGGCTTGATCCACAGTGTCCTGGGCGCGGCTGTAGTCAGCCGCATCGGCCACAACCTGGAAGGGGTCGTGGTGCGTGAGGTTGTCGATCAGCGGCTGGAACAGCTGCCGATCGCCTTCGCTGAAGTGCCCCATGGCGATCAGCTCCAGGGCGGCCCGCAGGCCAGGGTTCTTCTCCAGCCACGGCAGCGGGTGGTAGCCATCCCTCTGGAGACGGCTCACCTCATCGGCGTTGTGGCCGAACAAGAAAAAGTTCTCGGCGCCGACACGATCGCGGATCTCGATGTTGGCCCCATCCAGTGTACCGATCGTGAGGGCACCATTGATCGCCATCTTCATGTTGCCGGTGCCGGAGGCTTCCTTACCCGCCGTGGAGATCTGCTCGGAGAGGTCGACCGCGGGGTAGACCTTCTGGGCCAGACCCACATTGAAATTGGGCAGAAACACCACCCGCAAGCGGCCGCCCATGGCGGGATCGAGGTTCACGATCTCGGCGATGCCGACGATCAACCGGATGATCAGCTTGGCCATGGCGTAGCCCGGCGCCGCCTTACCGCCGAAGATCACGGTGCGGGGAGGGAGATCCTCCCCCTGGCGCAGGCGCAAATAGCGCTGCACAATCTCCAGGGCGGCCAGGTGCTGGCGCTTGTATTCGTGGATGCGCTTCACCTGCACATCGAACAGGGAGGTGTGATCCACCAGGACGCCAAGCTCCTGGTGGATATGCTGAGCCAGTCGTTGCTTGGTGCGACTGCGCACCTCCTGCCAGCGGCTGACAAAGCCGTCGTCCGCCAGCAGCGGCTCCAACTCGGCCAGAGCCTCCAGATTGCGGCGCCATCCGCTTCCGATCGCGTCATCCAGCAGAGCAGCTAGCAGCGGATTGGCAACTGCCAACCAGCGGCGCGGCGTGATGCCGTTGGTCACATTGGTGAACCGCTCCGGCCAAAGCTGGGCGAAGTCGGCCAGCAGCTGCTCCTTGAGCAATTGGCTGTGTAGCTCTGCCACACCGTTGGTGTGATGGCTGCCGACCACGGCCAGATTGGCCATACGCACCCGGCGCTGTTGCCCTTCCTCAATCAGCGACAAATGCTTCAGCAGGTCTGGCCGGCCTGGCATGCGGATGCGGACCATCCGTAGAAAGCGAGCATTGATCTCGTAGATGATCTGCAGCTGCCGTGGCAACAGTTGCTCGAACAGCGGCACACCCCAGGTTTCCAGCGCCTCTGGCAGAAGCGTGTGGTTGGTGTAACTGAGGCTTGCGGTCGTGATCCCCCAGGCCGTGTCCCAGTCGAGACCCTCCTGGTCGATCAGCAGCCGCATCAGTTCCGGCACCGCGATGGCCGGATGGGTGTCATTGAGCTGCACCGCAAACTTGCGGTGGAAGTCGCTCACAGGCAGGCCTTGCTTCTTGAGGATGCGCAGCATGTCTTGCAGGGAGCAGCTCACGAAGAAGATCTGCTGGCTTAGCCTCAGACGCTTGCCCTGTTCGAATTCGTCGTTGGGGTAGAGCACCTTACTGAGGGTTTCGCTCTGCACCTTGCTCAGCACGGCTCGGGTGTAGTCACCTGCGTTAAAGGATGCGAAGTCGAAAGCCTCGGGGGCCATCGCCGACCACAAGCGCAGCGTGTTGGCGGTACGCACCCCGTAGCCGGTGATCGGGGTGTCGTAAGCCACCCCGATCACCGTGGTGTCGCCGATCCGCACGGGATAGCGCCACTCCGGTCGAATCACCTCCCAGGGGTTGCCCTGCGATAGCCAGGCATCCGTACTCTCCTGCTGCCCCTGGGGCGTGATCGTCTGCCGGAAGATGCCGAACTCGTAGCGGATGCCGTAGCCGATAGCCGGCAACTCAAGGCTGGCGAGGGATTCCTGGAAACAGGCCGCCAGACGCCCCAGCCCGCCATTACCCAGACCTGGTTCTGGCTCGTGCTGGATCAGGGTCTCCAGATCCAGCCCCAACGCAGCGCAGGCCTGCTCCGCTTCCTCGCGCAGACCCAGGTTCACGAGGTTGTTATCCAGGTGAGGGCCGAGCAGATACTCCGCCGACAGGTAGGCGGCCGTGCGCACCCCCTGGCGGGTGTAAGTCTCCGCTGTATCCACCCAGTTCTGCAGCAGCCGATCGCGCACCGCCAGCGACAGCGCCATGTAGTGGTCATGCTGGGTTGCCAAAGATGGGGCCTTGGCCTGGCTGAAGAAAAGATGGCGCTGGATCTGCTCCACCAGTGGCTGAGCGATCAGCGCATTGAGCGGACCGGTGATGCTCATGCCCCCAGCTCCATCAGGCGAAACCAGAAGTGCTCAGCGGCCTCATGCAGCGTCTTCACCCCCCAGCCATGGCTGAGCAGGTGACGTGTGAACTCCAACGCCGATTGCTGTGAGCTGAAGCAGCGCTGCTCGATCACGCAGCCGATCGGTCGTTCAGGGTGATAGGTGGAGTGGATCGCCTCCACACTGCCTGGATGGCTCTCCACCAGCTTCCACACCCCCTTATAGGGCGCCTCGCTATGGCCGAGGGTCACGAGTTCAAAGGCGGATACCATCGGCTACAGCCGGCGTGAATATCTCCAGTGCAGAGAGCCATTCGTCGCCGCGATGTCTCCCTGGAAACCTTTTCGCGAATCTTCAGGTTATCGCAAGCTGCCAAGGCCCATTCGGTGTCATGGGGCACATCTGCAGCCGGGTTGTCTTCACGGAAGTTCATCGGGTTGGGGCGTTCTGCCACCCGTTGATGCGAGGTCAACAGGAGCGCACCGGCTCGCGGTTGACCGATGTCTCGATTGACTACGTCTCGATTGAGTACGTCTCGATTGAGGATCGGATCCGGCCCATCATTCGCTGCGGCGATCCACAGCTGCTGCCAGTGCTGCGGCAGCACCGCCACTGGTTCGCGGCGCTGCCCTACACCGCTATCCGCGGCAGGCTGCTGTTCGTGCATGCCGGCGTCCGCCCGGGCGTTCCCCTGGGCGAGCAGCAGCAGGATCTGATCTGGATCCGCCAGCCGTTTCTGCGGCGTCACCACGGCTTGCCCTACACGGTGGTGCATGGGCACACCATCACCCGGAACCATCAGATCGACCGCCGCGAGCACCGGATCAACCTCGACACCGGCGCCTTCCGCTCCGGGGTGCTCTCCAGCCTGCAGCTGGATCCCCTCAACCCAGCATCACCCCCCCCGCATTGCCCAGGCTTTCCTGCCAGCTGCTCAGATCGAACAGCAGCTCCTCCAGGGTGAGCTGGTCCAGCTCCCGCTCCAGGGCAGCCTGCAGCCGGCGGGCCATGCCCCGCAGCACCCGCTGCTCGGCCGCAGTGGCGCTGCCGCCCTCCAGCTCGGCCCGCAGCTCGATCGCCGCCCCCACCGCCTCCAGCACCCGTGCCACCGGGATCGCCGCCGGAGGCCGGCGCAGCCGGTAGCCCCCCAGCCGGCCGCGCCGGGCCTCGACCAGATCGGCGCGGCGCAGTTGCAACAACAGTTGCTCAAGCATCGGCGCCGGCAGGTTCTGCGCCGCGGCGATCTCATTCACCGATCGCCAGCGATGCGGCTCCTGGGCCAGCTCCAGCAAGGCGCGCAAGGCCTGCAATCCGGCACGACGCAGCATGGTCAGCCGGCCTTGGCACCCTGGCCATGTCCAGCGGCGCCATGGGCTGCCAGGCGCTCCAGCACGTTCTCCAGCGTGTAGCCGAACAGAGCAGGGTCCGCCGGGGTGGTGCCCACGTCCGCCAGGCCCAGCTCCGCCCAGCGGGCATCGAGGCGCGCCTCCAGCTCGGCGGGGCGGCTCAGGGCTTCGCCCCAGGGGTGATTGCGCTCAGGGCCCACCTTGGTGGTGGCATCGATCGCCAACCTGCCCCCCAGGCCCAGCTGTTCGCTGGCGAAATCAAGCGTGTCGAACGGGGTGTTCTCCAGCACGAACAGATCACGCTGCGGATCCACCAGGGCGCTGATCGCCCAGATCACCTGGCGTGGATCGCGAATGTTGATGCTCTGATCCACCACCACCACAAACTTCGTGTAGGTGAACTGCGGCAGGGCACTCCAGAAGGCCATCGCCGCACGCTTGGCCTGGCCTGGATAGGCCTTGTCGATCGCGATCACGGCCAGCTTGTAGCTGAGCCCCTCCATCGGCAGGAAAAAATCCACGATCTCCGGGATCTGCTGGCGCAAGATCGGTGTGTAGATCCGGTTCAGGGCAATCGCCAGCATCGCGTCCTCCTTCGGGGGGCGGCCGCTGAAGGTGGTGAAGTAGATCGGATCGCGCCGCTGCGTCACGCAGTGGAAGCGCACCAGAGGCGAGGGCTCCTCACCGCCGTAGAAGCCCATGTGATCGCCGAATGGGCCATCACTGAGCTCTTCGCCGGGCGTGATCGTGCCCTCCAGCACCACCTCACTGTGGCTGGGCACCTCCAGATTCACGGTCTTGCACTTCGCCAGCCGCACCCCCTCACCGGCATAGAGGCCGGCGAACAGCCACTCGCTCAGCTGCACCGGGATCGGCGTGGCCGCCGCCATCACCAGCAGCGGATGCACACCGATCGCGATCGCGATCTCCAGGTTTTTGCCCATCGCCGCTGCCTTGCGCAGGTGGCGAGCACCACCGCGCACGCTCAGCCAGTGCACGGTCATCGTGTTGATGCTCTGCTGCTGCAACCGGTAGACGCCCACGTTCGGCGTACCGGTTTCAGGGTCCTTGGTGATCACCAGGCCGAGCGTGATGATCCGACCGGCATCACCGGGCCAGGGGCGCAGCAACGGCAACGCATCGAGGTTCACCTGATCGCCCCTGAACACCTGCTGGTGGCAGGGGGGGGTGAGATCGAGGTCCGGCCGGGCCTTGAGCACATCCAGCAGCACCGAGCCGAAGCGCACCGCTTCACGGGCCCCCTTGGGCGGCCGGGGCTGCTGCAGCAGGGCCAGCTTTTCACCCAGGGCCTCGAGCTCCTCGGGCTGCTCCATACCCATGCTCCAGAGCACCCGCTCCTGGGTGCCGAGCAGGTTCACCGCCACCGGCATGGTGCTGCCGATCACGTTCTCAAACAGCAGCGCCGGCCCGCCGCAGCTCAGCACGCGATCAGCGATGGCGGCCAGCTCCAGATCAGGATCCACCGGTGCGGTGATCCGCCGCAGCCGGCCGCGCTGCTCGAGCAGCTCCAGGAACCCACGCAGGTCCCGGCGGCTGCGGCGTTGTGTAGGAGGCAAGCGCAGAGCGGGCAGCAGGCATGCACTCTGGCGTAAGCCTCAGGGCGAGTGCAGCCGGAGAGAGCCGGTCACAGGTGCGCCTGTCAGCCAGGCGTGCCGGTCAACAAGGTGCTGGAACACAGAAGCGAGAGAGCATCCCCTGTTAGCCAGAGGCAAAGAGTTGATGATGCAAGTAGAATCGCATCAGAGCCTGATGGCCTGCAACTGGATTACCGCGCCAGCAACCAGTCATTGCCGCGATTCTTCGCCAGGCGCTCCTCTGCTACGCAATAGCCCCGCCAGCAATGAAACTCAATCCCGATTGGTTTCAGTCCCTTGTCAACAGCGTTCCCACGGATCTCCCGAAGGCTCAGACGCTGATCAGCTACACGGGAGCTCCAGCCGCTGGCCTGAATCATGACCAGCAGAGGGTGGTGGTGGGCCTTATCGAAAAGTCGTGGTCGAACCCACTGTTCTATCCGGATGGGGGATTCCCCAGTGGCTTGATCGAATCGCCCAATCATTACCTACCTGACAGCAAGGATCAATCACTCCTGAGCGCCTTCAGCAAAGCCCGTGATCTCAGCACTGATGCCCGCCTGCTGGCCTATGTGCTGGTGGCCAATGCTAACGGCGAGATCATCAGTGGTAGCCGCAACCACTGGAAAAGCTTCAGCAGCCTGTCGATGGATCAGGTGCTGGGCAAAGAATCCATCCACTATTACGATGAAACGGGCGGCCGACACCACTACAAGCAACAGCTGCTGCCGGAAACACTCAGCTCATCGGTGGGCATCAACGAATTCACGCTTGATATCCTGGCGGCAAGAACATTCAACCAATATGCCGACATCGCTATCTTCATTGTTCCCCATGACAGCCTGGATTCCAGCAAGGGATCCGATGCAGACCTGCCGGACTACCGGCTGGCGCCCCTGCCGGCCGATGCGGCCGGCAGGCCACTGGTCATCAGCTCATCGCATGGAGGGGGAAGCAGCCTGAGCATCGCCAGCAGCGGTGATGGGCGGAGCCTCTGGCCGGATCCCCCCAGCCTGCCGGCGGCCTATCCAGCGCAGGACAACACCGGTGTGCTGTTCACGCTCAGTGCCGGCGACCAGGTGTCCGGCATCGACACCCTGACCACAGGGCAGAATCAATCGCTCACCTTCAACACCTGGCCGTCCTCCTCGCCGCTGTTTCTCACCGTGGGCGGCGTGGCTTTTGAATATCAGGACACCGAAACGATCACCGGCGCCGTGGCCTGGCGCGATCCAGGCAACAGCAACAACGCCATGGAAGGGGGCAATGGCGGCTTCAGTCCGGCCGCTGCGATGCCGAGCTATCAGCAGGTGTCGCCCTGGGTCCAGCAGTTCCAGAGCACGGCCCTGGCAGCCAGCCTGGCCGAAGGCTGGACCTACGACAACAAGCTCTTCAATTGGTGGGCCGCCGGGGGCCAGAACCTGACGATTGGCACGCTGCCCGAGACCTACACCTTCTACGCCGCGGAACCCGTTGCCGGTGGCACCACCACGCCTGCCGCCCTGGCGGTGAATCCGACACTGGCTCGTCAGATGCCGGATCTCAGCAATCTGGCCATGGGGGGAGATTTTCTCTCACTCACTCTTGGCCAGGACACCAAGCTCAGCGATCAGGATTGGCCCAAGCAGATCCTCTGGCATGCCGACGGTGGCACCAGCCTGGCCTCCCCGGCCACCGCAGCCCTGCTGGCGGACGTGAACCTGAAACGGCGGCGCCATGGCCTGGCCGACCTGAGCGCCACCGAAGCCCACCTGCTGCTCTACCAGCTGCCTCCGAATCTGCTCACGGACATCACAGCCCTGCAGGCGCAGCCGCTGACGACCACAACGGCTTATCAGGCCCACCCCGGCTACGACTACGCCGCCGGCCTCGGGGCCTTCGGTGGCACCGCAGCCAGCCAGCTGCTGGACAGCCTCGGCCGGATGTCGATGCCGCTGATGCCGGAGCGCCCCTTCCAGTGGCCCGATGTGATCGTCAAACCCGGTGGCCTGCCTCTGCTGCTGGCCAAGCAACAGGGAAGCGGCAACCAGCTGCGACTGGTGCGCATGAACGGCTATGGCGCCAATGCCGTGCTGCAGGAGGCGGCGCAGCGGCCCGATGCACTTCGCAGCGATCTGCTCGGTGTCCTGGAGCGGGCAGCGAACGCCAGCAAAGGCCAGGCCAACGCCGTTGTCTACGACGTGCGGACACTATCGGCCAGCTGGCAGCCGGCCAGCGCTGACTGCCTGCTCAATCAGCCACTTGAGCGGTTCGCCGCCAGCGAAGGAGTGGAGGTGAGCCCCGCCAGCCTGATCGACCTCGGCCACCTTGACGACTCCATGGCCAGCGCCGATGGCCAAAGCAGTGGCATGCCGGCCTTCTATGCCCTCATCGCGGAACCGCTGGCGGGGAGCCAACACCAGAGCCTGGAGATTCACCCCTTCCAGGCGAATCAGGGCGGGCTGCTGCGGCAGGGTGCCCAGCTGACATCGGCCAACGCCAGCGGCGGCGCCACCCTGGTGGGCAGCACCTTGCAATGGCCTCTGCTGCAGCACCACGTCGCCGTGGCCAATGGCGCAGCGGCCGCCGCGATCCCACCGATCAGAGTGGAGCTGGTGCTGCGCAGCGTTGCCCGCTTCGCCAATCTCTACGGGGTCTACCCCGTCGACGGACCTGATGGAGCCGTGCTCGATGGCCAGGGAGAGCGCATCCTCCCCGGAGATCCCCGCTACGCAGCTCTGGCCCTGAAGGCAGCCCTGGGGGATGGGCGCGACAGCTTCCTGTGGTCTGCCCCGATCCGTGGCACCCGCCGCATCCAGACCCTTCAGGACTGGAGCAATCCAGCGGCGCCGACCGCCGGCACGGATCTGGCGCAGGTGCTCAAACCCGGTGCCCTCTATCAGCACTTCATCCTCAGTTCGCCAACAGTCCAGGCCCGGCAGGAGCTGATCGGCTCACTGCTGGCTGGGAACGAACCCGGTGCCGCTGTGCTGAAGCGCATGTCGTTTGCCCTGGGAGCCGCCAATGCCGACGGCCGGAGCCACGGCCTCGGCCTGGCGGGCGATGAGGCGCTGCTGAACCTGGGTTTTGAGGATCTGCCAGGTCTCGGCGATCGCGATTACAACGATGTCATTGCCAGCTGGGTCCTGCACGATGGCGTGTTCCGCATCGGCAGCACCAACCTGCTGGACCTCACGGCTGACCGGGTGCCGGAGCTGGCGGTGGGCAGCCAGGCCGGTTCCCCGAGCACCGTTGTGGTGGTAGGCACCAACAGCGGCGCAACGTTGCAGACGTGGCAACCCTTCGGCGCCGACGACTGGAGCGGCGTGCAGGTGGCCTCCGGTGATGTCAACGGTGATGGCTTCGATGATCTCGTGGCCGTACGCGCCACGGTGCCAGAGGGCGCCGGCGCGGACGTCGGCTGCACGGTTCAGGTGCTGCTGGGTGCAGCCGCACCGTTGCCAGACAAGCTCAACACCCTGTCGTTCAAGGCCTTCGGGGGAGCGGTGGCCGGGCCCCTTTCCCTTGCGGTGCGGGATCTCGATCTCGATGGTTTCGCCGAAGTGGTGCTGACCGCAGCCAAGGCTGATCCGAAGCGCTCCACATTGGCGCTGGAGGTCTGGACGGCTGAGGGGGGCAGCCTGCAGCTCTGCACGGATCTCAACCTGCCCGCCACCACGAGCCTGCCTGCAAACCATGGCTATGCGGTGGCCCTTGGTGATCTGCAAGGGGATGGATCGGTGGAACTGCTGCTCGGCGACCTCGATGGCGCCGATCTGTTCATGGGCACCATCGGCAGCAACGGCGCCACGGCCTCGCCAGGCGTGGTGGTGCAGCCCTATGGGAAGAGCCATGGCCAGGGTGTGCGCCCCACGGTGGTGAGCGCCCAGCAGACCCTCACCCGGTTGCCCCAGGGACTGAGCGCCGACAGCCTGCCCTGGTCGCTTGGCGACACGCTGGGCTCACAACCAGCGCTGCTGGCAGGTCTTGGCACCGCAGGCGCCCTGGTGATCCAGACGGCCGATCGCCTCGATCCCCGACCCGCCCAGGTGGCGGTCACCGGCTGGAACTCCTCCAGCCCTCCGGCCCTGCTGCCGATCCCGTGGGACAGCAGGGATGGCGCTCCGGTGTTCAGCTCCGGCGGCGTCAGCTACACCGCTCCGCCGCTCACGGCAAGCAAACCGCAGCTGCTGAGCGGTTCACCACAACCGATCCTGGTGAGTGCCGCTGCTGGGTCGACCCGCCTGGAGCTGCTGATGGGGCCGGCGGCGGACCAGACCTCCGGCAGCTGGGAGGCGATGGCGGGCAGCAGCAACAGTGTATTCATCGATCAGCAGGCCACCCTGGCGGGCTGGACAAATCCCTGGGGGGCCAACAGTGGCAATGCCAGCAGTGATTCCACGCTGGCCCGCGAACAGTTCAATCAGGTGACGACTGCCCTGATGAGCTACAAACCACCTTATCTGGTGAATCTCAACCCTCTGAATCTGACAAATCCCGAGCAGTTAATCGCCGATCTATCGAGTTATGGCTCCAGCCAGATCGACACTGTGATGGGACAGTGGACATTCAACTCCGCGCCCGACAACCAATCCACGGCATTGGGTCCGGGCACACCTGGCTCCAACAACAACCCATACCCCAGCACCAACCTGCCCGGCTTCACACCCGCGTTCACGCCAGTTTCATCAACGGATGCCAGTCCGAACACCGACAATCTGGTGCTGCAATTCCAGCAACGGTTGATCTCAACTGCGATGACCAGCCTCGGGGTCAACTACCAACACCACCATTGGCCGTTCTGGTACAGCCCCGAAAGCCTGGCCAACCTGCCTTCACCAGCACCCCAGATCAATTACCTCAGCACCCCAGAGGGACGCCAGACCCAGGGGCTGGACTGCTCCAACTTCAGCAGCTGGAATTACAACCGAGCCTTCGGCTTCTGGCTGGAGTCCTCGGTGTCGCAGCAGGCCCTGCAATCCAGTGCGACCGTCGACTGGCTCACAGGCGTGGACAAGACCATCACCGCCCAATCCGTGCTGGCCAATCCAGCGGCCGTTTATCTCACGGATCCGAGCGATCCAAACAGCCAGCTGCGCAGCAAGGATCAGGTGATTGACTACCTGAACAGCATCCTGCAACCCGGTGATCTGATTTACATCTCTGGCAACAACACAATGTCAGAGCACCAGTCCGACAACCTGCCACAGGCCCAGCACGTGATCACCTGGTTGAACAACAATTCCGCCAGCAATCCCCTCCATTACGTGGATCTGGACACCAATGGCACGCGGCCACCTAATCCTGCCTTCATTATTGATTCCACGGGAAGCGAATCGATCAATGCCAACAGTCAGGCCTATCCCAACGGCGTACAGATCCGCCAGTTTGATGAAACCGCCTGGTATGTCACCAACATCATCTCGGTCAGCCGCTGGCTGACGGCGGGCAACGTGCAGCTGATGGCTGACGCCATGGCCAATCTCCCCAGCTGATCCAGCCCCCAGCCCAGGCACGGCGGTGACACACTGGCCGCCAACGCTCACCGCTGACCCGCGGGCCCCGATGCAGATCTCCTATTTCCACACCTCCGAGGCCGTGCCGGCCGTGCATCCGGTGGCGGAGGGCGGCCCTGACGCCGCCGTGGTGATCGATGTGCTGCGGGCCACCACCACCATCGCCTGGTCGCTGCAGAACGGTGCCGAGGCGATCCAGGCCTTCGCGGATCTGAACGAACTGGAGCGCGCCGCTGCCGCCTGGCCGGCGGAGCAGCGGCTTCGGGCCGGTGAGCGCGGCGGCAAGCGCGTGGAGGGCTACGACCTGGGCAATTCCCCCCTGGCGGTGACGCCCGAGCTGGTGGCTGGCAAACGCATCTTCATGAGCACCACCAATGGCACCCGGTCCCTGGAGGCGGTCAGGGCGGTGCCGCTGCTGGTCACAGCCGCCCTGCCGAACCGCACCGCCGTGGCCCGTCGCCTGGTGGACAGCGGCGCGGCGCGGGTGTGGATTGTGGGCAGCGGCTGGGAGGGCGACTACTCCCTGGAGGACAGCCTGGCGGCCGGGGCTGTGATCTCGGCAGCGATGGAACTGGCGGTCTCCCCCCACGTGGGGGTGAGCAGCGGCAACGATGAGGCCCTGGCGGCCCTGGCCCTGTGGCAGCAGTGGCGTCACGACACCGAAACCTGCCTGCGGGCCGCCAGCCATGGCCAGCGTCTGATCGGCCTCGGCAACCACGACGCTGATTTCGTCTGCTGCGCCGCTGTCGACAGCCTCACGATCGTGCCCAGCCAGACCAGCCCGGGCGTGCTTCAGGCCAGCTGAACCCGCGCCCCTACAGTGCCAGCGGCAGTGGAACTCCAGCGGTGACAAGCTTTCTGGCGGCAGCGGTTCAGCTCACCAGCGGCGCCGACCCCGAACGGAACTTCGCCGCCGCCGAGGAGCAGATCGAACTGGCGACCCGCCGCGGCGCCGAACTGGTGGGCCTGCCGGAGAACTTCGCCTTCATGGGCGACGACGAGCAGCGCCTGCAGCTGGCCCCCAGCCTGGCGGACCAGGCCCAGCGGTTTCTGATCACCATGGCCCGCCGCTATCAGGTGACGCTGCTGGGCGGTGGCTATCCGGTGCCCGCCGGTGAACGCCTCACCAGCAACAGGGCCGAGCTGGTGGGGCAGGACGGCCAGATCCTGGCCAGTTACGACAAGATCCACCTGTTTGATGTGGACCTGCCGGACGGCAACACCTACCGCGAATCGGCCACGGTGATGCCCGGTCAGGCCCTGCCCCCGGTGGTGGAGGTGCCGGGTCTGTGCCGGGTGGGGCTGTCCATCTGCTACGACGTGCGCTTTCCTGAGCTCTACCGCCACCTGGCCGGAGCCGGAGCCGACGTGCTGTTCATTCCTGCCGCCTTCACCGCCTTCACCGGTAAGGACCACTGGCAGGTGCTGCTGCAGGCCCGCGCCATCGAGAACACGGCCTATGTGGTAGCCCCGGCTCAGACGGGGCAGCACAGTGCCCGCCGCCAAACCCACGGTCATGCTCTGGTCATCGACCCCTGGGGGACCGTGCTGGCCGACGCCGGTGTGGCACCGGGCCTGGCCGTGGCACCGGTGGATGTCAGCCACCGCCAGCGCATCCAGGCCCAGATGCCGAGCCTGCGGCATCGCCGTCCCGCCCTGTTCTGATCGCGTGAGGCGCCTCCTGTTCCGGCATCGGCGGCGACGGCCGCAACTCTCCTGCCTGCTCCTGGCGGCAACCCTGCCGCTGACCCTGCTGGCAGCACTGCCGAGCCTTGCCGCCAGCACCCTCTCCGCCTGGCGCTTCAGCCGCGACGGCGTGCTGGAGCTGCGCACCCCGCCGGGGGTGACACTCCAGGCCTTCTATGAGGACGGCCAGGGCCTCAAGGGGCCACGCGTCTGGATCGACCTGCCCGGTGCACCACAGCGCACCCGGGTGATCAACGGCAGTGGTGCCCTGCGGCAGGTGCGCATCGGCCGACCGGAATCCGATACCACCCGGCTGGTGCTGGAGTTTCAGCCCGGCACAACCCTGGATCCAGCCCAGCTGCGGCTGGTGGGCACGAATGCGGACCGCTGGCGGATGGAGCTGGGTGCGGTGGCAGCGGCGCTGGCCGCCATCGGTGAAGGCAACCTCGATGCTCCGTCCATCCCCAGCTGGCGGGCTCAGCCACGCCAGCCCAGCGCCGCCGGAGCCGATGGCTGGCGCGGTACCACCCAGCTGCCATCCGCCGCCGCGGCAACACTGCCGGATGTGCCCCGCGGCCGGTACACCGTGGTGATCGATCCCGGCCACGGTGGACCCGACCCGGGCGCCGTGGGCATCAACGGCCTGCGCGAGACCGATGTGGTGCTCGACGTGAGTCTGCAGGTGGCTCAGCTGCTGCAGGCCAAGGGGGTGCAGGTGCTGCTGACCCGCACCACCGAAGTGGATGTTGACCTGCCACCACGGGTGGCCCTGGCCAACAACAGTCGCGCCGATCTGTTTCTGAGCATCCACGCCAATGCCCTCAGCCTCGATCGCCCAGATGTCAATGGCATCGAGACGTTCTATTTCGAGAGCATCCGCTCGCGGGCCCTGGCCCAGGCGGTGCAGGAGCAGATGTTGAGCGTGTCGCCCGGCAGCCCCGACCGCGGTGCCCGCCCCGGCCGTTTCTTCGTGATCCGGCGCACGGTGATGCCGTCGGCACTGGCAGAGATGGGCTTCGTCACCGGATCACTGGATTCGGAACGGCTGGCAGACCCGGCCTTCCGGCAGCGGATGGCACTGGCGATCGCCAACGGGCTGCTGCGCTATCTGGTGGCGAACCCATGAGAGGCGGCGATGTCCGCCTCGACCCTGCAGCACCGGTCGGCATCTTTGATTCGGGCGTGGGTGGGTTGAGCGTGTGGCGGCAACTGGCCCATCAGCTGCCGGCTGAATCACTGCTCTACCTGGCCGATCAGGCCCATGTTCCCTATGGCGATCGCTCCGTCAGCGAAATCCGTGAGTTCTGTCTGGCGGTGGGAGAGGCGCTGGTGGGACAAGGCTGCAAGGCGATCGTGGTGGCCTGCAACACCGCCTCCGCCGTGGCGTTGCGGCCGCTGCGCCGACGGTTCCCTGGCCTGCCGATCCTCGGTCTGGAGCCGGCGGTGAAACCGGCGGTGGCCCTCACCCGCAGCGGTGTGGTGGGTGTGATGGCCACCCCGGCCACATTCCAGGGAGATCTGTATCGCGCCACGGTCGGCCGCCATGCAACGGCAGTGCAGGTGATCGAGCAGGTGTGCATCGGCCTGGCGGATCTGGTGGAACGCGGCAGCCTGGAGGGGCCGGAGTGTGAGGCGGTGCTGGAGCGCTTTCTCAGGCCGATGTTGACGGCGAACGTGGACACGATCGTGCTCGGTTGCACCCACTACCCATTTGTGATTGAGACGATCCGTCGGCTGGTGGGGCCATCGCTGGCGGTGCTCGATCCGGCGCCGGCGGTGGCGCGCCACCTGAGGCGGGTGCTGCGCGAGCGCGATCTCACCCGCCCGGAGAGCGCCGCCGGCGGCAGCCATCGCTTCCTCACCACCGGTGACCCAGCGGCCTTTGATCGAGCGGCGGCACGGCTGGTGGGCGTGCGGTGTGCGAGCAGCGCCCTGCGCTGGCAGCCGGCCGCACCAGGGCAGAAGGGTGGCCTGCCGCTGCAACTGCTGCTGCCCTGAGCCTGCGGTCGGCCGCCTGAGCCTTCTAGGATCAGTTCACCGCAGGGGGACATGGCCACCGTCGCAGAGTTGCTTCAGCCCGTCGAGGCCGACCTCGAGGCTCTGCTGAGCGATCTGCGCAGCCTGATTGGTGCCGGTCATCCGATCCTTCAGGCTGCTGCCGAACACTTGTTCAGCGCCGGCGGCAAACGTCTGCGCCCCGGCATCGTTCTGCTGATTTCCCGCGCTCTCTCACCGGATGGTGAATTGAGCAGCCGCCACCGGCGTCTGGCGGAGATCACCGAGATGATCCATACGGCGTCGCTCGTGCACGACGACGTGGTGGACGAGGCCTCAACACGCCGCGGCGTGGACACGGTGCACAGCCGCTTCAACCACCGCGTTGCCGTGCTGGCTGGTGATTTCCTGTTCGCGCAGGCCAGCTGGCACCTCGCCAACCTCGACGACCTGGAGGTGGTGAAACTGCTCTCGCGGGTGATCATGGACCTCGCCGATGGCGAGGTTCGCCAGGGTCTTTACCGCTACGACACCGGCCAGAGCTTCGAGACTTATCTCGAAAAGAGCTACTGCAAAACGGCATCGCTGATCGCCAACAGCGCCCGCGCCGCAGGCGTGCTCAGCGGCCTGGCTGCCGATCAGCTGGATGCGCTCTACCGCTTCGGGCGTCAGCTGGGTCTCGCTTTCCAGGTGGTCGACGACATTCTGGATTTCACCGGCAGCGACCAGCAGCTGGGCAAACCGGCCGCCAGTGATCTTGCCAGCGGCTACCTCACCGCACCGGCTCTCTACGCGCTTGAGCAGAACCCAGCCCTGGCCGGCCTGATCGACCGTGAGTTCAGCGAACAAGGTGATCTGGCCCAGGCCCTGGAGCTGGTGCGAAGCAGTGATGCCATTGCCCGCTCACGCGCCCTGGCCGAAGGCTTCGCCAACGAAGCCCGCGACGCGCTCACCTGGCTGCCAGCCTCCGAAAGTCGCTCCGCCCTGCTGGCCCTGCCGGATTTCGTGCTGAGCCGTCTGTACTGACACGGCTGTTCTTACTGACACGGCTGTTCTGTACTGACGCGGCTGTACCGATGCGGCCTGTTCAGGGTCAGCTCAGAGTCTGAGCTGTTTGAGACTGGTGAGCCAGGTCACTCCATCGGGGTAGGCCTCGCGAGGCAATCCCGGCGTCGTCAACACGTGCACGTGACAGCCGGCTCGCGCTGCTGCCATGGCTCCGGCCGGTGAATCTTCAAAGGCCCAGCAGTCGCACGCATCCACCCCCAGCCGCTGCGCTGCCAGCAGGAATACATCCGGCTCCGGTTTGCCAGCACGCAGGTCCGGATCATCACCATGCACCCGCACCGTGATCAGGCTGAGCCAGGGATGGGGCGTGCTTTTGTGCGCCACGGCCTGGCGGGAGCTGCTGGTGGCCAGCGCCATCGGGATCGCCAGGGCGGTGCAGCGCTCCAGCAGGGCCTGGGCACCGGCCATGGCCGGTGCCTGCAGCATCAACTGTTCGGCGATCGGTTGACGCACGGCCAGCAGCGCCTCGCTGTCGGGCACTGTCAGGCCGCTCTCCCGGATCCAGCGCTGCACCTGCGCCGCGCAATCGAGCCGGCGCCGACCGCGCAGACTGAGCAACTCAGTGCTGGTCAATGCTCGGCCGAAGTGACGGGCTGCCCGCTGCCAGGCCTCGGCGTGCAGCGGCTCCGTGTCGAGCAGCAGGCCATCGAGGTCGAACAGGCAGGCGGCCGGCATCTCCATGGCTCCATCCTGCCGCGTGGACCAGCGCTCACATTGCGGTGATCGCAACAGGTAGGACGGGTGAACTCACCTGGCACGCCTTTGAACCGCAAGCTGCTTCTGCCGCTGCTGCTGCTGTTGCCCCTCTCGCTGCTGGCAGAGCACAGCGGCGCCCGTGAGCTGGTGGTGTTCGCCCTGGCCGGGGCCGGCATCATCCCGTTTGCACTGCTGCTCAGCCAGGCCACCGAGGCGATCGCCGAGCGCAGCGGGCCCACCGTGGGGGCACTCTGCACGGCAGTGTTCGGCAACTGCGCCGAACTGATCATCGCCATCAGCGCCCTGCGGCAGGGCCTGATCGATGTGGTGAAGGCCAGCATCACCGGCGCGATCCTCTCGGATGTGCTGCTGGTCACGGGCATGGCCATGCTCTGCGGCGGCCTTCGCTATCCGGAGCAATACTTCAAGCCGGCGGTGGTGCGCACCAATGGCGCGGCGATGACCCTGGCGGTGATCGCCCTGGCCCTGCCGGCGGCGCTGATCTCCACCTCCGGCATCGATGATGTTGCTGCGATTCACGGCCTGTCGCTGACCGTGGCGGTGATCCTGATCGTGATCTACCTGCTGACGCTGGTGTTCTCGCTGGTGACCCACACGCACCTGTTCGAGCCGCCCCACCTGCTGCTGGAGGACGGCGAGGCCGAGGCCCAGCACGATGCGGGGCGCGCCGGCCTGTGGCCCTGGATTGGTCTGCTGCTGGTGAGCACCGCCGGGCTGGCTGTGCAATCGGAGGTGTTCGTGGGCAGCCTGGAGGGGGCCACCAAGGCGCTGCACCTCTCGCCGCTGTTCACCGGTGTGATCGTGATCCCGATCGTGGGCGGCTTCTCGGAATACGTGCCGGCGGTGCGCGGCGCCCTGCGCAACCAGATGGATCTGCCCCTGTCGCTGGCGATGGGATCCAGCCTGTTGGTGGCGTTGCTGATGGCGCCGGCCCTGGTCTTCACCGCGGCAGCGATCGGCCAGCCGATGGACCTTGACTTCACCGGTTTCGAAGTCATCGCCCTGGGGCTTGGGGTGCTGATCGTGAACCTGGTGAGCCTCGATGCCCGGTCCAACTGGCTGGAGGGAGTGCTGCTGCTCGCCACCTACGCGATCCTGGCGGCCGCCTTCTACTACTACCCGGCCTGATCGCAGCGGCGCCTGCCTCACGGTTGGCATCGCCAGGTTGGCAGCTGTAGCGCGGGCCGCTTTGAATGCCCCCCAACCCCTGCCGCTGCGCCGGTCGATGTCCGAACCATCCACCCCTGCATCCGCCGCCACGATCGAATCGGTGCTGCAGGAGCAGCGGCTGTTTGAGCCGCCCGCTGCGCTCTCGGCCCAGGCGGCGATCGGTTCGCTGCAGGCCTACCGCGCCCTGTGGGACCGCGCCGCAGCCGATCCCGATGCGTTCTGGGGTGAGGCGGCCCGCCGCGAGCTGCACTGGTTCGAGCCGTTCCATACGGTGCTCGACTGGAGCAACCCGCCCTTCGCCCGCTGGTTTGAAGGCGGCACCACCAACCTCTCCTACAACTGCCTTGATCGCCATCTCGCTGGGCCCCGCGCCGACAAGACGGCCCTGATCTGGGAGGGGGAACCGGGCGACACGCGCCTCTTCAGCTACCGCCAGCTGCACGCTGAGGTGTGCAAGGCGGCCAATGCCCTCAAGGCCCTCGGCATCGGCAAGGGTGATCTGGTGGCGCTCTACATGCCGATGGTGCCGGAGGCGGCGATTGCGATGCTGGCCTGCGCCCGCATCGGTGCGCCCCACTCGGTGGTGTTCGGCGGCTTCTCAGCAGATGCGCTGCGCGATCGCCTGATCGATGGCGAAGCGAAGTTGGTGATCACTGCTGATGGCGGCTTCCGCAAGGACAAGCCGGTGCCGCTCAAGCCGGCGGTGGATGAGGCCCTGGCCGCCAATGGCGGCGCCCCCAGCGTTGAGCACGTGCTGGTGGTGCGCCGCCTGGCGGGCGCCGGTGGCGATTGCGCCATGGCCGATGGGCGCGACGTGTGGTGGCACGAGCTCGTCGATCACCAGAGCGACGACTGCGCTGCCGAGCCGATGGCCAGTGAAGACCGCCTGTTCGTGCTTTACACCTCCGGCTCCACCGGCAAGCCCAAGGGTGTGGTGCACACCACCGCCGGCTACAACCTCTGGGCGCACCTCACCTTCCAGTGGATCTTCGACATCAAGGAGACCGATATCCACTGGTGTACCGCCGATGTCGGCTGGATCACCGGCCATAGCTACATCGTCTACGGCCCGCTCTCGAACGGCGCCACCACGGTGATGTATGAGGGGGCACCGCGACCGAGCAAGCCCGGCGCCTTCTGGGAGGTGATCCAGAAGCACCGCTGCACGATCTTCTACACGGCGCCCACGGCGATCCGCGCCTTCATGAAGAGCGGCCGTGAGGTTCCCGACCAGTACGACATGAGCTCCCTGCGCATCCTCGGCACCGTGGGGGAACCGATCAACCCCGAGGCTTGGATGTGGTACCGCGACGTGATCGGAGGCAACCGCTGCCCGATCGTCGACACCTGGTGGCAGACGGAAACCGGCGGCGTGATGATCAGCCCCCTGCCGGGGGCCACCCCCACCAAGCCCGGCTCCGCCACCCTGCCCCTGCCGGGCATCCAGGCCGACATCGTCGACCACGACGG
>JBEBCC010000075.1:0-65898 GCA_041158125.1 Cyanobacteriota bacterium
CGGCGCGAGGTGGAGCAGTGGTTGCGCCAGCGGCGTCCGGATCTGGAAGCGCGGGCCGAGCAGCTGCTGGCGGCGCCGCGATGACGGCCCCGGCAACCCTGGCCGTGGTGGATTGCCCCACGGGCCTGGCGGGCAACATGCTGCTGGCGGCCCTGTTCGATCTGGGGTTGCCGGAGCAGGTGCTGCATCAGCCGCTGGCCGCCCTCGGCCTCGAGGGTGCCTATCGGTTGCAGATCGAGGAACGCCGCAGCGGCGGTCTACGCGGCCTGCATCTGGACGTGGAGGCTTGTGAAGCGCAGCCTTCCCATCGCCACTGGGGTGATCTGCGCCGCCAGATTGCGGCTGCAGCGCTGCAGCCGGAGCTCAGGCAGGAGGTGCTCGCCGTGTTCACTCTGCTGGCGGAGGCGGAGGCGACCGTGCATGGCCACGCCCCCGAGCAGGTGCACTTTCACGAGGTGGGCGCCATCGATGCCCTGGTGGATGTGGTGGGAGTCTGCGCCGGCCTGCGTCACTTCGGGGCGTCGCCGCTGGTGTGCACTGTGCCGCCCGCCGGCCACGGCACGGTGCACACCGCCCATGGCTGCCTGCCGGTACCCACCCCGGCGGTGCTGGAGCTGGCCCGCCGCCGCGGGCTGCCGCTGGCCGCCAGCGCTGATCTCCCCCCGGCGGAGCTCACCACTCCCACCGGTCTGGCGCTGATGGCGGTGCTGGCGGAGCGCTTTGGGCCGCCGCCGACCCTGGTGCCGCAGGCGGTGGGGGTGGGCCTCGGCAGCCGCGCCCTCGACCGCCCCAACCTGCTGCGATTGGTGCTGGCCCAGCCGCTGGCCGCCGCAGCCCAGGAACAGCCGCGCCTCGAGGCGGTGCTGCAGCAGCAGGCCCAGATCGATGACGCCACCCCGGAGGATCTGGCCTTCCTGCAGGAGGAGCTGCGGGGCGCCGGGGCCCTGGAGGTGTTCAGCCAACCGGTGCAGATGAAGAAGGGCCGTCCCGGCACGTTGGTCACCGTCTTGGCGCGGCCGGAGCGGGCAGCGGATCTGCGGCGGATCTGGTGGCAGTGGGGCAGCAGCCTCGGGTTGCGCGAGCAGGTGCAGCAGCGCTGGGAGCTGCCGCGCGATCAGGTCAGCCTGGCGACCCCGTGGGGGCCGGTGCGGATCAAGCGCGCCGTGCGCCCCGATGGCACCCTGCAGTGCAAACCCGAGATGGACGACCTGATGAGCCTGGCCCGCCGCCATGGCCTGCCGCCCGCCGAACTGCGCCGCGCGGTGCTGACGCTGCTTGAGGAGCCGGAGCAACCATGACTCGTCTGCGCTCGCTGCCGCTGCCGGGCGGAGTTTCCCTGTGGGTGAGTCTGGCCAGCGCCGGCTTCCTGCTGGCGGCGCTGGTTGGCAACGCCCGTCAGCTGCTGCTGCTCAGTCTTGATGCTCAGGGCTGGTGCTGGCTGCTGCTCGGTGTGGGGCTGAGCCTGCTGAGCCTGGCGGTCAATGGCCTTGCCTGGGCCGTGGTGCTGCATTGGCTGGGCCATCGGCCGCGAGCGGCTGTGGTGGTGTCGTTGTTCCTGCGCTCCAACCTGCGCAAGTATCTGCCCGGAGGGGTGTGGCACCTGCTGGCTCGTCTGCAGGCGCTGCAGACTCCCGTCGCAGCGGACGCGGGCCAGCCAGCGCTGCTGCACCAGCCCATCGGCACCGCCCCGGCCCTGGTGGCTGTCCTGCTCGATCCGGTGCTGATGGCGGTGGCGGCGCTGGCGCTGCTGCCGCTGGGAGGCATGCAGGTCGGTGTTGGTCTGGTGGCCCCGCTGGCGTTGCTGCTGCTGGTGCCGCGCTGGCTCAATCCGTTGATGGCATGGCTGGAACGTCAGCGCCAGCGCCAGCTGCTGCAGCGGGGACTGCTGGTGGCCGCGCCGGATGATCCTGCTCCACCCCTGCAGCTGCCCGGCTATCCCTGGCCGCCGCTGCTGGCGGAGCTGGCCTTTGTGCTGCTGCGGTTTCTCGGTTTTGCTTGCTGTGTTCAGGCCTTTGACCTGGCCTATGCCTTGAGCTGGAACGGCTGGCTGGCTGGCTTCGCGCTGGCCTGGACGGCCGGATTGGTGGTGCCGGGAGCCCCCGGCGGTCTGGGGGTTTTTGAAGCGGTGCTGGTGCTTCGGCTGTCCTTCGCGGTGCCAGAGGCGCCGCTGCTGGCTCTGGCGCTCAGCTATCGCCTGGTCACGGCACTGGCCGATCTGCTGGCGGTCGCCAGCACCCAGGCCGACGCCGCCTGGGCCGCTGGTGTGCTGGCACGTCAGGGGTGGTCATGGGGCCGTCCCTCGCGATAACAGCGCAGATGCCCGGCCAGGGTCTGCACCAGGCGTGCGCGAGCCTGGCGCGAGCTCCAGGCCACGTGTGGTGTCAGCAGCAGGTTGGGCAGGATGAGCAAATCGCTGAGCTCGGCGCCTGGTGGTTCCTGGGGCAACACGTCCAGCGCGGCACCCCCCAGTCGGCCACTGCGCAGGGCTGCAGCTAAGGCGGGGAGATCCACCAGTGCCCCACGGCCAACGTTCACCAGCAGGGCACCGGGCGGCAGCCAGCTGAGGCGCTCGGCGTTGATCACTCCCTGGGTCGATGCCGTCAGCGGGGCATGCAGGCTGAGCACGTCTGCCTGGCGCAGGGCCTGCTCCAGTTCGGCGGCGCTGTGCCGGCTGGTGAGACCGATCGTGCGCATGCCGAAGGCGTCGCCGATCGCCAGCACGCCGCGGCCGATGCTGCCGGCCCCGAGCACCACCAGGGTGCGGCCGGTCAGTTCATCGAAGTCCGGTTCGATCAGCGAGAAGACGGAGCTGCGCTGCCAGTCGCCAGCGCTGATGCGCTCGCGGCGGGCCTGGATGCGACAGCAGAGCTCCAGGATCAGGGCCCAGGTGATCTGCACCACAGAGGCGTTGCTGTAACGGCCGGCGTTCTGCACGCGCACACCCAGACGCCGGCAGCTGGCCAGATCAAGCTGATCGGTGCCTGTGGAGGCGGTGCAGATCAGGCGCAGCTCGGGAAGCTGCTCCAGCAGCGGCCCATCGAGCACGATCTTGTTGGTGATGGCGATCTCAGCACCCACCAGCCGCTCCAGCCGCTGCTCTGGTCTGGTGGCAGGCCAGCAGGTGAGGTCACACCAGGCCTGCAGCGGTGTCAGGTCGACAGAGCCAAGGCTGAGGGCATCAAGGAAAACGGCGCGCGGGAGTGCGCTGCTGACGGGATCGCTCGGCGTCGCCATCGTCACAGCGCGGAGACCGTCACTCTGGCATCTCTTCGCAACAGGCTTTACTGTTGAGAACCAGCCCGATGCCGGCCATGGCAGCAGCCCCCCCCCCTCCGCTGCCGACCGGTTCCCTGCCAGCGAGCGCACTCCAGGCTGCCCCGGGGCAAAGCGAGCTGCTGCGCAGCAACCTGCATGGTCGCGGTCAGCGGCTCACCCCCCAGCGGCAACGGGTGCTGGCTCTGTTTGAGCGAATCGGTGAGGGCAGTCACCTCAGTGCTGAGGAGGTGCATCAGCGGCTGCTGCGGGCCCAGGAGCGCGTCTCCCTGGCCACCGTGTATCGCACGCTGCGGCTGCTCAGTTCGATGGAGCTGCTGCGGGAGCTCGAACTACCCGAGGGTGGACGCCGCTTTGAGCTGGCGAACGGTGATCACCCCCGCGACCACCACCACCTGGTCTGCGTACGTTGCGGCCAGACCGAGGAATTTGAAAGCCAGGCGGTGCTGCAGGCAGGCCAGGAGGCCGCCGACCTGCACCGATTTCAGCTGCTGGAATGCGTTCTGAACGTGCGCGCACTCTGTGGGGTCTGCGCCGCTGCTGATGGGCGCGCTCACCAGGGCTGAAGGCGGGGCGGACGTCGCGCCGGCTTGGTGCTGAACACCAGCGCCGCTGAGGCCCCGCTTGGCCGTGGAGTTCAGCGCCGCTGGTTGACGCGGACCGGCACCAGTGCGGGCTGCATCAGCCCGCCTCCCTGATCATCATCATCGGAGGAACTGCCAGTGAGCCACCAGGCCAGGCCCAACAGGGCAAAGACAGCAACAAGAAGCGCAACGTCGGCCATGGCGGGGCGTGCGGTTCGGCTCAGCGTAGCGGGGGTGGCCGGTGTTGTCGTCGCATCGGTCACCCCTGCAGTCAGCGATCACCCCGGAGTGGACTGGACTGGTTCAGCGAAAACCCTTGCCGGCATCCCGCGCCACGCAGGCCTGCAACTGGCGGCGCAGCAGGGCGTGATCCAGCTGCTTGCCGATCAGGACCAGCTGGTTGCGGCGATCGGATGGGGAGCGCCAGTCGCTGTCGTCGATGGAGAAGCGTTTACCCGCCAGATGAAACACATGCCGCCGTTCACTTTCGTTGAACCAGAGGATGCCTTTGGCACGGAACACGCCGGCGGGCAGTTGGTTGTCGAGGAAGTTCTGGAATTTGCGCAGGGAGAAGGGGCCATCGCTGCTGAATGAAAGTGAGGTGAAACCCTCAATCGCCAGATGATCGGCGGCAGGACTGGCGTGAGCCTGTGCATCATGACGATGCTCTTCATGAGAATGCGCACAGGTGCTGTGCTCGCCGTGATCATGCGAGCTGTGATCATGCGCGCTGTGATCATGCGCGCTGTGGTGGTGATCAGCGTGCTGGTGGTTGTGGTGCTGGTGGCCATGATCGGCATGTCCGTGCTCATGCACGCAATGGCCATGATCGTGATCGCAGGCTTCGTGGCTCTGCTCCTCCACCACCCTATCGCTTTCGAACAGGCCAACGCTGAGAAGAAGCGGCAGGCTCACCTCGCCTTTGACCGCGTGCAGGATGCGGGCATCAGGCTTGAGTGCGCGTAGACGATCCTCCACCTCGCCAAGCCGCTCACTGCTGACCAGATCACATTTGTTCAGCAGCAGAATGTCGCCGTAGATCACCTGGGCGCGGGCGACCTCTCCTTCCAGGATCTCGTCGCTGAAGTTCTCGGCATCAATCAGGGTGATGATCGAATCGAGGCGGGTGGCATCACGCAGATCGCTACCAAGGAAGGTCATCGCCACCGGCAGTGGATCCGCCAGCCCCGTGGTCTCCACCACCAAGTAATCAACCGGGTCGGGTCGATCGAGAATACGGTATACCGCGTCAAGCAGCTCACCATTAATTGAACAACAAATGCAGCCATTGCTCAACTCAACCATATCCTCGCCAGTGGCGATGATCAGGTCGTTGTCGATGCCAATTTCGCCGAACTCATTCACCAGCACGGCGGTCTTCACCCCCTGCTGATTACTGAGAATATGATTCAGCAATGTGGTTTTGCCGGCGCCGAGAAAACCGGTGAGAATCGTCACCGGCAGCGCTGCCGGCGCGGCATCGGCCGCCGTGGCCGATGCATGGGCGGGGCTTGGATTGGTCACGCTGGCGGTCACGCTGAGGTGGGTGGCATCAATGGTTCCCAGTCTGCTGCCTGGGGGGTTCTGCAGCCGGGTCGCGGCTCAGAAGCGGAAGCTGGTCTTGATCAGGCCGCCGAGCTGATTGAAGCTCTCGCCGCTGGGTGTGGCCTGGCCCAGCGGGCGGTGGAGGTAGAAGAGAGCCGGGGTGACACTGATGCTGTCGGTCAGCTGCAGCCTGTACCAGCCCTCCCACACAGCGTTGCCATCCTGCGGGGTGCCACCGCCGTAGAGACTGGTGGCGAAGGTGGGCTGTCCCACCGCCAGGCCAAGGGCATTGCCCTTGCGGAGCACGTCCTGCCACTCCAGACCCAAACTCCACGACTGGCTTGTGGCCACCAGACCGATCGACTCCACCTCGCTGGCATAGGTGGTGCTGTTGATGCCCCAGCCGGCGCTGATGGAGGGGATCCAGCCCGGCTGCAGTGGTTGCCAGTAGCCGCTCAGGCCCAACGCCGTGGTTTGACCAGCTTCAGCGAAGCTGTTGAGCGTGAAGTTGGTGCCATAGACAATCAGATCATTGCCGTTCTGAATGGCGGAATAAATGGCGGCCACTCCCCAGTTTTTGGCGCTGTAGGCCGCCTGGACCGTGCCAGTGCCACCAGCCCCTGCACTGGCGATACCGCCCTGGCTGGGATCGGCCACGTTGGCATTGGCCGCCACGTAGTTGGCGCTGAGGCTGAAGCCATTCGTCTGCCACCACAGGCCGGCTCCCGCACCCAGGTTTTTGTTGTACGCCGCCGGCGCACCGCCGACGGTGAGCACATCCAGCACGGTGTCGGAAGGATACACACTCGGCCAGAGGGCCAGCATGTCGTCCTGGCCGACACGGCCGCCGATGGTGATGGTGAAGTCGCCCAGTGGCAGCTGGTAGAAGAGCCGATCGATCGAGAGCACGTCGCTGCCATCTGCAGCGGGGTTGCCCAGGTTTTCCTGAAACGCCACCTCCAGCTGCGAGAGGCTGCTGGGGCCGGCGCCACCGAAGCTGTTATCAATGGCGCTGAAATTGCCGGCCCGCAGGTTGGTGCGCAGCAGATCCCGGCCGCTGAAGCTGGTATCGAACGTCAGTTGTAGGTCGTAGTTGAATGTGGTGGCGCCAAAGTCCGCACGGCTGCTGTTCACCAGAGCAGCGGCGCTGCCGCCGAATCCATTGGCCCCAAGCACGAAGGTGGCCTGGCCGCTGAGTTTGGTGGTGGTGGAGAACGCCGTGGCGTCTAGTTCGCCCACGCGGGCTTCGAGCCCATCGACACGACCCTTCAGGACAGCCAGCTCCCGCTCAAACTCCTTGAGCAACCGGTTGAGCTCGTCAGTGACGTCACTGATGCGGTCAAGACAGGCGTTCAGCAGGGCGGCGGCTTCATAGCGGCTGATGGTTCGGCCGCCAGCGAAGCTGCCGCTGGGATAGCCGGCCACACAGCCATGGCGCTCAATCAGGGTGCTGATGGCCTGGTAGGCCCAGTCGTCGGGACGCACATCAGAGAACTGGCTGATCGCGGTCACCTGATCGGCGCTGAGGCCAGCGGCCTCAGCAGCACGATGGGCGTCGATGGCCAGCGGAAGCAGCAGACCCAGAGTCGCGGGGGCCAGGAGCAGGGTTGACGACAGCTTCATGAGGCAGTTCACCGAATTCAGGCGACAGGGGGCGACGTCGCCGCCAGGTCTGAGTGCGCTGCAGAACGTCCCGATCGCGTCATCTTTGATGATAACCATTCTCAAGTGAGTCGTTGCTGGTGGCCTGCGCTCTGCGCTGGATTGCGGACCTCATCGTGCCGGCCTGGGCTCTGCTGTGCTGCAGCCACTCAGGGGATCGCGTTCCACTGCTGCACCAGAGCCGCCTGGCCCTGGTGATCGCAGCGTCCCCCGAGCTGTTCCACGATCAGACAGGTGTTGGCGGTCAGGGTGGCGATCAGGTTGTCGCCGCCGCTGTCCGCCAGCAGGGGCCTGGGGGCGATCGGCACACCGCTGAGCGCGCTGATGCGCTGCAGAGATTTCGCGGCCGGACGTTGCTCGGCGAACAGGCTGCGCACTGCCCGGCTGCGCAGCTGATCGAGCACCTGGGCCAGCCGCTGCGGTCGCAGGCTGTTGCTGGCGCTGTCGGCGTCGAGCACCGCCAGTTCATCAAGGTCGTAGGCCCTGGCCAGGCTGGCGTAGGCGCGGTGTCCGCTGGCCAAGGTGGGCCGGCCGGGCAGGCTGGCGAACTGGCGCTGATTCCAGCGGTGCAGCCCAGCCAGAACGCCCTGCATTCTCTGGCCGCGGCTGCGGATCGTCGCGGCATGGCGGGGGTTCAGCCTCTGCAGCCGTTCACTCACCAGCTGCACCATGGCAATGGCCTGGCGCGGGTCATGCCACACGTGCGGATCGCGCCCGCTGTGGTCGTGTCCCCTCGGTTCAGGCGAATCGCTCGACCCATGCAAGACCTCGCTGTGCGCCAGGTCTGGGTGATCCTGGTGCTGATGGGAGGGGGGTGGCGCCGCAGCACCGGCATCGAGCCTGGGGGTGTGCGGTACCGCCAGCTCCGCCACCTTCACGGTCCCCGGCAATCTGTCGAGGGCCGGTGTGAGCCCATACCCATTGATCAGCACCAGGCTGGCCTGCCGCAGCTCACGGCTCTGCCGAGGGCTCAGCTGCAGCTGATGGGGATCGTCGTCAGGGCTGAGGAGGCAGCTGATGCGCAGGTCAGCGCCGGCCAGGCGCCGGCTGATGTCGCAGAGGGCGCCATCGGCAGCGATCACATCGACAGGCGGAGGAGAGCTGCAGGCGCCGATGCCGAACATCAGCGCGGCGAGGCTTCCAGCGACGCCGCTCGATCGCACTGCGCGCAAGGACATGCCGTTTTAGTGAATGATAACGGTTCTCGCTGTTTTCATGTGCCTAGGTTGGCCTGAGTGAGCGGGAAGGCCAGTGCTCAGCGTCAGCGATGTCTGCGTGCGCCGCGGTGAGCGGCTGGCGCTGGATCGGGTGACCTTCGCCCTGCCCGCCGGCAGCCTCACCGCCCTGGTAGGCCCCAACGGTGCTGGCAAAAGCACCCTGCTGCAGGCCATCGAGGGCCAGCTGCCCCTGGCGGGCGGCAGCATCGAGCTGGATGGTGAGCCCCTCAGCCTCAGCCGCGCGCGCCATCAGCTGGCCCTGATGCCGCAGCGCGGTGAAATCGCCTGGACCTTCCCGATCACGGTGCGGGAGCTGGTGACCCTGGGGCGCCTGGCGGCTCAGCGCCCCGGCTGCTGTGATGTGGAAGCCGCCCTGCAGCGGGTGGGCATGGCACCCCTGGCGGGGCGTCGCCTCGATCAGCTCTCCGGCGGGCAGCAGCAGCGCACCCTGCTCGCCCGAACCCTTGTGCAGCCGGCACGGCTGCTGTTGCTGGATGAGCCCTGTGCAGCGATTGACCCGCCCTCCCGCACCGAGCTGCTGCGGGTGATGCGCCAGCTGAGTGACGCTGGCCTCACCCTGTTGGTGAGCAGTCACGACTGGGGCACCGATCTGGATGCTTACGACCGGGTGCTGGTGCTCGATCGCTGCCTGCTCGCCGATGGCACCCCGCAGCAGGTGCGTCAGTCGCTCGGCGATCTGCGCGTGGGCAATCACTGTTGCGGCTGAACGCCTTGTCGTTGACGGCAGCCCGGGCAGAGCCCGAAGAATTCCAGCGTGTGGAACAGCAGCATGAATCCCTCCAGCTGATGGCCATGCAGCCCCACGTTGTGCATCGGGCACTGCTCCAGCACCAGGGAGGTGCCGCAATCCACACAGGTGAGATGGTGCTCATCGCGCTCCACCGGCGCGAACAGCGCTTCGCCGCTGGGCAGGTGCCGGCAGCGGATCAGGCCGCGTTGCTGCAGTTGGCGCAGGTGCCGATACACCGTGGCCAGGCCCATCGCCTGGGGCCCCTGGCGCAGCAGGGCGTGCAGATCCTGGCCGGACAGCTCACGGCCCGCCCGCCTCAGTTGCTCCAGCAGCTGCTGCTGACGATCGCTTGAAGCGGCAACCTGGGGGGGCATGGCCGAGTCAGCGGGCATCAGCCCTGATCCTATGGAGCGTCTCTGGTGGCTGCTGCCATTGCTGCTGGCCCTGGTGGTCGGGGCACTGTGCCCGCTGGCGGGAACGTTGCTGCTGGTGCAGCGGCGCCTGTTTCTGGCCAACCTGGTCTCCCATGCGGTGCTGCCAGGCCTGGCCCTGGCCCTGGCCCTGCGGCTGGACCCCGGTCTGGGCGGTGCGATCAGCGGCGTGGCCGGCGCCTTGTTGGCCGAGCGCTTCAGTGGTGGCGAGCGCCCTGGCCAACCGGGTGATGAAGCGGTTCTCAACACCGTGCTGGCCGGCTTCCTCGGCCTCGGGGTGCTGCTGATCCCGCTGCTGCACCTGCGTGTGGATCTGGAGGCGGTGCTGTTCGGCGATCTGCTGGCGGCCTCGCCGCTGGATCTGGCCCGCAGCTTGATGGCACTGCTGGCGATGCTGCTGTTGCTTGCCTGGCGCTACCGCCATTACGTGTATCTGGGGGTGGATCCGCTCGGTGCCGCCAGTGCCGGCCTGCCGGTACGCCGCCTACGCCTGCTGCTCACACTGGTGACAGCCTTCACGGTGGTGAGCGCGATGACCGCCGTAGGCGTGGTGCTGGTGATCGGCCTGATGGGGGCACCGGCTCTGCTGGCCTTACCCGGTGGATTCAGCCTGCGGCAGGTGCTGCTGCGCGCCGCCTTGATTGGCACCCTGCTCAGCGGCACTGGTTTCGCGCTGGCCATTCAGCCGATGGTCAACCTGCCACCCGGTCCGCTGATCGGCGTGCTCTGCCTGCTGCTGCTCCCGCTGGCGAGCCAGCGGCGGCGCTGGCTTTCAGCCGGTCGCTAGCCGCGCAGAAGCCCGACCCTCTCGCCGCCGCCGCGGCCATCAGGCCGTTGGCGCACGTGCAGCGCTCTACCCCCGGAACAGAATCCGCTCCGATCGAGGCTTCCGGGTCGCAGCTGCCGGCGGCCCTGATGCAGTTGGGGGGGGGCAGCGGTGCGAGCAGGTGATGCGGCTGAGCGCATCAGCGCTGCGGCCTGAGGGCTTGCGGCGAACCGCCGATGCCGCCCGGACCGCCACTCAGCATGGCGGGGTCTGGATCTGCCGGCAGCAGGTTGCCCAGCAGATCCGGTCGATTGCTCTCGAAGTGCAGGTGGGGGCCGCTGCTCCAGATGCCGGTGTTGCCGCAGGCGCCGATCACATCGCCGCGGCTGAAGTTGCCGGCCGGCATGGCACTCTGCAAGTGGCTGTAGCTGGTGATCAGACCATCAGCGCCGCTGAGTTCCAGGGTGATGCCGTGGGTGTAGCTGCGGTGCACGCGGGCGGTGCCGTCATGGGCGGCGCGCACCGGGGTACCGACGGCACAGGCGATGTCAAGGGCCGGGTGATCGGGACGGACTCCCTGGGTGACCACCCCGGGCATTGGCTGAAGCAGCTGCAGAGCCGGCAGCAGCAGGGCAACGGGCAAAGGGGACGTCCGCCTTGAAATTGGAAGAAAAGCTTAAGGCGCGACGGAGTGGTCCCGGCTTGGCTCCTCCACGCTCAACTCCTCTGGTCAACCGCACTGCTCAGAGGCTCTGCTCCGCCGCCTGCAGTGCGGTTTCAGGCGGCAGAGCAGCTGGATTCGGGCCGGGTAGGGCGCGGCAGCCGGATCAGCAGGCGCGGACGGCGTTCAGAACCATTCCTGCACCGCCTGCTCACGGGTGTTCACCCGGGCCACCGGGGTCCGACGCTCAAAGTCGAGCCGGATCGAGCGTTCCTGCTCACCATCGGCGGCCACCGCCCGGATCGGATAGAGCTGCTCGCCATCCGCGAACGGCACCTGGATGCGGAAACCGCCGTTCTCATCCAGGGGCACCACCTGATCGCCGATCGTCAGGGTTGCTGTGGGTTCGGTGGCGCCGTAAACGATCAGTTCGGCGTCGGCTACCAGCCAGAAGGAGCGATTGCGCACCAGGCCGCTGCCGGATTCGCTGCGACCACTGGCCCAGACCCCCGCGCCCGAGGCACTGAAATCGCCCTCGCCGGCGAAGTCCAGCTCATGCAACAGCTCTGAGCCCACGCGGCGGCGCCGTTCCGCCGTGACGGTGGCCATCCGGTAGAAGCGCTCATGCTCCACACCGGCGCTGGATGCAGAGCTCTGCACCGACCCGCTCAGGGGCTCCTCCAGGGAGAAGGGCACAAAGGCATCAGCGATCGTGGCGCTGGGCTCCAGTTCGGGGATCCGTGCCACCGCCGAGAACGCCAGCGAAAACCAGCCGCCACCCACGAGGCGATAGCCCAGCTCCACCCGGTAATCACGCCCGGCCAGGGGCACAGGCAGGAACCACTCGGCTGCCTCCGCATCCACCACCAGCTCCTGCAGAGCATGGGGTTGTGCCATCAGATTCGGGAGGCCGGTCACATCGGCGACCCGCAGGCAGAGGCTGCGGGCTCCGACCGCTTCAGCGCGTTCGCGATCGGCCGTGGCAATCGTCCAGAAACAGTAGGCCCACTGGGGATCGCGGGGCAGGAACACCACTTCGGTGCAGATCGCAGCGGGTGCCGCCGCGGTGATGACGGCGCCCTCGGCTGCTGCGGGGGCATCAGCCACGGCCGTACTGGAGCGGCTCTGGGGGCTGCTCGATTCGCTGAAGGTCTTGGCGAATGGGTTGAGACGCTGCAGCCAGTTGAACGGACGGGGCTTCTGGTTCATGGCGTCGGCGATCGCGCTGCGCAACGGTTCTTCACCTCATCGTCTCCGAAGAAGCGGGGCCGTCATGGCCCGTGTCAGCGGATGGCCACCTCATTGATCCCGACGAGATCGTGTGATCACCCCGTGAGATCAGGTCGGCGATCAGGGTCGTGGATCAGACCTGGAACCATTCAGGACTTGAACCATGCCGGCACAGCCTCGAAGCAGGCCGCATTTTTCTCGTTTTCCCGTGCTTCCACCTTCCAGCAGCAGCTGCGCCCGCCATCACGACCGTGCAGCAGTGTGTTGGCCCAGCTCCACACCAGCCTGGCGCTGCTCTCCATGCCCACGTTGTCCATCACGCGCAGGTCAAGGGCTCCCTGGTCGTGCAGGCGCTGCCACTCCTCCAGCAGCGGATCATCCGCATTGACCAGGAAAGTGTGGTCGAACTGCCCGGCCAGCTGGGCTTCCAGGGCGCCGAGACTGGAAAAGTCCACCACAAATCCCTGGGCATCGAGCGCATGCGCCCGGAACCAGAGGGTGAAGCTGCGGCTGTAGCCGTGCACGAAGCGGCAGTGGCCGCTGTGGCGCCACTGGCGGTGGCAGCACGGGTAGCCGCTGAAGGTCTTCGAGCAGGTGAAGGCGGCGGTCATGCCCTGGATGGCGCGGGTGCTGCGGGAGGATCGGGGCAGCTGGCTGTTGGGCCCTTGCAGGCATCCTTTCATCCGCCCGATCATGCGATCGATGATCCGGCTGGGCGGCAACCGGATCCCATGGCGGCGGCGGTGCTGCCGGATCCAGCCTTCATCGATCAGCTCCGTTTTAACGAGGCTGGTCTGATCCCTGCTGTCGCGCAGGACTGGCTCGATGGCGCTGTGCTGATGGTCGCCTGGATGAATCGCGAGGCGATCGAGCGCAGCCTGGCCACCGCCGAGGTGCACTACTGGAGCCGCTCGCGGCGTGAGCTCTGGCACAAGGGGGCCAGCAGCGGTCATCGTCAGCACCTGCGCGCTCTCCGCTACGACTGCGACGCTGACGTTCTGCTGCTCACCGTTCAGCAGTGTGGGGATGTGGCTTGCCACACCGGTGCCCGCAGTTGCTTCTACGACGACGGCCCCACCCCAAGCGCCGGTGGTGCCGCTGCACCGCCTCCCCCTGCTGATATCTGCACCGAACTGATGCGGGTGATCGAGGGCCGGCGCGATGCTCCGGAATCGGGTAGCTACACCAATCGGCTGCTCGATGGTGGCGACAACCGCATTCTCAAGAAGATCGGCGAGGAGAGTGCTGAGTTCGTGATGGCCTGCAAGGACGGCGATGCGGTTGAGATCGCCGGTGAGGCAGCCGACCTGCTCTTCCACATGCAGGTGGCACTGGCCCACCATGGCGTCAGCTGGCGCCAGGTTCAGCAGGTGCTGGCCTGCCGCCGCGGTGCGCCGCGCCGCGGTTGAGCTCAGGGCAGCGGCCGCACCGGCATGCCGTGGCGCAGGCCGCTGCCACGGCTCAGGATCACCCGCTCCCCGGGTTGCAGCCCGCCCAGCAGGGGATACAGGTTGCCCTGCAGTGGCCCAAGCTGCACCGGCCGTTGCAGGGCCACGCGTGTACCTGGAGGGAGGTCCCGGATCGTCTGCTCCGTCACCTGGCCGGGATCCCTGGTGAGCTGGCTGACGGTTCCCACCGTGAACACGAACGCCTGTCCGGATTGACGGCTGACGGCGCTGAAGGGCACAGCGGGCCGACGTTCAGATCCAAGCAGCACCTCGGTGCGCAGGCGCTGGCCGTTGCGCAACAGGCCGGCAGGGTTGCGGATCGTCGCTCGCGCCAGCAGGGTCTGGCTGGCCGTGGCCACGCCGGGATCGAGGCTCACAATCGTGCCCTGCACCACAGCGCCACCCAGGCCGCTGCCCGGCAAGCGAACCATCTGACCGGGGCGCACCATCCTGGCCTGGTGAGCTGGAATGTCGATGCGAAGCTGCAGCCGTTGGTTGCGGATGATCCGGCTGAAGGGAGTTCCAGCCTCGATCACATCACCGCGCTTGATCGTCAGATCACCCAGCACGCCGCTGATCGGGGCGCGGACATCCTTGTAGCCCAGATCCGCCAACCGCGCCCGCAGCGCTTCGCGGGAGGCGATGGCAACGGCGCGGTATTCATCCCGCTGGATGGCCGTGGCAGCGCCCTGCTGCACCAGCTGCTGGTAGCGCTCGTTGTTGAGTCGGTCCCGTTCAGCCTTGGCCCGCAGGGCCGCCACCTCCGCCCGAAGCTGGGTCTGATCGAGCACCAGCAGCAACTGGCCCGCCCGGACGGTGTCACCGCTGCGCACCAGCAGCTGCTGCACCCGACCACCCGCCTGGGCGGCCAGTTCAACTTCGTCGCTGGCCTCGAGGGTGCTCACAGTCTCCAGCCAGGTGCTGAACACCACGGAGTGCGGCACCTGGGCGTCGACCGTCAGGGCGGGTGCTGCCGCCGGCAGCGGCTTGCAGCCGCTGAGCGCTGCCGCGGCCACAGCGAACAACCAGGCGGCGGCGATGGCCATGGTCGGCGCGGTTCTGGAGACCGGGGCTGATCCGGGCTGGGGCTGGTTCATCACGGCCGATCCTGCTCGGTGAGCCGGGGCGAGGCGGCCTGGAGGCCACGGTTCAGTTCCCAACCCTTGATCAGGCGATACATCACCGGCACCACGCACAGGCTGAGCACGGTGGAGACCAGCAGGCCGCAAAACACAACCGTGCCGATGCTGATGCGGCTGCTGGCACTGGTGCCACTGGCCAGCAGCAGGGGCAGAAAGCCCGCCAGCGAGGAGATCGCCGTGAGCAGGATCGGCCGCAGACGGCTCAGGGCTGCGCCGCGGATGGCGCTGTCCAGCGTCAGCCCCTCACGCAGGCGCTGGTTGGCGAATTCGACGATCAGGATGCCGTTCTTGGCCGCCAGAGCGACCAGCACCAGCAGGCCCATCTGACCGTAGACGTCGAGTGGCAGACCGCGCAGGGCCAGGCCACTGAGCGCGCCCAGCAGGGCCAGCGGCACGGTGATCAGGATGATCAGTGGATCGAGCAGGTTCTCGTAGAGAGCCGCCAGCACCAGGCCCATCACCAACACCGCCAGCAGGAACACCCGCACGCTGCCCCCGCCTGCACGGCTTTCCTCCCGGGCCAGCCCCGCCCATTCCAGGGCGGTGTTGCCGCTGATGGTGCGCGCGTGGATCGCCTGCAGCGTGGCCATGGCCTGGCCTGTGCTGACCCCACCGGCTGGCAGGGCGCGAATGCTGATCGACCGCACCAGTCGGGTGTGGTTGATGGTGCTGGGTCCACTGCCAGCTTCCACCTGCAGCAGCTGCGCGAGTGGAATCAGCTGACCGTTGCGGCTGCGCACCCTCAGGGCCAGAGCATCGCTGGCGTCGCGGCGGCCCTGGCCATCGAGCTGAACGATCACGCGCCGCACCTGATCGCCCTCGAAGCTGTCGTTGACGTAGGTGCTGCCGAAGCTGGCCCCCAGTGTTGCGACGACGGTGCTGAGGTCGACACCAAGGGAGGCCATCGCCAGGCGGTCCGGTTCCAGGCGCAGCACTGGCCCACTGGCACTGAAGCGGGTTGAGACCCGTTCGAAGCGGCCGCTGGCACGAGCAGCGCCGATGAAGGTTCGCGCCTGCTGTTCAAATTGCTGAATGCTGAGCTGACCGTTGCTGGTGTCCAGCAGCTCCAGCTCCAGGCCGCCCTCGCTGCCGAAACCGCGCACGCTCGGGGCGAGGCTGAGTTGCACAGTCGCGTTGGGGATGCGCTGGCGCAGCTGCGCGTTGAGCCGATCCGCCACCGCCTGGCTGCTGTTGGGGCCACCGCCGCGTTCGCCAAAGGGTTTCAGGCGCAGGAAGAAACTGCCCTTGTTGGCGCTGCTGTCACCGAAGGAGCGACCGGCGTAAAAGTTGCCGCTGGCGAGGGCCGGTTCGGCCGCGGCGATCTGCCGCACCTGTTCCAGCACCGCCTGGGTGCGCGGCAGAGCCATGCCCTCAGGCAGAACAACCACACCACGCAGCTGGCCATTGTCCTCCTGGGGCAGGAAGGCACTTGGGCGCAGGACCAGACCGGCGGCGGTGAGCAGCAGACCCAGCCCCAGGGCCAGCAGCACCCGCCCCCGCCGATGCAGGCTGGCGTCCAACCAGCGGCCGTAGGGCGTTTCTAGGCGTTCCAGCCAACACCGCACCGGCTCGATCCAGCGTTCCAGCCAGGCAGGCTCCCGCTGCTCGGCATGCAGGATCCGGCTGGCCGCCACCGGAGTGAACGTCAGGGCGTTCAGCGTTGAGATCAGGATCGCCGCGGCGATCGTCACCGCGATCGGTGCGTAGAGGCGTCCGAGGCTGCCCTCCAGGTTCAGCACCGGCAGAAAGACCACCACCAGCACCACCGACGTGGCGACCACCGCACCACCGAGCTCGGCCATCGCCTGCCGTGCAGCTGCCAGTGGTGAGGCACCACGTTCCAGGCGGCGACCGATGTCCTCACTCACCACGATGGCATCGTCGACCACCAGCCCGGAAGCCAGCACCATGCCGAACAGGCTGAGGGTGTTGAGGGAGGTGCCGCTCCAGCGCAGCAGCGTGATCGAACCCAGCAGCGAGATCGGCACAGCCAGGGCGCTGATCAGGGCCAGGCGGCTGTTACCCAGGCCCAGCAGCAGCACCACGAACACCAGCAGAACCGAATCGCGCAGGCTGCCGAGCGCCTCGCCGATGCTCTCGCGCACCACTGCGGCTTCGTTGACGATTTCCTGAACCGTGATGCCCGGCGGGATCGAGGGTTTCAGTTCAGCGATCGCCGCCCGCAGCGCCTCATCCACCGCCAGGGCGTTGCTGCCATCGCGTTGGTAGAGCGCCAGCGCCACACTGCCATGGCCTGACAGGTCCGTGGCGATGGTGTCGTACGCCTCGCTGCCGAGACTGACGCGGCCGATCTGGCTCAGGAGCACCACACCGCCGTCAGGGCCGCGGCCCACCACCAGCTGCTCCAGTTCCGCTGGACTGCGCAGTCGACCCTCCATCTGCAGGGGCAGACTGGTGGTCTGATCGGCAGGCACCGGCGCCTCCCCCGTCTGGCCAAGGGCGGCCAGCACGTTCTGGGCCTCCAGGGCCTGGCGGACATCATCAATCGTGAGCTGGCGCTCCAGCAGCGCGCCGGGATCGAGCCAGAGGCGAAAGGCCAGCGGGCTGCCGCCAAACAGCGTCACACTTTCAACACCCTCCACCCGCTGCAGGCGCTCCTTCACCACCTGATTCACCCAACCGCTGAGGAACAGGTCGCTGTAGCGCTGGTCCTGCGTGCTGAAGCTGAGCACCATCAGCAGATCGTCGGAGCTGCGTCGAACCTGCAGACCCAGCCGAGCCACTGCGGCAGGGAGCTGGCGCAGGACCTGGCTGACCTCGTTCTGGGTGTTGATCTGATGCAGCTGCGGGTCGCCGCCCGCGAAGCTGAGGGTGATCGTGCTGCCGTTGGCGCTGCTGCTGGAGCGGATGCTGTCCAGGCGCTCCAGGCCGTTCAGCTGTTTTTCCAGCAGAGCGGTCACACCCTGCTCCACCACCTCGGGCCCGGCACCTGGGTAGCTGCTGCGCACCGTGACGCGGCCCGGAGCGATCGGTGGCAGCGTCTCAACCTGCAGGCCGTTCAGGCTGAGGCCGCCCAGCAGCAGCACCAGCAGGCTGAGCACGAGGCTGAGCACGGGTCGCCGCAGGAACGGATCAGCGATGGTGCGGCGTGGCTGGCGTCTCGGTGCCGTCATCGCTGATCCGCAGCTGGGGCGCTGCGGTTGGAGGACTGTGAGGCTGGGGTTTGGGGCCGCAACAGCAGCTCCTGGTTCAGGCCGGGTTGGGCCTGCAGCCAGCGCAGCGTGGCCTGATCCCGTGGGCTCAGCTCCAGCACGGGCTGAGCGCCAGGCCGCACAGCCATGGCGTCACCGGCCTGATCGCTGTGGCCCCAGAGGCCGAAGGCATGGCCCAGTTCATGCAGCGCCGTGGCCTGCAGCGGCGCTTCCGCCTGGCCTGGGCTGATCAGAACCAGCACCTGGGGTTCCAGCCGCCAGTGCTCGGCCCGTCGCACCGCCAGCAGTTGCAGCATGGCGCGGCCATGGCTGGCCCTTCGGTTCTGGAGCGGTGGGCGGCGGCGCAACACCTGAACATGGGCCTGGGCTGGATCCTGCACCACGCTGATCGGCAGCTGACGCTGCCAGGTGGCGAGGGCTGCGGTCACGGCCCGCCACCAGCGCTGGTCCCATACGGCAGCGGGGCCATGCTGCTGCGGAGGTTCGAGCCACAGGCACCAGCGATCCAGTCGAGGCCAGCCGGCCGGTGTGGGCCGCAGCCGCTGGTGGTAGTCGGTGGCTGTTGCTGGGGCAGGGGATGCGGTAACGGTCGCGCCCAGGCTGATCGCAGCAGCCGCGGCGCCATGGGGAGCGGCGACAGGCGCATTCCATGGGCGCACCTCCTGGGCGATCGGGCAGGGTGGTGGCGACGTGCTGGGCCCGGGCATCGCAGCAGTCTGGCTGGGCTGGCAGGCCGGCGCCCCCGCCTCAGCCGGCCACCGCCGGCAGACCGACACCGCGGGCCATCAGGGTGGCCAGCAGTGGAATCAGGGCAAAGCCCACCAATTCGATGTTGAGGATCCAGGCCAGCCGATTGGCCAGGGCTTCGCTCACCTGGGGCAGCTCACCCTTGCGCAGGGGGATCGCCCAGAGGATGTAGGTGATGGTGGGATAGAGCGAAAGTCCACCCACGCCCAGGTAGAGGCCCACCTTCCACCAGAACAGGGGGTTTTCGGTGTAGAAGGCCGTGCCTTGGCCGAAATGCAGCACCCGCAGGATGCCGCTCACCAGCAGGGCCAGAGCCGCCAGGCCGTAGACCACGTCAGTGATCACCATCAGGGTGGCGTCCTGGCGGCTGGGGTTAGGCCGGATCAGCCGGCGTTCCAGCACCAGGGCGCCGAAGCAGAGCATGAAGCTCAGGTAGTGCACGTAGGCCACCCCGGCGCGGGGGAGCACATCGGCGGGGAGGACCGCGAACGCGGGCATGGATTCAGGCCATTGGTCCGGCGACCGTAGCGAGCGACAGCTCGCTGCTGTGTTCAGCGACAGGGAGACCTCTGACGCGGCCACGGCAAAAAGAAAGAGAAACGATGCTTCAGTAGTGAATCTGCACTTACAAAGAAAACCCGCACTTACAAAGCAGATCGGAAACATTGAAGCCTTTCCGTTGCTTTCCTTGTTGAGCGGAAAAGCTTCTAGGTTCCAATCAGTGGACCGCGTTGATCATGGCCAGCTCGCTGAGCGCATTCCTGGGGGAGATTGGTCGGCACCAGTTGCTCACCCCGGAGCAGGAGCTGATGCTGGGCCGAAAGGTACAGGCGATGGTCGCCCTGCAGGAGCGCTGCAGCCATGCGGGCGGCGTGGGAGAGGCCTGCGCCTACAACGACCTCGAGAAGCGGACCCTGCGGGTGGGTGAGCGTGCCAAGGATCAGATGATCACCGCCAACCTGCGGCTGGTTGTCAACCTGGCGAAGCGCTATCAGGGCAAAGGGTTGGATCTGCTCGACCTGATTCAGGAGGGCACCCTCGGCCTGACCAGAGCGGTCGAGAAGTACGACCCCACCCGAGGGCATCGGTTCAGCACCTATGCCTACTGGTGGATCCGCCAGGGGCTCAATCGCGCCCTCTCAACCCAGAGCCGCACGATTCGGATTCCGGTGAATGTGAATGAGAAACTCACGAGGCTGCGAGCAGCCAAGGCTCGATTGATGCAGCTCAATGGGTTGGCGCCAAGCCCCGGTCAGCTGGCCCAGTGTCTCGATCTTCCCCTGGAGGAGGTGGAGGATCTGCTGGGCTGTGAGCTGCGCAGTGTCACTGTCAGTCTCCAGGGCGTTGTCAAGTCGAAGTCGGATCCCACCGAACTGGTGGATGTGCTGCCCAGTGAGGAGCTGCCGCCGATGGAACGCTGCGAGATGGCCGAACGCAATGCGGCCGTGTGGAAGCTGCTGGATCAGTCGAACCTCACGCCCAAGGAGCGCACGGTGGTGAAGCTGCGCTTCGGTCTGGATGGCAGCCATGAATGGCGCACCCTGGCCGAGGTGGCGCGCCTGCTGGGTTGCAGCCGCGAATACTGCCGACAAGTGGTGCAGCGAGCACTGCGCAAGCTCCGCAAGACCGGCATTCAAAGTGGGCTGGTGGAAATCGGCTAACCGCGACCAGACGGATTTCACGCTCGCGCGGGTGCAGTGCTGCCGGGCTGTCCTCCACCCAGAATGACGCTGTCATTCGCCGCCGGAATTGTCATGGCCGTGGACCGCTGCACCGCTCCGGGTGCCGGCGACGCCTCGGGCGATGAGCCCATTGATACCCAGGTGCTCGGCAGCACCGAGGTGGATGAGGGGGCGCTACGGCGTCTGCTGCGCCGCGCCGGCCGCAGCCTGGCCCGGCCGGCGATCGAATGCCTGGAGCTGCTGCTCGATGGCCGTACCCCGCCACAGGTGCGCCTGACGATGCTGGCGGCTCTGACGTACCTGCTGGTACCGCTCGATCTGATCCCGGATTTCATCCCGGCGGCGGGTTTCAGCGATGATCTGGTGGCGCTCACGGCCCTGCTGGGGTTGTGCACCACTCACATGACTGACGAGATCCGCCTGCGGGCGCAGCGCAAACTGGATCGCTGGTTTCCCCCCGGGCGCTGATGGCAACGCTCACAAGCGAGCAACTGGAGGATCTGCAGATCTTCCTCAAGGAGTGGTTGCGTCACACGGGGCGCACCCAGGCCGACCTGCGCCGCGCCCTTCGGGCCAGTTCGATCCGCATGCCGGTGCTGTTGGAGGAGCTCGCCACCGTGCACCGGCGTGACGGGCTGGCCGGACTGGCGGAGCGTCTCTGCGCGATCGAATCTCTGTGGTTGGAGGAGGAGTCCTTCGATCCGGACGCCGACACCGCGGCAGGGTTCCTCTCGCCTGATCTGGAGGCCTCCTTTGGTCAGCTCGATCTGCTGCTGCGCGAGATCCGTCTCGATGCCGGCGAAACCTGACGAGCACCATCGGAGCGCGTCAGAGTGGGGGCCGATCCCCCTGGCTCCATGACTCCGCCCCGCCGCCTCTGCTCACCGCTGCTGGCCCTGCTGGCGGCAACAACCGCTGCATTCAGCCTTCAGCCCCCTGTCCGCGCCCAGGTGGAGAGCTTCCTTTGGGGGCCGGGCAGCAACGTTGGCCCTGCCACCAAGGTGGAACCGCAGAACTGCACCACCGCCAGCGACGGCTCGATCACCTGTGACACCAGGCTGGTCAACCCCGCCGGCACAACCCCGGCCAAGCCCCAGTACGACCCCTTCAAGAACTGATGCGGCTCCTGAGCGACCGCACCTTCCTCGGTGCCGTCACAGCGTTTGAGCGCGCCCTGGCCAAGGTGCTGTCCGCAGCGCTGACCCTGATTCTTGTGGTGGCGGCCGCGCAGCTGCTGCTGCTGCTGGGAGCTGATGTGATGGGGCCCAGGCTCGACTGGACCGGCGAGGGTCTGATCAGCCTGCTGGATCGCATCCTGGTGATCCTGATCGCGCTGGAGGTGCTGCAGAACCTCACCGCCTATCTGCGCGAGCACGTTGTGCAGATCGAACTGGTGCTGATCACGGCCCTCACCGCCGTCTCCCGCAAAGTGATCGTGATGCCACCGGGAACGCACAAAAGTGCGGTCGAGCTGATCGGCCTTGGGGTGGCAGTGCTGTGCCTGGCGGCTGCCTACTGGCTGGTGCGCCAGTCGCATCTCAACCGGCGTCCCACCAGAACAGTGCCAGCCACACCGTACCTGGCTCCGGATCCGTCGCCACCAGCCGATGGCGGCGGTGGGGGCTGATCAGCAAGCTATCGCCCACACACAGATCACGCGGCTGCAGTTCATCGGCGAATTGCAGGCGGGCGCTGCCTCGCAGCAGCAGCACCCATTCGCTCTCGTGTTGGTCGTACCAGAAGTCAGCGGCGCTGCTGGCCAGGCAGGAATGAATCCGCTCCAGCCGGAACCGTTCGCCCTCCAGCAACACCTCCACCTGTTCTTCACCCGCTGCCGGACAGCTACCACTGAGCAGATTGCGCTGATCCGGCAGGGACAGCCGGGATGCCCCCGGCGTGCTGCCCGGGTTGCCGTCGCCCCAGCGCCGGCCGATGTCAAAGCCATGCGCAGCTGCCAGGCTCACCACCTCATGGTGGTTGCTGCATTGCCGCAGGGTCTGACGCAGCTGGGGATCCGCCTCGCTCAGGGCGACGAAGGCATTGAGTTGCCGCACCTTGTCGAGGAATTGCTGGAGCTGTGCTTCTGCCATGGCTCCAGTATCGGCTGCAGGGGTTTGCGCATCCGGAAGCGACGGAAGCGCACACCGTGGATCAACAGCTCCTCGCGCCAGCAGTGCTGCCAGCCTTCGCGCTCAAACAGGCGAAAGGAGAGAAAGCTGGCCTCCGTGCGCAACTGAGGCAACCCTTCAGCGGTGGCCTGGCGGGTAATCTCCTGCAGCAGGGCGCTGCCATACCCCTGGCGCTGATGGGCTGGATGGCAGTAGAGCAGGGCGACACGATCGACCGGTTCGCGCACAGCAAAAGCTGCGACCTCGCCATTGCCATTGCTGTACACCAGTCCTCGCCCTCGCTGCAGAATCGCCCGCAGGGCATCGCCTTCAGCACCACGAGCGGCTTGCCTTGCCCAGGCGTGCCGCTGCTGAGGGCTGTAGAGCTCGGCGGGGCATCTCTCCACCGCCTGGCGATACACCTCAAGGATGGCTTGCTGATCTCGGTGTTCAAGGGCTCTCAGCCGCTGCATCTGCCGGTGCATGCTCAGTTCACTGCCCGATTCTCGTGGATAGCTCCGGATTGGCCTGGCATCCTTGCCGGCGATGTTGTAGGTTTGATGTGTTGATTTATCGCACCCAACAGATCAATGCTCACCGGATCCGAACTGCTGGCCAAGGTCAAGGAGCTGGGCGATGTGGGTAAGTCCGAGATCGTTCGCTCCTGTGGCTATGTCTCCACCAAGAAGGATGGAGGCGAGCGACTGAATTTCACAGCCTTCTATGAGGCGCTACTGGAGGCCAAGGGCGTTGAGCTCGGCGCCAGCAGCAAGGTTGGCAAAGGCGGCCGCAAGCTCAGCTATGTGGCCACTGTTCAGGGCAACGGCAACCTGCTGATCGGCAAGGCCTATACAGCCATGCTCGATCTCAAGCCCGGCGACGAGTTCGAGATCAAACTCGGCCGTAAGCAGATCCGCCTGATTCCCGCCGGTGCCAGCGAAGACGACGAAGAGTGATCTGTAGCTCTGATGAGCTTGTCCGAGCACTGACGCCTCAACGGCCGACCCGAGCCGTTTGACTCGACAGTCGTGCCATCGAAACTCTCAGGCCAGATTCCGAAGCGCCCGCGTGGGGATACTCCCGCCAACGGCCATCACCCTTCCCTCGCCTCGGCGGGGGATTTTTTTTGGTTGTGGGCAGCTCTGCAAAGCAGAACCTGCGCCCCGAAATGCGTCCGGGTGCCAGCAGACTGATCAGCACGCCCACCACCTCCGGTTTGATGCGCGCTGCCATGGCTGCACCACTGCTGATACAAGCGCCAGCGCAACCGCCTGGCCGGGCCCGCTGTTGGCGTTGGCCCGGCCAGCTGCTGTCGCTGCTGGCGGCGCTGCTGCTGCCGATCGCGGTGCTGTGGGCTCCAGCCGCCGCCGCTGCCGATGGTGCCGAGCTCTTCGGCCACCATTGCGCCGGTTGCCATCTCAATGGCGGCAACATCATCCGCAGGGGCCGCACACTGCGGCTGCCGGCCCTGCAACAGCGGGGCCTTGATTCAGCGGAGGCGATCGCCTCGATCGCCTCCACCGGCATCGGCCAGATGGGCGGTTACGGCCCCGTGCTGGGGGATGAAGGTGTGCAACAGGTGGCCGATTGGGTCTGGCAGCAAGCGCAGCTGGGTTGGCCGAAGGGGTGACACCTGCGGTGACCGGCCACCGCCGGGTTCAGAAGGCCTGGATCCAGGGATACACCTGCAGGGCGGTCCAGATCCCGTTACGCCAGTACACGTCTGCATGGAGCAGATCCTCCACCTGCTGCTGGCTGTCGGCCTCAAAGATGCCGAACACATGTGTGCTGCCCTCGGTGGGTCCGAGGGTGATCAGCACACCACTGTCCTTGAGCTGCTGCAGGCGGCTGAGATGCTCTTCGCGGTAGGGCGTGCGCTTCTCCAGGGCGTTCTCGCAGTAGGTTCCCCACAACACAAAGCGCATGCTCAACCGCTGGATCGCGCTGCGAACCTACAGCCAGCCGCTACCGAGCAGCGGAATCGGCACAGGGTTGGGGAACAGGATCGGTCGGTAGCTGGGGGGCGTCTTGACGGCGCGGCTCCAGGTCACTGTGCAATCGAAGCGCACACCGTTCTGATCGCGCTGCTGATGCAGACGGAAGCGCTGCACCACTGCCGCCTCGGGCATCAGGTATTGGGCCTGGTTGCAGGCATCCACCTCAGAGATGCGCGAACTGGTACTGCTGGAGTCCGCCAAGGAAGGCGAAGGCATCAGGGCCAGACTGCTGCTCAGCAGTCCCGCCGTCAGCAGCGCGTGTTTGATCATGGCGTTGCACAGGGATCACGACCGCTGAGATTCTGATGGCAATGGCGCCATCCGTGTTCTCCCGCTCAGCATGGGGGTACTCCCGAACCCGGATGTGTCCCCTTCCCCACACTCAGAACCTGGCATCGCGGCCATGGATCCGGCCGCCGCCGCCGCCCTGCGCTTGCACAGCCTCTGGCTCAGCTGGTTTCTTTGCCTGCTCTTCCACACCGATCTCGGCCTGATGCCGCTGTTTCACGGGCTGTCCGCCGCAATCGAGAGCCACGTTGCGCCCCAGCGCCTGCCGTTGGTGTTCTGGGCAATGCTGCTCTATTTCCTGGTGCCGCTTGCTGCTGATCTGCTGAACAGCTACGCCGCAACGGCGGCAGGGGGGTGGCGCCGCTGGCGGTGGTTTCATCTGGGTCTTGGCATCGTCTACACAGTCACCAACATCGCCCACCTGGTTGTCGACATCCTGATTCCTGACTCCCGGTCTGATCAGGTGCTGCTGATGGCGGTGATGGTGATGCTTGGTCTGCTGATCAACCGCGAGAGCTGGCGCTGGTGCCGCTGCCGCTGAGAGCCATGCTCTCGAAGGCTGGCATCGGTTCAGCCAGCTCCAGGCCATTGAGGCGCAGCTGACGCAGCAGATCGAGGTTGATCCGCTGCTGGGCCGCCGCTGCTGCCACCGGCTCCCGGGTGGAGAGGAAGTAGCAGAGTTCAAACACCAGCCCCAAGGGGCTGAGTTCAAGCAGATGACAACGCTCGAAGCGGGCCTCACCGCTGGCCGCCACCGCGGTGCTGGCGATCGCCAACAGGCGGCTGACGGCGTCAGTGGGACTGTCGCGCCGCAACACCAACCGTTGCAGCACCCGCCGCTCCTGCTGGTCGCCGTAGTTGCGAATCGTCTTGGTGAGCAGTTCGCTGTTGGCCACGATCACCAGCTCACCGTCAACGCTGCGCAACTGCGTTGAGCGCAGTCCCACCTGCAGCACACGGCCGGTGACATCGTCGAAGCGCAGCAGATCACCGATGCGCCAGGGCCGATCCAACAGGATTGTGACGTAGGTGAAGAAATCGCGGGCGGGGCCCTGCAGAGCGAAGCCGATGCCGAGCCCAGCACCAGCCAGTGCACCCACCACGGCCGTGAGCTGCAGGCCTTGGTTCTGCAGGAACACCAGGGCCCCCAGCAGCCAGACCATGGTGCGCAGCATCGGCAGCAGCGCCTTGACACCGCTGAGTTCAGTCGGTGGGACCAGACGTTGCAGGCTGCTGATCAGCACCAGCTCCAGAACGGCGTTCAGGAACCGCACGGTGAGCACGGTGGCCGCCAGGCCGATCCCACCGCTGGCCAGGCGATCGATCAGCCCCTGCAGCGGCAACAGATCCAGCAGGATCGCGGTCAGGCTGAGCAGCGCCAGCGGAACAGCCGTGCTCAGCAGTTGCCTGCGCAGCAGGCGCGCCATGGCCTCAGACGTCGAGGGCACGGCGCAGGTCGCTGCAGAAGCTGGCAGCGGCGGCGGCCACATCGGCGCCACCGCCATGGGCTTCCGCCATCGCCTTGACCAGGGCGCTGCCCACAATGGCGCCATCGGCGCCCCAGTCGCGCACCTGGCGGGCCTGCTCAGGTCCGGAGATGCCGAAGCCCACCGCCACGGGAGTGGGGCCCTGGGCCTTGAGCTGCTGCACCAGGCCCTGGACGCGATCTTCGAGGCTGCTGCGCACGCCCGTCACCCCGGTGACGCTGACGAGATAGGTGAAGCCACGGCTGGCGACGGCAATGCGCGCCATGCGCTCCGCCGGTGTGGTGGGTGCCACCAGCAGCACCAGGTCGAGGCCCTGCCCAGCGGCGATGGCGGAGAGCTTCTCGGCTTCCTCCAGCGGCAGATCAGGCACAACCAGCCCGGCAGCGCCGGCGGCGGCCGCCTCCTGGCAGAAGCGCTCCATGCCCCGGTTGAGCAAGGGATTGCTGTATGTGAACAGGATGACCGGGATGGTGAGTTCAGCGCGCATGCCCGCGAGCATCGCCAGCACCCGACCCGGCGTGGTGCCGGCCGCGAGCGCACGGCTTGCGGCCGCCTGGATGACAGGACCATCGGCCAGAGGATCGCTGTAAGGAATCCCCAGTTCAATCAGGTCGGCACCAGCGTGTTGCAGGGCCAGCAGCGCCGCCCGCGTGCTCTCCAGATCGGGATCACCGGCCATCAGGAATGGCATCAGCCCGCAGCGGCCCTGGCCCTGCAGCCAGTCGAACCGTTGCTGGATCTGGGTGCGCTGAGGCAGGGAACTGGTGGTCACGGCAGCGCTGGCTCTGGTGCTGAGACTATGGGGTCAGGGGTCAGCGAGGGCGATCAGGCTCCGGCGCTGTCGTCGGCCTGTCCAAGTTCGCGCAGCAGCTGCTGCTGTTCGCTGGGGCTGAGTGCATCAAAGCGACGCTGCAGCTCTGCCTCGGTGGCGGCGTCATAGGCGGAGCGATAGCGGCGTCGCTGCTCCATGTAAGTCATGTTGCCGCTGACGACACGGACCAGATAGGAGAGGGTCCACACCAGGATGATGGCGACCAGCAGGGCCTGAGCCGCGATCCCGGCGGAGAAACCCTCAAAGCCGGCAGCCTGAAAGCCCCAGTAGCCGAGCCCGCCGATGGCGAAGATGGCGGCGCCGGCCAGCAGTGCACCAGCGCGGGTCATGGCAGGTCGGCCGGCGGCTGTGTTCTCCTCCTGATTCATGCAACCTCACCTTGCCCGTGCAGGCGCAGATTGATGAAGGGAGCGAACAGAATCAGACCAGGGAAGAACAGAAACACCAGGCCATAGATGGCCGTGCGCTCCAGTTTGCCCATGACCGTCCAACGCTTGGCCATCCAGGCGATCAGAGCCAGGGGCACAGCCACCAGATAGGACCCGGCCAGGACGACATAGGCCGCGAGCACCAGCAGGGTTTCGGTGGAGATGGAGCTGAGGAACCCAGGCAGGGCCACGGCGGTTCTCAATAGGCTTGAGCAAATCTAGGACGGACTGCGAGGCGAGGGGGCTGAGCCGCTACGCCGCGTGGCGGATCGAGCGGGCTCCAGGAGCCATGCGCCCGTGTGCAGCGATCAAGGCTGAAGCATGGGACCATGGACCGGCCATGGGAGCATGGCGGAATTGGTAGACGCAGCGGACTTAAAATCCGCAGACGGCAACGTTGTGGGGGTTCAAGTCCCCCTGCTCCCATCCAGACTTCTGAGCCGCGCCAGACAGCCCACGACGGGTGCTGTTCGGCGTGTCGCGTCACTGCCGGCGTGCTGGGTGAGCCTGAGCCAGTCGGGTTGAGTCACGCCTGCGTTGCGCGGGTGCTGCAGCGGCTGGCGCCTGGTCCCGCAGCGGCCTGGAGCAACGCTCTGGAAGAGTGGGCTGCCCTGGCCGGAGTGCCGATGGATCATGCCAATGCCGCCACGGTGCTGGCGCTGGCGGCAGCGCTGCTGCTGGCTCTGTTGATCACATCCCGGGCCTGAAGCCGTCAAGGCGCAGCGGTTCGCCCCGTAGCGTGGGCAATTGGAGATCGGCGCTGGCTTTCCTTCTTCCATGCGGGCGTGACCGTCGTCATCGCCTGCGGCGCCTGCTTCACGGCCTCGGTCCACCGATCATCGCCCTGGCCCACCTCGGATGCGTGCTGGTGCCGCTGAACGGCATCGGATCTGCTGCAGCGCTGTGGGCCATTGCGCTGTATGTGCTGCGCATGCTGGCCACAACCGCCATCTATCACCGCCTGGTGGCTCACGGCAGCTACAAGGCACCCCGGCCGGTCTGGTGGCTCGGTTGTCTGGTGGCGGCATCGGCGGGCCAGATGGGGCCAAGCTGGTGGAAGGCCCATCACCTGGAGCATCACCGCCATGCCGATACCGCTGCCGATCCCCACAGCCCCTTGAGCCATCCGGCGGCCTGGCGGGGCTTCATCCGCGCTCAGCTGGGCTGGTTGCTGGATGAGGGTTTCCATCCAGAGAGCCTGCCGGCGGATATCGAGGCGGATCCGGTGCTGCGCCTGATCGACCGGCTGCATGCGCTGCCGGTGCTGGGCCTGGCGGCCCTCTCCTGGTGGATCGGTGGTCCAGAGTGGCTCGGGGCGTATTGCCTGAGCACCACCCTGCTGTTCCATGGGGTTGCTTCCGTCAACTCGGTGGCCCATCTGCTGGGCGATCAACCCTTTCGCACCGGTGATGCCAGCCGCAACAACCGCTGGGTGGCCCTGATCACGCTGGGGGAGGGGTGGCACAACCTGCACCATGGCTTCCAGGGCTCCGTGCGTCAGGGTTTCAGCGTGAATCAGGGACGCCTGATCACCCTGCCGGATCCCACCTATCGCTTCATTCGCACGTTGCAGCAGCTGGGCTGGGCATCAGGCTTGCGCATTCCCAGTAAGCGGGCGCTGCTGGCCCGGGCTGCGGACCAGCCGGCGCGGCAAGGCCGCAAGGGTCCGGTGCCCATCTCGCAGGCAGCCTGAGCCAACAAAAAAGCCACCCGCAAGGGTGGCCGGAGTGTTCTATTGAATGTGCCTTGAGTGGCTCTGCTCAAAGATTGTGCCGAGCGTCTCGATCGGCCGGGTGCGCGGCAGCAGAGTTCACCAGCGCTGGCGACCACCGCCAGCACCGCCACCCATGGGCTTGGGTTCAGCTTTGTTAACGCGGATGTTCCGACCCATCCACTCGACGTTCTGCAGATCGTCGATCGCGGTGGTTTCTTCAGTTTCGCTGGCCATCTCCACGAAGGCGAAACCGCGTTTACGGCCGGTGTCGCGGTCGAGGGGCAAGCTGCACTTGCGAACGCTGCCATAGGAGGCGAACAGCTGCTCAAGATCCTCCACTTCGGCATCGAAGGAGAGGTTGCCGACGTAAATGGTCATGGAATAGGGGTAAGCGGTGATGCCGATTCGTTGAAAGCCCTGAAGAAAGTCGCTGCCCGGTTGGAGAGATCTGTGGGAAAGCGCCGCGCTGGTGAGAAACTCGCTGAAGAGTGATCTCAGAATCTGGCTCAGCCTACTGCAGCGAGATAGCGGTGGTCGCTGCTGCCGGCAGCGGTGCCAGGCAGGCCCAACAGGCTCGCGTGGCCAGGTGCTGAGGATCTGGCTAGCGATAGAGCGACCCACCGATCAGGCGTCCGATGTCCAGAGCACAGCTGCAGGCCTTTGTGGCCAGGGTTCAGGCGGATGCCGCCCTTCGGGAACGGGTCGATCAGGCGGCAGATGCATCAGCAGTGGTGGCGATTGCCGCTGAACTGGGGCATCCCTTCTCAGCCGCCTCCTGGACACGTCATCTGCGGGGCTGAGCCGCAGGCCCGCGCCGGCCGCTGCGGCAGCGGCGGCCGGCGCGGGCACCACTTCGTGACAGTTGCGATGACAGCCGCAGCGGATCTGGCCAGGGTGAACGGTGATCAGGCCGATCGGCCCCATGCTCAACCTGCTCCCTCCACTCAACGACCACAACCTGCCGTGGATGGACACGATCCATCCGATCGTTGTCCATTTCGTGATCGCGATGGCCCTGATTGCGTTTGTGTTCGATGGGATCGGCGTAATCTCGCGCAAGCCTCAGCTGTTTGAGGTCAGCTTTTGGAATCTGTTGTTCGCCACGGGGGCAATCTTCGTGGCGATCATCTTCGGTCAGGTCGAGGCTGGCCTGGCGGCTCCCTATGGCGCCTCCCGTGACATCCTCGATATCCACACCACGATCGGCTGGTCGCTGGGCGGTGTGCTGTCGCTGCTCACGGGTTGGCGCTATGTGCTGCGCAACCGCGACCCCCAGACGCTGCCAGCGACATTTGTTGGAGCTGGTGCGGCCGTGAGTGCCCTGATCGTGGTGCAGATGATCCTCGGTGATCGCCTGATCTGGATCTATGGCCTGCACACCGTGAAGGTGGTGGCCGCCATGCGTGAGGGATTGATCTGATGGTTCCTGCACTGTTGGCGATGGTCGCCCCGTTGTTGTTCAAGCCGTTGGCACTGGCCTACGAGCCGGAATCCTCGCCGATCGATCAGATCGCCTCCAACCTGGGAGCCAATGGGCTGCCCTATGCGCTGCCGATCCACCCGAATCTGGTGCACCTCACGATCGGTCTGTTTGTGATCGCCATCGTCTTCGATGTGGCGGGCGCCCTCTATCCCCTGGAGAAGCGGGTGTTCCGCTTTCTGGCCCTGCCGATCACCCGCGGCGGCTTTCATGATGTGGGCTGGTACAACCTGCTGGCTTGCTGCCTGATCACCTTTTTCACGGTGGCGGCCGGGTTCTACGAAATGCTCACCGCCGTGCCGTTGCCGGGGGTGATGAGCACATTCGGTCTCGGCAGCATGACCACCATGCTCTGGCATGGCGTGGGTGGCGTGCTGCTGCTGGCGATCATCACAGCGATGACCGTGTGGCGCGGCTTTCAGCGCTATGCCTGGCGCCGCGACATGGGGCGCCAGGTGCAATGGCTTTACCTCGCCGTGGGCGTGGTCATGTTCGCCGTGATGGGCCTGCATGGCACCCTCGGCGCCCAGATGGCCGCTGAATTCGGGGTGCATATCACCGCCGATCAGCTGCTGCAGGCCGGCGCTGACCTGCGAACAGCTCTGCCCTGAGGAGATCGATCGTCCATGAACAGTTCTGCTCCATCGTCGATCAACCGCACCGCCGTGCTCGGCCTCAGCATCTGGGTTGGCGTACTCGTGCTGCTCAGCCACTGGATGGGCCGACAGGCACTCCACTGGCTGCCGGTGCCGGCCTCCAATGCCGCACCGCTGGTGGATGGCCTGTTCAGCCTCGAAACCGCCATCGGCACCTTTGTCTTCGGCGCTGTGCTCTCGGTGCTGGTGTGGGTGCTCCTGTTCAATCGCGCCGAGAAGTACGACGAAAGCGATGCGGTGCCGATCGAGGGCAACACCCGCCTGGAGGTGATCTGGACAACAATTCCCCTGGTGCTGGTGATGGCGATCGCCGTTGATGCGATGCGGGTGAATCACCGCCTCGGTGTGCTGGGACCGATGGAGCACATCCATGCCCACAGTCCGATCGAGATGGCGGGGGGCTATGCCGCTGACCGTCTGCCGCCGGAGCAGATCGAGGTGATCGCACGTCAGTGGTCGTGGGAGTTTCGTTATTCCGGCCGCAACGTCTCATCCACCGAGCTGCATCTGCCGGTGAATCAACCCGTCAGCTTCCGGCTCAGCTCCGATGACGTGTTGCACGGCTTCTACATCCCTGCCTTCCGCCTCAAGCAGGATGTGATTCCGGGTCGGGCGATCGACTTCAACCTCACGCCCACCCGTGAGGGCCGCTACCGGCTGCGCGATTCCCAGTTCAGCGGCACCTGGTTTGCCGCCAATCAGGCCGATGTGGTGGTGGAGAGCCCTGAGGCCCATGCCGCCTGGTTGAACCAGGCCGCCGCCCAACCGCTGCAGAGCGGCCTGAGCCTGGCGGTGCAGGAATACACCGCCCGCCAGCAGCGCCCCCATCCCGGCTGGGCCACTGTCCCACCCGCGCCACCGCCCCAGGTGAACGTGCCCGGATCAGCAGACCTTCCTCACGACGCCTGAGCCTTCCGCCATGACCATCGCCACCTTTCCACCGGAGCCACCGCCGCCGGCCAACTGGAGCCGCTACCTGGGCTTCAGCACAGATGCCAAGGTGATCGGCATTCAGTACATCGTCACCGCCTTTTTCTTCTTTCTGATCGGCGGCCTGCTGGCGATGGTGATCCGTGGTGAGCTGATCACCCCGGCCGCTGATCTGGTCGATCGCAGCGTCTACAACGGCATCTACACGATGCACGGGACGATCATGTTGTTCCTGTTCATCTTTCCGGTTCTGAACGGGCTCAACAACCTGCTGATCCCCACGATGATCGGGGCGCCGGACATGGCTTTCCCGCGGCTGAACACAGCTGCATTCTGGTTGGTGCCGGTGTTCGGTCTGCTGCTGATCGGCAGTTTCTTTGTGCCCGGTGGCCCGGCTGCGGCGGGTTGGTGGAGTTATCCACCGGTGAGCATTCAGAACCCATTGGGCCATCTGATCAATGGCGAGGCGATGTGGATCCTTGCGGTGGCGCTCTCCGGGGTGTCGTCGATCATGGGCGCCGTGAATTTTGTTACCACGATCCTGCGGATGCGGGCGCCGGGCATGACGCTGTTTCGCATGCCGGTGTTCTGCTGGACAGCGCTAGCGGCCCAGAGCCTGCAGCTGATCGGACTGCCGGCCCTCACCGGCGGTGCGGTGATGCTGCTGATGGATCTGAGCTTCGGCACCAGCTTCTACCGGCCGGAGGGTGGCGGTGATCCGGTGCTGTACCAGCATTTCTTCTGGTTCTATTCGCATCCAGCGGTTTATGTGATCATCCTGCCAGTGTTCGGCATCTTCTCAGAGCTATTTCCCGTCTACAGCCGCAAACCGCTGTTCGGGTATGTGTACGTAGCACTGGCCTCGTTCATCATCGTTGGTCTCGGCCTGATCGTCTGGGTGCACCATATGTTCCCGAGCGGCGTGGCCCAGTGGATGCGCGATCTGTTCATGGCCACCACGATGCTGATCGCCGTGCCCACCGGCGTGAAGGTGTTCGCTTGGCTGGGCACCCTCTGGGGCGGCAAACTGCGGCTCACCACGCCGATGCTGTTCTGCATCGGCGGCGTGGTGAACTTCGTGTTCGCCGGCATCACCGGCGTGATGCTGGCCACGGTGCCAGTTGATATCCATGTATCGAATACCTACTTCGTGGTCGGTCATTTCCACTACGTAATCTACGGCGCTGCGGTGATGGGTATCTTCGCCGCCATCTACCACTGGTTCCCCAAGTTCACCGGCCGCATGCCCTATGAGGGACTGGGCAAGCTGCATTGCCTGCTCACATTCGCAGGGGCCAACCTCAACTTCCTGCCGATGCATCCTCTCGGGCTGATGGGCATGCCGCGGCGGGTCTCCAGCTACGACCCTGAGTTCGCCTTCTGGAATGTGCTCGCCAGCCTCGGCGCTTTCCTGCTGGGTGTTTCGATCATTCCCTTCCTGCTGAACATGATCAGCTCCTGGATTCGTGGCCCGCGTGCCACCCACAACCCCTGGAATGCCATCGGCCTGGAGTGGCTGCTGCCCTCTCCCCCTCCGGAGGACAACTTCGGCGAGGAGGTCCCCACCGTGATCAGCCGTCCCTATGGCTACGGCAGCGGGGAGCCGCTGGTTGAGCACCAGGTCGAGATCGAGCGGCGGCTGCAGCTGCAGGAGGCTGCGGCATGAGCAGCTCCCTTCCCGTGACTGCCCCTCAATCGGACAAGCCGCACGGCCACATCAACCACAACCTCACCGGCTTCATTATTTTCCTCTGTTCGGAGAGCGTCATCTTCCTGGCGTTCTTCAGCGGTTACGCCATCCTCAAGACCTCGGCGCTCGATTGGCTTCCCCCTGGCGTTGAAGGCCTGGAGTGGCGCACACCGCTGCTGAACACGGCCGTTCTGATCTCCAGTTCAGGCACGATCATGCTGGCGGAGCACTACAAGGCCCGCGACAAGCTCTGGCTGTTTCGTGGCTTCTGGCTGCTGACGATGCTGATGGGGGTCTATTTCCTCATCGGCCAGGCGGTGGAGTGGCACGGGCTCGCCTTCGGCTTCACCGCTGGCACCTTTGGCGGCACCTTCTACCTGCTGACTGGCTTTCACGGCCTGCATGTGGCCACTGGCATCCTGCTGATGACCATCATGCTGATCAAATCGTTCATCCCTGGTAATTATGCCGGGGGTGAGCAGGGCGTACAGGCCACATCCCTGTTCTGGCACTTCGTGGATGTGATTTGGATCATCCTCTTTGTACTGATTTACGTATGGCAGTAAGCGCAACCCTTTCCCGTCTGGAGTGATTCCATGATCATCGACGACCAGCATTATGACGTGATCGTGATCGGCAGCGGTGCTGCCGGTGGCACCCTGGCCGGCCAGCTGGCGGCTGCCGGCAGGGCGGTCCTGCTGCTGGAGCGCGGCGGTGCCATGCCCCTGGCCGATCAGAACGTTGCCGATGTGGATCTGTTTCGCAAGGATCGCTATCATCCAGGTGAGCAGTGGTTCGGCACCGACGGCGATCCCTTCTCACCGCAGACCATCTACGCCCTCGGCGGCAACACCAAGATCTGGGGCGCGGTGCTACAGCGGATGCGCGAGCGCGAGTTCGGGCCGCTGGTGTTGCAGGAGGGGCCGGTGCCCAGCTGGGAGATCAGCTATGCCGATCTGGCCCCCTTTTATGAACGGGCAGAGGCCCTCTATCGGGTGCATGGCCAGGCTGGTGCCGATCCCACCGAGCCTCCGCGCCGAGGCGATTACCCCTTCAGGCCACGCCCGATCGAGCCGTTCCTGCAGGAGCTGCGCACCGCCCTGGAGCGCTGCGGTAGCCATCCGTTCGATCTGCCGCTGAGCTGGTCCGAGTCCGTCAGTGATCCAAGCGGTGATGCCGAACTGTTCGGCGTCGAACCGGCCCGCGCCGCCGCCAACGTCTGCGTGCGCGAGCGGGCACGGGTGCGGCGGCTGCATGTGAATCCCAGCGGCCGCGAGGTACGGGCGGTGGAAGCGGAGATCGAGGGCACCAGCTGGCTGTTCAGCGCCCATGCCGTGGTGCTTGCTGCTGGTGCGATCAACAGCGCCGAAATCCTGCTGCGCTCGGCCACCGAGCACCACAGCCGCGGCCTGGCCAACGGCTCCGATCAGGTGGGTCGCAACCTGATGAAGCACCAGCTCACCTCGGTGATCCAGCTGGCCGCGGAACCCACCAGCGGCCGCTACGGACGCAGCCTGGGCATCACCGATTACTACTGGGGTGACAGCAACGTCAGCGTTCCGCTGGGGGCGATCCTCAGTGGTGGTGGCGTATTGCAGGACGCGTTGTTCGCCGAATCGCCGCCGGTGCTGTCGCTGGTGACCAAGCTGCTGCCCAGCTTCGGCCTGGAGCAGCTGGCGTCGCGTTCGGTGGCCTGGTGGGCCAGCAGCGCCGTGCGGCCCGATCCCCACAACCGTCTCACCCTGCGCGGCAACCATCTGCAGATCCACTATCTGCCCAACAACCGCGAAGCCCACGACCGGCTCGTGTATCGCTGGATCGACACCCTCAAGCAGGTGGAGGCCGACCCCCTCTGTCACGTCGTCAAGCCGGCCCCGACCCATCCGCGTGGTGAGGCGCCGCTGACGGTGATGGGCAGCGTCTGTGGCACCTGCCGCATGGGCTCCAACCCCGCCACCTCGGTGGTGGATCTGCAGGGCCGCTGCCATGAGCTGGCCAACCTCTGGATTGCCGACGCCAGCATCTTCCCCAGCTGCCCGTCGGTGCCGATCGGCCTCACCGTGATCGCCAATGCGTTGCGCATCGGCGATGAGCTGCTCGCCACTCTCTGACCCCCGCTGTCCAATCCCACGACCATGGACGAGTCGACCCGGTCCGCCGCCACCTCACTTCAGGAATCAGAGCTGCGCCGCATGGCAGAGCGGGATCACGAGGGGGTGCCCTGGGATCTCTGGGGCAGCTACTTACCAGAGCGCCAGTGGGGCACCGTGCGCGAGGACTATTCCGCCGATGGCAACGCCTGGCGCTCCTTCCCCCACGACCACGCCCGCTCCCGCGCCTACCGCTGGGGCGAGGATGGCCTGCTTGGCATCTGCGACAACCAGTGCCGCCTCTGCTTCTCACTGGCGCTGTGGAATGGCGTGGACCCGATCCTCAAGGAACGGCCTTTCGGCCTGGCCAACGAGGAAGGCAACCACGGCGAGGACATCAAGGATTACTACTTCCATATTGCGAATACTCCCACCCATAGCTTCATGCGTGGTCTCTACAAGTATCCGCAGCAGCGATTCCCCTATGAGCAGCTGATCACTGAGAACAGTCGGCGCGGCCGTGATCAACCGGAATACGAGCTGGTGGATACCGGCATCTTTGATGAGAGTCGCTATTTCGATGTGTTCATCGAGTATGCCAAAGCATCAGCTGATGATATTGCCATCCGCATCCGGGCCATCAACCGCGGCCCCGATCCGGCACCACTGACGCTCCTGCCTACCCTCTGGCTGCGCAACACCTGGAGCTGGGGTTATGCCGATGAGCAGGAGCGGCCGATGCGATTGCAGGGGGACATTCTGCAGGCCGAGCCCGGCGGCGGGCTGGGTTGCTATCAGCTGCGCTGCGCTGAGCCTGGCAGCTGGATCTTCACCGACAACGAAACAAACTGTGAACGCCTTTTTCAGCAGCCAAATAGCCGCCCATATCACAAGGATGGCTTCCATCGCCATCTGATTGATAGCGACCAGGGGGCTATCAATCCTGCCCAGCAGGGCACCAAAGCGGCGCGGCTGCTGCGACACCTTCTCCAGCCCGGTGAGGAGTGGCAGGTGGAGCTGCGTCTCAGTGGACCAGCGGCGAATCCTGGCCCGGAACCCTTCGGCGCCGCCATGGCCGAGCTGTTCCGCAGCCGAGAGCAGGAGTGGTCTGATTTCTTCAACAGCCGCGTGCCCAACCTCTCGGAGCAGGATCGCCTGATTCACAGCAGCGCTGCCGCTGGCTTGCTCTGGTGCAAGAAGTATTACGGCTGGAGTGTATGGCGGTGGCTTGAGGGCGATCCCACGGCAGATGCGCCACCGCCGCAGCGGTGGCACACGCAGAACGCCGGCTGGCAGCGGCTGCATGCCCATGATGTGATCTCAATGCCCGATGCCTGGGAGTACCCCTATTTCTGTCAGTGGGACCTGATGTTTCATGCGGTGGCTTTTGCCGTCTTTGACCCAGCGACAGCGAAGCACCAGTGCACCTTGCTGCGCTCGCCCCACTACACAGCACCGAATGCCCAGACCCCTGCGTATGAATGGGCGCTGTCGGATCCAAATCCACCGATCGGCGCCTGGGCGGCTCTGCGCATTTTCCAGATCGAACGTAAGAGCAGCGAGGAGCCTGATCTTAGCTTCCTGAGAGCTGCACTCCGTAAGCTGATTCTGGAGTATGGCTGGTGGGCCAACCGCAACGACCGCTCCGGCGATTCTCTATTTGAAGGCGGTTTCCTTGGCCTCGATAATATCGCAGTCTTCGATCGGCGCTATCCGCTGGCGGATGGCAGCCGCATCCTCCAGTGCGATGGCACAGCATGGATGGCATCCCTGAGTCTGAATCTACTGAATATCAGCGTTGAACTCAGCCGAGAGGAACCCGAATACGCCGATATCTGCGAGCGATTTGTCTATGACTTTGCGCAGCTTGCCCTGACCTTGAACCGGCCAGGCAGCCGTGGCTATCTCAACTGGGACGAGCAAGATGGCTTCTACTATGATGTAATCAAGCGCCCAGATGGTAGCACTGATTACCTGCGAAGTCGCTCAGTTTCGGGCCTGATTCCCCTGTTGGCCGTGGCCAGCTTTGATGTGGATACGGTAATGCGGCTACCGATGCTTGATATCGTGAAGAGTCTGGATTGGTTCCTGCACGAGCACACCAAGCCGGACTGGCTGGTGCAGCACCTGGGGCAATGGCGCAACGATCGCCTGCTGCTCTCGCTAGTACCGGAGGAACGCCTGCGGCGCATCTGCGAGAGGCTATTCGATGAGAATGAGTTCCTCTCCCCCCATGGTATCCGGGCCCTATCCAAGGTCTATGGTGAGCACCCATACAGCTTCACGGAAGGGACCGACAGCCAGACTCTGGTCTACAGCGCAGCAGATAGTCCAGTGGCAATGTTCGGTGGCAATTCCAATTGGCGTGGTCCGGTCTGGATGCCAATCAATTTCCTACTGATCGAATCGCTGCAGAAATTTGGCCATTACTACGGCGATAGTTTCAAGGTGGAATTCCCGACGGGTTCTGGTCGGTGGCTCAACCTCTGGGATGCCTCGCTGCAATTGCAGCATCGCCTGGTCAATCTGTTTCGCCGCGGCGACGATGGCCGTCGCCCTTTCAATGGAGATGTACCACTGTTCCAGAACGATCCGCACTGGCGCGATCTGATGCTGTTCAACGAGTATTTTCACGGCGATAATGGCCGCGGCGTTGGCGCCAGCCACCAGACCGGCTGGACGGCGATGGTCTGCAAGATGATCAACCAGCTCAGTCGCTATCCAGTTGAACCAATCTCATAGCAGGATCACAATACTTTGTCGACCACCTCTTTTTATAGTCCTGGCTGCGCCCATATTTCCATTGGCACGATCTCGATACGACCACGATTATTCACAGGACGTGCCGGATTCAGCCTGGATGCACGGGATTGGGCGTGGGGGCGGGGCTGTCGTGGTAGATGGCGTCAGTGCACTCACACCAAGAAGCTGTAGCAGCCAGAAACAATCACAACATGCAGACAGATCCGCTGGTCGTTTCTAGCTTGGGGGTAATCACCATTAACCCGTGAACGGCCTCCACGATCTCAGCCAGCTGCAGAAACCTGACGGCAGCCACTTTGACGTGATCATCATCGGCAGCGGTGCCGGTGGTGGCACCCTGGCCAGGGTGCTGGCTCCCACCGGGCTGCGCATCCTTATCCTGGAGCGCGGCGACTGGCTGCCTCAGGAGCCACAGAACTGGGATGCGGAGGAGGTGTTCCAGAAGAACCGCTACATCTCGCGCGACATCTGGTACGACGGCAAGGGCAATCCCTTTCAGCCGGGCAGCCACTACTTCGTTGGAGGTGCCACCAAGATGTATGGGGCTCACCATTTCCGGCTGCGTCAGCGAGATTTCGAGCAGCTGGAACATCGCGACGGCATCTCACCGGCCTGGCCGCTGCGCTACAGCGACTTTGAGCCCTGGTATCAGCGGGCTGAGGAGATGTATCACGTCCATGGCCTGCGCGGCGAGGATCCCACGGATCCCCCCAGCTCGGCGCCCTATCCCCATCCGCCGATCAGCCACGAACCCCGCATTCAGAAGCTGGCTGATGATCTGCGCTCGGCCGGCCTGCATCCCTTCCACGCACCCAGTGGCGTGATGCTCGATGAGGGCAACATGCCCTACAGCCGCTGCCGGCGCTGCAATAACTGCGATGGCTTCCCCTGTCTGGTCCATGCCAAAGGGGATGCCGAAGTCTGCGGGGTGCGCCCGGCCCTGGCCGCCAGCGCCAGGCTCTCGCTGCTCACCCGCGCCGAGGTGAAGCGACTGCATACCGATACCGCCGGCACCACGGTGACGGCGGTGGAGTTGGTGCGCGATGGCGAGACGCTGCAGTACTCCGCTGATCTTGTCGTCGTCAGCTGCGGCGCGGCCAACACTGCTCGGCTGCTGTTGATGTCCGCCAATGACAGGCATCCGCGTGGTCTGGCCAATGGCTCTGATCAGGTGGGCCGCAATTACATGTTCCACAACAGCAAGGCGGCCGTGGCGCTCTCGCATGAGCCCAACCCTACGATTTTCCAGAAGACGATCTCGATCAATGACTGGTATTTCGGTGATGATGATTACGACTATCCAATGGGAAATATTCAGATGACCGGCAAAACCCGCGGTGCGATCATGAAGGGTTACGCGCCACTGGAGACGTTCTTGATGCCTGGCTGGAGCATGGATCAGATCGCCGAGCATGCTCTTGATTTCTGGCTGACCACTGAGGACCTTCCAGATCCAAACAACCGCGTCACCATTGATTCAGCCGGCCATATTCACCTCAAGTACACTGTCAACAACCAGACATCTGCTGATCGCCTCTGGGGTCGCCTGCAGGGCTTGCTTGACAAGCTGTACCTCAAGCAGCATCTGATCGAGCGGCAGATCTACGTCAAGAACCCGATGGGTATCGCCGCCGTTGGCCATCAGGCCGGCACCTGTCGATTCGGCACGGATCCAGCCAGCTCCGTGCTGGATGTGAACTGCAAGGCCCACGAGCTCGACAACCTCTATGTCGTCGACACCAGCTTCTTCCCCAGCATCGGTGCCGTGAATCCTTCGCTCACGGCGATCGCCAATGCCCTGCGGGTCGGCGAGCACCTCAAGGAGCGGCTGGCTGTGTCGATCTGATCCCGGTGGCGCCAGGTCTGGCTGCGGCACGAACGGGTGCCGCAGCGCGGATCTACGACAGCGTTGACATTCAGAGTTGGCGTTCAGAGTTGGCGTTCAGACCCCGAGCGCCAATCGCACCAGATCGGCAATCAGCAGGTTGTCGAGTGAGAGAGCGCCACCACCGCACCCCATCAGAACTGCACACATCACGACATACATCGCTGCCTTCTCCCAGCTGGGCGGCTCGCCGGTTCCCATCGGACCGGCATAGTCGCCGTCGGGAATCAGATAGGGATCCGGCGCGATGAACGGGAAGCCGCTGCGAATCTCCAGCAGCATCGCGTACGCCATCGACACCAGGATCGCGCAGGCTGCCAGAGGCGTCAGCAGACCCACGATCAGAGCGATACCGCCGGCCCACATCGAAGCAGCCGAGAGGAAACACAGCCAGGCGGGCGTCTGCAGCATGCCGGCCCAGGTCTGCAGGTTGCGCAGCTTCGGCCAGCCGTGGCGAACAAAGCACACGCCTACAAACAGGCGCAACAGGAGCAGCGCGGCCTGGGCGAGGACTGAGGGTGCCGCTGGCACCAGCAGCTCCACCACGGTGACGTCCATCGCTTCGGCCCCAGGTGATGCAACAGCTGCAAGTTAGTTCGAGTGTCGCGATTCGGCAGCGGCTCAGCGCCCATCGCTGACCAGCTGCAGGGCATGGCCATCGGGATCGCGGATCTGCAGCGCCTGGCGAAACCCCAGCAGTTCCGCCTGCGTGTCGGTCAGGGTCAGTGGTCCTGCGAGCCGATTGCCGCCATAGGTCTCCACCCGTTCGGCGATGGCCTTCAGGTCGTTCACCGCCAGGCGGATCTGCCAGTGAGCCGTGTCTGAAGCGCTTTGATCAGACGGCAAGGGTCGTCCTCCCATCGGTTGCCGGTAGTTGAGGCATTCGATGCCCGGGCCTTGCAGACAGCGATGGCTGGTGATCTGCACTCGCGTTCCCTCCAGGCCATCGAGCAGGTCCTGCTCGTTGCCGCTGTTGATGCCATCACCCCCCAGCCGTAAACCAAGCAGCTCCTCGTAGAAGGCACAGCTCCGGCGGGTATCGGCCACGGCGATGGCGCTGTGATCCATTCCCAGAACAGGAGATCCTGTGTTGCCGGGCTTGCCGCGCTGATGCCAGCGGGCCTCGCCCTTGTCTGGCGGGAACTGGAGCAGCTCCAGGCAGTGCCCCTCGGGATCGTGGAACTTGTAGGCCTGGATGCCGGCGGCGGCCTGGTTCCAGGCAGGCAGGGTCTGCGGTGCACTCGAGATCGGCTGCAGGTGGCCGCTGTTCACCTCTGCCTGGATCGGCGCGGCCGCGGCGGCCATGTCGGCCACCACCAGGCAGATGTGCTGAAACCAGAGATCGCAGCTTCGCGAATCGGCGGGGATCGGCCGGCCGGGTCTCAGTCCCGGTCCCAGCTCCAGCACTTGCATGAGCTCCAGGATTTCCGCACCGATCTGCAGCTGCAGCAGCTGCAGACGGCTGCCCGGCAGCCCCACCAGCTCCGCATAGGTACCGCCCTCCACGATGAGCGCTGTGCCTGGCCGCTTGAAGCCGAGCCGATCGCTGTAGAACGTCGCCAGTGCCTCGGCATCGCGGCAGGTGAACCCGATGCTGCGGATCATGGGGGTTTCAGCAGGGCTGCTCATCGCGACATGACGGTGCAGAGGTTGTCGAATACCGCCACACCAGCGGCGGCGATGGCGGCATCCACATCGGGCGTCATCCCTGAGACGCCGATGGCGCCGAGTGGATGCCCCCTCAGCAGCAGCGGCAGACCACCGCCCATGGCGGCAACCGGTTGGTTGAGCAGCATCGCCAGCTGCAGCAATGCAGGACGCTCGCCGTTGATCGCCCGCTCCTGATCGGCACTTGGCCGGCCGGTGAGGGCCGCCATGCGCGCCTTGGCGGCAGCCACCTCGGCGCTGGCTGCATTGGCACCATCGAGGCGCTCCAGTCGCAGCAGATAGCCTCCTGCATCGCAGAGGGCAATGGTCACCCTGGCGCCACGCCGCTGTGCCTCGGCCACTGCTCCAGCGACGATCCTTTCGGCATCAGCGCAGTCGAGTTGATAAGTGATCTGCATCGTCGCCTCATTCCCAGATGATCCGCATCAGCCAGAGGTGACCCTCCAGTGCCACGGCGGCGGCGATCGGTTCAAGCTCCTCGGGCGACAGGCGCAGCGTCGCCTCCGCCTGGTGTTTCACCAGGTCGACGCCACTGAAGGCGTAGCCCATGCTGGCGCCGACGTCGGCAATGGCGTTGAGGTTGGTGCAGGCGCCGACGCGTTCCCGCAGATCGGGGTCGCGCTTGACGATCTGCAGGAATGTTTCGAGCTGGGGATTGGCCATGGCTTCGGCTCAGGTCGGGGGCTGGACGGGAGCACTCAGGGGCGGGCTGCGCCGCGGGTGTTGGTGAACAGGGCGTAGAGCGCCGTCGACGCGCAGAGGAACAGACGACTGTGAAAGCGGTCGCCGAAGCAGAGGTTCGATACCTGCCGCGGCACCAGCACCTTGCCCAGCAAGGTGCTGTCCGGTGCGATCACGTGCACGCCGTCGGCGGCGCCGCACCAGAGGTTGCCGTGCTCATCCACGCGGAAGCCATCAGCCCAACCCGATGTGATCGCGTGGAAGATCTCGCCGCCGCTGAGGCTGCGGCCATCACCATTGACCCGGAAGCGGCGGATGTACTGACGCGGTCTGGCTACCCCAGGCGCCCCCGATTCGGCGACGTAGAGCAGTTGTTCATCGGGTGAGAAGGCCAGGCCATTTGGCCCATCGAAGTCGCTGGCCACGGCCGTGACCTGCCCATCGTCGGGATCGAGCCGGTAGAGCGCGGGGGGTTGCTCCGAGGCCTGGCGTCCGCCTTCGTAGTCGTTGCACAGGCCATAGAGCGGATCGCTGAACCAGATCGAGCCATCGCTTCTGACGACCACATCGTTTGGGGCATTCAGGCGCTGGCCACCCGCTTCACGCACCAACGTGGTGATCCTGCCGTCGTGCTCATGGCGCGTCAGGCAGCGGCTGCGGTGGTGGCACTGAATCAAGCGGCCCTGCAGATCGCGGGTCTGGCCATTGGCGAAATCGGATGGCTCCAGGAAGGTGCTGATGCCGTGCTGTTCGCTCCAGCGCAGGGTGCGGTTGCTGGGGATATCGTTGAACAGCAGGCAGTGATGGTCGCCGAACCACACCGGTCCCTCCAGCCAGCGGAATCCATCCGCCAGCAGTTCCAGTTCAGCGTTGAACAACACCAGCGCATCGAAGCGTGGGTCGTGGCTCTCGGTGCAGGCCGAGGGTCGATTCATTGGAAAAAGCCGGGTGAAGCCTGTCTCCAGGCGTCGTCGTTGCGCTGGATGATCAGCTGCACACAGGGTTCATCCCCGACCTGGGCGGAGAGATGGCCTCTGTAGCCCTCGGCGGTTGTCGTGCACCCCTGATCACCGCCGAAGGAATACTCCCCGGCCCGCATGATCGCGATCTGGCCGTCCATGCTCTGCACCGACCAGGCACCGCGCAGCACGTAGATCCACTTGGGCACATGGTTCTCATGCCAATCGGCGGTCCATCCCACCGGCAGATAGGTGACGAACGCCTTGCCCTGATCGAACAGGGGCCTTGAGAACTGAGGGGAATTACCAGGTCCAAGCTGCCCGAGCTGGAAATCGCTGATCGTGCAGCGCTGCTGGCGGCTGATGCCGTCCGCACCGGTCCACAGGTGCCAGTAGGTTTCCGGCTGGGGCGCCAGGCTGAAAGGATCGTTCATGGGATGGCGGTCAGTCTTTGATGGCGATCGCGGAGATCTCCAGTTGAATCCCGATCACCAGGGCGGCAACCTGCACAACGGTGCGCGAGGGATCGGCCTGGGGATCGGGGCAATACCCCTGCCAGATGGCGTCGAAGTTGTCGAGGGTGTCGATGTCGGTGAGGTACACCGTGGCGCTCACCAGATGCTCGCAGCCAACGCCGACCTCCTCCGGCACCGCCTGCGGGTTGCGCATCACCTGCCGGGATTCGAGGGTGATGACACCGTCGCCCAGCTTGAGATGGGTGACGGTGTCCACCGGCAGCTGGCCGGTGATCAACAACATGCTGCCTCGCTGGAGGGCCTGGCTGCAGGAAGCCACAGGCTTTAGGAAGCGATCGCTGTGAATGGCTCGGTGAAGCCCAGCGGCGGTCATCGAGGTGGGCACGGGAACAGCGAGTTCAGCGTAGGCATTTCCTTGGACATGTCTGCGAACTTTCATGGACATGACTGCTGATCACGCTGGTGTTTCAGACAGAGGACAGTCCTGCAGACGCGACCTAGCGTCGGCGCAAACCGCTAACGCCAACGCGTCTTCGCCATGACTGCCACCAACCCCTTGGCCCTTGAAACCCTTTCCAATTTTCTTAAGGGCAAGGTGATCATCGTCACCGGCGGCAACAGCGGTATCGGCAAGGCGATCGTCGAAACCGTCGCCCATCTCGGCGCCCGTGTGGTGATCGACTACCGCTCCCATCCCGAGGTCACCGAGGCGCTGGAGCAGGAGATCGGCGAGCTTGGCGGCACCTGCTTCGGCGTGCAGGCGGATGTAGGCAAGCTCGACGATCTGCAGGGCCTGGTACAGGCGGCGGTGGATCGCTACGGCCGCCTCGACGTGATGGTGAACAACGCCGGCATTGAAACGCGCACTTCAATCCTCGATACCACCCCCGAGGACTTCGACAGAGTGCTGAACGTGAACCTGCGCAGCGTTTTCTTCGCCACTCAATACGCCGCCAAGCAGATGATCGCCCAGGGCGGTGGCGGCCGCATCATCAACATCTCCTCGGTGCATGAGGACTGGCCAATGCCCAACAACACCCCCTACTGCGTGGCCAAGGGCGGCGTGCGCATGCTGACCCGTACCGCCGGTGTGGAGCTCGCCGGCCAGGGAGTGACGATTGTCAACGTCGGCCCCGGTGCGGTGGCCACGCCGATCAACGATTCGACAATGAACAATCCCGAGCTGCTGGCCAAGCTCAACGCCGCCATTCCGATGGGGCGCATGGCCCGGCCGGAGGAGATCGCCAAGGTGGTGGCATTCCTGGCCAGCGACGCCGCGAGCTACATCACCGCCACCAGCATCTTTGCCGACGGCGGCATCATGCAGAGCAGCCCCGGTCTGTGAAGCTGACGCACCGATCGCTTCAGCAGATCCGCCATCGCCATTTCGGCTATCGGATCACGCTGGTGGTGGAGCTCCTGTTGCTGGCCCTGCTGCCCCTGGCGCAGCGGGTGCCCTGGTTGCTGTCGCTGCTGCTCAGCCTGCTGGCGATCGTGCTGGTCGGCACCATCAGCCGCTATTCGCCCCTGCGCTCCACCCGGCCGGTGATCTACGGCCTTGGCGCTCTGGCGGTGTCGCTGGAGCTGCTCTGGCATGGGGCGCTGCTCTGGGCTCCGGCCGCGGGGCGCTGGCTCACCCTGCCCCATGTGGCCGTGTGGGTGCTGTTCCTGCTGGTGGCGGTGGTGCGCAAAGTCAAGACACTGATCCGCGAGCCGTTCGTCACCGTCTCGGTGGTGCTGGGGGCGGCTTCCGGTTACTTCCTGGTGGGCATCGCCGGTGGTGTGCTGCTGACGGCGCTCTGGGTGCTGCATCCGGCCGGCTTCGCCGTCAGTGCCCTGCCACCCCTGCTGCAGGGCGCCGGCCACAGCATCGACAACACACTGGTGGTGGCCCCGGCCCTGATGGCCTCCGCCTACGGCCTGCTCACCACCGTCGGCACCGATGTGCTGGCCCCGCGTGATGTCAGTGCCCAGGTTCTGGCCTACGCGATCACGATCGCCGGTCAGTTGTATGTGGCGATCCTGATCGCTCTGATCCTGGGTCGCGTGCATCGCCGTCCGCTTTGAGCAGAGCCGTAGAGGCATGCGTCCAGGAGATCATGGACCGATTCACCGAGCTGCTTGTGCTGCTGATGCCTCGCGAGAGGATCCTTGCCCTGCTGCGCCAGCTGTTCCAGCTGGCGGTGCTGGGCTTGCTGGTGGGTGTGGCCTGCTGGCCATTCAACCTGCTTGATCGCTGGCAGGACACCCTGCTGCTGCAGCTGCCATCCTTCAGTGGCAAGCCCTGGCGCGCTGACACCCTGCTGCTGGCCTGCTCACCGCTGCTGGCGGTGCCGCTGCTGTTGCTGTTGCAGCGGGGCATCTGGTCGGCCGGGGCCGGATCAGGCATCCCGCAGACCATGGCCAGCGTTGAGGATCCGGCCCGGGCACCGCGCCTGCTGGGCCTCTGTCCAACGCTGCAGCGGCTAGGCCTATGGTCCATCGCCACCCTCAGCCTGTTGCCCTTGGGGCGCGAGGGCCCGGTGGTCCAGGTTGGCGCCGCCGTGGCCCAGGGGTTGCGGCGCCGCTTCCCGCGTCTGCTGCCCGATCTCAGCCAGGCCGATCTGCTGGCGGTCGCCGCCGGCGCTGGCCTGGCCGGTGGCTTCGACACGCCGCTGATGGGGGTGGTGTTCGTGGCCGAGGAGTTCACCGGCCGCTTTGCGGCCCGGCTGATCTGGCCGGCACTGGTGATCTGCGCTGTGGCGGCAGCCTTCAGCAACCTCACCGGCCAGCCGGAGTTCGCCCTCGGCACGCTCGGCGTCGAGCCGCTGGAGCTGATGCAGGTGCTGTGGGCGATTCCGATCGGCCTGCTGGGCGGCCTGCTGGGGGCCGGCTTCGGCCTGCTGCTGTTGGCTCTGACGCGTGCTTTTCTCCGCCTGGCCCGGCAGCGACCGCTGCCTCTGGGCCTGGTGCTGGGCGCCCTGCTGAGCCTGTTCCTTCTGGTGAGCGGCGGGGCCAGCGGCGGCGATGGCGAAGCGCTGATGGGCCAGCTGATCGCCGGCGATCATCCGCGCGGGCTGCTGGGCAGCGGCCTGCTCGCGGATCTGCTCATCCTGGTGATGCGGGTCGTCGGCCCGGCCCTGGCTCTGGGGGCAGGTATTCCGGGCGGCCTGATCGATCCGGCCTTCAGCTTCGGCGCACTGTTGGGCCAGAACCTGGGTGCGCTGGTGGGACTGTCTGGCCTCGGGCTGGCTCTGGGGATGGTGGCAGGCCTGGCCGGCGCCACCCAGCTGCCGGTGATGACAGTGTTGTTCGCCCTGCGCCTGGCCGGGGATCAGCAGCTGCTGCCGGGGATGCTGGTGGCGTCCGTGCTGGCGGCCCTTGTCAGCAGGGTGCTGGTGGCGCAACCGATTTATCACGCCCTGGCGGAGGTGACCTGTTCGCCCGATCCCTGAGCTGCCGGCGGGGAGACGGCGACGCCCTTCAGCTCGCGTCCGCCGTGATCACCAGGGCGGAGCGCTCACGGGTGGCGATCGCCCAGAGCCATTTGGTCAGCAGGGTGATGCGGTTCTCAGAGGCGGGCATGAAAGCCAGGTGGGCCAGACCCCAGAGCAGCCAGCCCAGGGGCCCGCTCAGCCGGAGTCCGCGCAGATCGGCCACGGCGAACAGCGGGCCGACCACGGCCATACTGCCGAAATCGGTGAACACAAAGGGCGCATGGGTCTGACCCTGACTTCTGGCGAGGATGTCCTGCGCCACCCAGCCGCCCATCTGAACCGCCGGTCCCGCCATGCCGGGCAGGGGTTTGCCGTTGGCGGTATGGCTGTAGCTGCAGAGATCGCCCACCACCCGGATCTCCGGGTGACCGGGGATTGAGAAGTCCGGTTCAACGACCACGCGGCCGCCGCGGTCAGTGCTGCAGCCGGTCCGCTCCGCCAGCAGTCGGCCCAGGGGGGAGGCGGCGACACCGGCAGTCCAGCAGATGCTGCCGGCCTCCAGCACACGCTCCCCCGCCGCGGTGCCCACCACCACCCGGCCCGCTTCGATCGCCTGAACGCGGCCCCCCAGCAGCAGCTCGACCCCGGAATGGAGCAGCCGATCACCGGCCGCCTTGGAGAGTTGCGGGTCCATCGCCCGCAGCACCCGATCGCCCGGGTCGACGAGCGTCACCTTGCATCGGTGCGGATCCAGCTGTTTGAAGTCGCGCTCAAGGGTGTGGCGCATCAGGTCGTTGAGGGAGGCGGCCAGCTCGCAGCCGGTCGGCCCGCCGCCGATCACCACCACCGATTGCAGCAGTTGCCGACGCGCGGGGTCCGGCGTCTGTTCGGCCTCCTCCAGGGCACTCAGCACCTGGCGACGGATGGCAGCGGCATCCTCCAGGGTTTTCATCGGCGTGGCGAAGGCCCGCCAGTCGTCGTGCCCGAAGTAGCTGCTGCCGGCGCCGGCCGCGATGATCAGATGGTCGTAGCGGTAGCGGCGATCGTTGAAGATCACCTCCTTCTGCTCGATATCCAGGTCGACCACATCGCCCATCAGCACCTGGATGTTGGCGGCCTGTCCGACCAGTTGCCGCAGCGGTGAGGCCACATCAGCCTGGGACACCAGCCCCGAAGCCACCTGATAAAGCAGCGGCTGGAACAGGTAGAAGTTGCGCCGATCGATCAGGGTGACGCGCACGGTCTTGCCCGCCAGCACATGGGCGGCCCTGAGGCCGGCAAAGCCGCCTCCCACGATCACCACATGCGGTGCATCGCGCAACAGCTCCGATGGGTGGCTGAGCTCGAGAAAGAATCGCTCGGGCGCCATGGTGGCCAGGCAATGGCCTCACGCTAGAGAGATCTGGCCAGGCGTCAGCCTGCTTGTCGGTGGTTGATGCGACCCTGGTGCACGGTCCCATGCCGTGGTGAAACGGCTGCTCAACGGCGCCCGAACAACTCCTCCCAGCTCGGGTGCTCAGAACCGCCGGGTCGGACGGGAGATGGCGTCGGCTTGGCGGTCGCCGCCGGTCGCGCGGGGCGGTTGCTCTGGGGTCGGTTGGCTTGTGGTCTGTGGCTGTTCGAGGTGGTGTTCATGGGCGCTTGCATGTTTGCGGGTTTGCGGTGGATTCGGTCGTTGCTGTGGATTCGCGACAGGTCGATGCGCTGCTGAGAACCGCTTGGCTGCAGGCAGTAGAGGGCGATCGACGCTCACAGAACCGGCGGCGTCAACACTCTGTGCGCGGCAGGATCCGAAGATCTGAGCTGCATGGGGGCTTGGGGGGAGCCGGGCTGTAGGGCTGGCTCAGAAGCGCCGGGGCTCGGTGGCTCCGAGGAGCCGGCGAAATGGGCGGCTCAACGGAGCCGGTGATGTTGACGGGGAGTTGTCCTGTCTTTCGCTTCGCCTGATCTGCTGGACGCCGACTTGATGACGCTGCTCAGCCGGAGGGGACTGAGTTGGTTCTGCAGCGGCACGATTTGACGGTGGGCTGCCGGTTGCAGCGCCGTTCAGAGGTCACCATAGCCCTCGGCAACCGAACCGACCGAACCATGGCAGTGCAGCCGATCGTGATCCTCGGTGGCTTTCTGATCACGGCCGAGGCCTATGAACCGATGCGCTGTTGGTTGGAGCAGCGCTGCGGTCAGCCCGTGCGGCTGGTGCCCGCCGATCGTCTCGACTGGCTGCTCACAATCGGAACCTGGGGCTGGCGGCGTCTGCTGGATCGCACCGCCGCCATCGTGCAGGAGCTGGTCAGCGATTCGCCCACCGGCAAGGTGACGCTCATCGGCCACAGCTCCGGCGGCGTGATGCTGCGCCTGTTTCTGGGGGATGAACCTTTCGCTGGGCGCCGTTACAACGGCGCGGCCTTCGCCGATCGCCTCTTCTGCCTCGGCAGTCCCCACACAGCCCTGCGGGCCACGGCGCTGCGACAACTGGTGGACCGCCGCTATCCCGGTGCCTTCTTCGCCGATGCGGTGGACTACGTCTCCGTTGCTGGAGATCTGCAACCTGCCGATGGCTCCGCCACGGCGCGACGTCTGGCGCCTGGCTCCTATCGCGCCATCGCCGGCAACGGTGAGCTGGCTGGGGATGGCCTGGTGCCGGTGGTGTCGGCCAGCCTGCAGGGCTCACGCACCCTGGTGCTGAGCGGGGTGGCCCATGCAGAAGCCTTCGGCCCCTGCTGGTACGGCACGCCCGAGGTGGTGGCGCAGTGGTGGTGCGACTGAGCCGCGGCGTCCCCGCCGCAGCATCCCCCGCTCCTGCGGCGGCTGCATAGGGTCCGGCCGGAGCCCCTGCCTCGCCGCTGCCATGAAGCGCCAGCATCAGCTGACCCTGCAGGCCCTGTTTGCCCATCCGCTGCAGCACGGCTTGCGCTGCTCACGGGTGGAGGCCCTGCTGCTCAGCCTCGGCGCCGAGGTGGAGCATCTCTCGGATCACCGGCTGCAGGTGCGCCTGCCGGCTGGTCAGGTCACCTGCCTGCATGCCGCACCGTCGCTGCATCACCCCTGGCTCGATGAGGAGGGGGTGCTGCGCCTGCGGCGTCTGTTGCAGCAGGCCGGCATCAGCCCCGAGCACCCCGAGCCGGCGCCGCCAGGTCCGCGTGGTGATCAGGCCATGCGGCTGGTGGTACGGCTCGATCACCACGGAGCCAGCCTCTGGCGGTTTGAGGGGGAACAGATGGAGGCATCCGTGTTGCATCCCCACGGCCTCTGGGGGGGGGATCAGAATCTCAGTCATCGCCACGAGCGGGATCTGGCCGGGCAGCGGGCGCCCCTCGATCACGACTACCTCGAACGCATCAGCAACGCGATCGCCGACGCCGACGCGGTCCTGTTGCTGGGCCATGGGCAGGGACAGGCGGATGTGCGCCGGTTGCTCGTCGCCCACATCCGCCGTCACCATCGGCAGCTGCTGGAGCGGATCGCCGGTGTCGTGACACTGGATGACACCGCCCTGAGCGAGGCTCAGCTGCTGGCGCTGGCACGGGAGCACTTCGGCAACGTGCCCCATCGCCGCCCCCTGGTGGTGCCAGGGCAGGAGCGGCGCGAACCGCCGGCCCGTCCGCCGCTTGAGCCGCAATAAGTCGCAGTCGACCACTGCGGAGCGTCTGGCCGTGCTTACCGATGGCAGGGCGACAACTCGGTCCTGCTGAGCCAACCTGGCATGGTCATCGCTCCACCCAGTCGTGCGTCGTCGCAGCCTGTTGCAGCTCTTGCCGGGCGCCTTCACCCTGCTTGTGGTCGGCCTCCACAGCACGGGCCTGGCGGTTCCGCCGCCTGCCCCGCCGCCGATGCCGCTGAGCCGCAGCGACAGGCTTCGCTTTCTGGCCCTGGCCGACACCGGTAGCGGTGATGCCAATCAGCGGGCGGTGGGGCAGCAGATGGCGGCCCTGCATCGCCGTGCACCGGTGGACCTGGTGCTGCTGGGTGGCGACAACATCTATCCCTCAGGCGACCTGGCCTTGATCGAGGCCACCTTCCGACGCCCCTATGCGGAACTGCTGGCGGCGGGGGTGCCATTCCATGCGGTGCTTGGCAACCATGACATCCGCACGGCTAACGGTGCGCACCAGATCGCCTATGCGCCGTTCGGCATGAAAGGCCGCTACTACAACCTGCAACGCGGGCCGGTGGAGTTCTTCATGCTCGACACCAATGTCAACGCGGACTGGGCGGCTCAGCTCAGCTGGTTGCGCGGTGTTCTGGCCCGCAGCACAGCCCCCTGGAAAGTTGTGGTCGGTCATCACCCGATCTACTCCTCCGGTCTCTATGGGAACAATCCGGCCCTGCGCGCCCGCCTGACACCAATCATGCATCAGTACGGCGTTCAGCTTTACATCAATGGCCATGAGCACAACTATGAGCGCAGTGTGCTGATCGATGGGATCACCTACCTCGTGGTCGGTGGCGGGGGTGTCGGCCTGCGGCCGGTGCTGCCCACGGCACAGTCAGCGAAGGCCCTCAGCGTGCACAGCTTCGTGGAGATCCAGGCCGGTGCGGATGCCCTCCAGCTCACGGCCTGGGACAGGAACGGCCGCAAGATCGACCAGGCCACGATCCTGCCGCGCCCTGCCGGCAGCCGCTGAAGCCCGCCTCAGCGGCGCTCCAGTCGCTCCAGGCTGGGGATCAGGGCAGCGGCCGCCACCAGCCCCAGCAGCAGGATCAGCAGGGCCGGCACCAGGGCGGCGCCGACCCGCTCATCACTGGCGTACTGGTAGACCCGCACCGCCAGGGTGTCGAAATCGAATGGGCGCAGGGCGAAGGTGAGAGGCAGCTCCTTGACCGTGTCCACAAACACCAGCAGCCCCCCCACCAGCAGCGGACCGCGCAGCAGCGGCAGGTGCACCCGCCGCAGCACCCCAGGCCAGCTCAGGCCCAGGGAGGTGGCCGCCTCATCGACGCTGGGGGGAATGCGCTCGAGGGCGGCATCGAGTCCGCCCTTGCTCACCGCCAGGAAACGATCGCCATAGCCCCACACCAGCAGCAGCAGCGGCGCCAGGGCCAGGGGACCGCCGATCAGCATCAGGGCCAGGGCCAGCACGGTGCCGGGAACGGCGTAGCCGAGCCCGGCGATGAACGTAAGGCGCTGCAGCAGCGGACTGGCGATCCAGCGGCGGGCGATGGCCAGGGCCAATCCAGCCGCCACGGTGAGCAGCGCAGCCAGCAACGCCAGGCCGAAGCTGCGGCCCGTGAGCTGCAGCAGCTCCAGGCTGTCCTCGCCACGCAACTGATCCCAGCTGAGCATCGTCCAGAGCAGGGGCAGGCCCAGGCTCAGCAGCGGCGGCAGCAGGCAGACGGCCTGGGCCAGCCAGCGGCGCCAGCCCTGCAGCGGCCAGCCCTGGTCAGCATCACCATCGTTACCGAGGTTCCAGCAGCGGCTGCGCCGGCGCAGGCCGCGCTCGGCCCCCACCAGCAGCGCCACGATCAGCAGCGCCAGCAGCGCCAGGGCCACGGCTCCCTGGGGATCGGCATCCTGCTGCCAGCGCTGCAGGATGCCCACCGAGAGGGTGGGCACCCCCAACAGCTCCACCGCCCCCAGCTCGTTGACCACCTCCATGCCCCCCAGTGCCATGCCGGCGCCGATGGCGGGCAGGGCCATTGGCAGGGCCACGCGCCGGAAGCTGCCCCAGGGCCCCACTCCCAGGCTGCGGCAAGCCTCCAGCTGACGGCGGCCGCTGACCGCGAAGCTCTCGGTGGAGAGCAGGAACACGTAGCTGTAGGTGCTCAGCACCAGCACGGCGGCGGTGGGGATCAGCCCATGCACCCGCAGATTGAGGCGGCTGCCGAGGTCGATCACGGTGGCGGCCAGCAGGTAGCTGGGGGTGGCCAGGGGCAGCAGCTGAGCGATGCGCAGGGGGCGGCGGCCGGGGAAGCGGCAGCGAGCAGTCAGCCAGCCGCTGGCCGTGCCGAGCAGGGCGGCCAGCAACCCCACCCCGAGCACCAGGACCAGGGTATTGAGCAGTTGCCGGGGCCCATCGCTGCCCAGCTGAAGGCTGCTCACACCACTTGGTCCGCCGCTGGCGAACAGCAGCAAGCCCACCAGCGGTGCCAGGGCCAGGGCGCACAGCAGCAGCACGCCTGAGCCCAGCACCCCCCGCCGCGGCGGGGAGACCAGCGGTGGTGAGGCGACGATCGTCATGGCCGTGAAGGCTAGGGGCCGAGGGGCGCCGGGCCTGGGATGGGCATGATGTGACCGATGTGACAGCGGCGGGTGGCCGAAGGTCCACGGCCCTGCGCAGGGGGTGGCGACGGCGGCAGAGTGCTCCTCAGGCCCTTGAGTTGCGTCGTGTCGTTTCTGTTCAAACCGCCGTTGGCTCGTTTGTCGAAGCTGCGTCTGGCGTCGCTGCCGCGGCTGCAGCTGCACCGCCGCCGGCCTGAGCGCCTGGGTCTGGCCCTGCTGCTCGGGCTGAGCGGTACGGCCGCCACCGCTGTGGCCGTCGGTGCGCTGGACAGCGGCGACGGTGCTGGTCGCGCTGAGGCCCAGAGCCAGGAGATCGGCGTTTATTCCGGTCGGCACTACAACTCCGATAAGGCTCTTTATCAGCAGTTCACCGCCCGCACCGGCATCCGCGTCCGGCTGCTGGAGGCCAAGGATGATGCATTGATCCAACGGGTGCGCAGCGAGGGCCGCAACAGTCCCGCTGACGTGCTGGTGCTGGCCGATGCGGCACGCCTGGATCAGGCGGCGGATCTGGGGCTGTTCCGCCCGTCGCCCTCGGCGACGCTGCTGCGTGATGTGCCGCTGAACCTGCGCGATTCCAAGGGGCGCTGGTATGGCCTCACCCGCCGGCTGCGGGTGGTGATCGTCAACCCGAAGCAGGTGAATCCCTCGAGCATCCGCACCTACGCCGATCTGGCCAGGCCGGCATTGCAGGGCAAGCTCTGCCTGCGCGATCGCAAGAGCGTCTACAACCAGTCGCTGGTGGCCGATCAGATGATCCTGCGCGGCGATGCGGCCGCCGCCGCCTGGGTGAAGGGCATGGTCGCCAATGTGCGCCAGCCCTACTTCACATCGGACACGCCACTGATCCGTGCCGTCGGTAACGGCCAGTGCGCTGTGGCGCTGGTGAACAGTTATTACGTGGCCCGCATGCTCTCCGGTGATGCCGGCGGCGCCGATAAGGCCCTGGCCAACCGCCTGAAGGTGATCATCCCCACGCCGGCCCACGTCAACATCAGTGGTGCAGGGGTGCTGAAATCCGCCACCAACCCGGCGGCGGCCTTGAAGCTGATCGAGTTCCTGGCCTCGCCCAGCGGTGGCCGTGGCTACGCCGAAGCCAACCACGAGTACCCGCTCAAGGGTTATGGCAACAACCCGATCCTGCGGCGTTTCGGCAACTTCCGCGCCGATGGCGTCTCAGCCGAGCAGATGGGAGCAAAGAACAGAGCGGCGGTGCGGCTGATGGAGAGCAACGGCTGGCAGTGAGCCGGGCCGTTTGCAGAGGCCAACCAGGGTCCGCTGCGCCAGCCGGCTTGCCCGGCTGGCTTTTTGCTGGGGGCCGTTGATCCGGGATGCCGGCGACTCGCTCCCACACAGCCCGACCACGACCGGGCGAAGCTCGCAATTGCCGTTGTTATTGAGAATCGCTTGCAAAAACCTCGGAGGGTTGTTTAGGTTGCGACGCATTCACAATTAGCCCTCGGTCGTGGTGGTGCGCCATCCCGGCCTGGCGGCCCTCGTCCGACTCGATGCGCTTTCCCTCTTCCACTGGTGTCCCCGTCAACGCCGTGCGGATCCCCGTCGGGCAGTCAGTGCTGCTGAATCCCGTCCTGCGCCCTGAGGGCAGCTGCATCGAGGTGCTCGAAGGCATGGCGCGGGTGTACTGCCCCTGCGAAGAGACCGAGGGCATGACCATCGCCTTCCTGCAACCCGGCGATCAGCTGCGCACGGATCGCCTCTGTAGTGAGGGCGTCTGCGTGGAAGCCCTGACACCGCTGCTGTTCCGCAGCGCAGCCGAATCCGGCGCCGGTGCCGGCATGGATCCCGTCAACGAGTGGACCCTGCAACTGCTGCGCATCCGCCACCTCGGCAGCGCCGAACAGCGTCTCCACGCGCTGCTCAGCCTGTTGGTGCGCCGCCTCGGCCGCCGGTGCGGGCCCTGGTGCGATCTGCCCTTCCGGCTTACCCACGAGCGCATCGGCGAGCTGATCGGCGCCACCCGCGTCACCACGACGCGACTGATCTCGCGCATCCGCCAGGCTCAGCTGTTGGAGGTGCCCGCCGGTGAGAGCGGCCTGCGCCTGGCACCCGATCTTGTGGAATCGGCGCCGCTGGCCGCGGCCTGAGCAACCCGCGGTTCATCCCCGTTGATGTTGGCGCGCAGCTCGACGCCTGCGGCCATGATCGGAGGTGGTGAGTCCCCCCGCTCTTGAGCAGCAGCCCGGATCTGATCGTGGTCGGCAGCGGCCTGGGGGGCCTCTGCTGCGGGGCCATGGCCGCTCGCCACGGGCTGGACGTGCTGGTGCTGGAGGCCCACGATCGCCTCGGCGGTGCCACCCACGGATTCGAGCGTCGCGGCTTTCAGTTCGAATCGGGACCATCGCTCTGGAGTGGCCTCGGCCGATGGCCCTCCACCAATCCACTGGCCCAGGTGCTGCGGGCCGTCGGCGAAGAGCTGCCAGTGATCTCCTATCAGGACTGGGGCCTCCTGCTGCCGGAGGGGCAGCTGCGCGTCGGCGTCGGCGCCGAGCCCTTCCTGCAGGTGCTGCGCCAGCTGCGCGGCCAGGCCGCCGCCGAGGAGTGGACGGCTTTCATGACCTGGCTCGAGCCCTACTGCCGCGCCGCCACCGCTCTGCCCCTGCTGGCGCTGCGGCCCGGCCTGGGCATGGCCGGCGCCCTCGGGGCGCGCGGCTCGGCGGCCCTGCTGCGCCACGCACCCCGGCTCGCGGCTCTGGGCGGCGCCTTCGGGCCGATGGTGCGCCGACATCTGCGCGATCCCTTCCTGCTCCATTGGGTGGAGATGCTGTCGTTTCTGATCTCCGGCCTGCCCCTGGATCAGACCAGCGCTGCCGCCATGGCCACCCTGTTCGGCGACTGGTTCCGGCCTGATGCAGCCCTGGAGTACCCCCTCGGCGGCAGCCCTGCGGTGGCCGATGCCCTGGTGCGCGGCCTGCGCCGCCATGGCGGGGAGCTTCGCTGCCAGGCGCCCGTCGAGCGGATCCTGATCGAGGGCGGCCGCGCCGTCGGCGTACAGCTCAAGGGTGGGGAGAAACTGCGCGCTCGCAGCGGTGTGGTCAGCAATGCCAGCCCCTGGGACACCCTTGACCTGCTGCCGGAGGAGGCCCTGCCGCGCCGCTGGCGCGAGCAGGTGCAGGCCACCCCCGCCTGCGCCAGCTTCCTGCACTGGCACCTCGGCCTTCGCGGTGAGGGCCTTGAGGATCTGCCGGTCCACCACGTCTGGGTGGGGGACTGGCGGCGGGGGATCAGCGCTGAGCGCAACATGCTGGTGCTGTCGATGCCCTCGCTGCTCGATCCCGCCCTGGCGCCGCCGGGCCATCAGGTGCTGCATGGCTACACCCCGGCGAATGAGCCCTGGGAGCTCTGGCGCGATCTTGAGCCCGGCAGTGCCGCCTACGCCGCCCTCAAGGCTGAGCGCTGCGGCCTCTTCCATCAGGTGCTGGCGCAGCTGGTTCCTGATCTCGCCGATCGGATCGTGATCGAGCTGCAGGGCACCCCCCTCAGCCATCGTCGCTACCTGAACGTGCATCGGGGTAGCTATGGCCCGGCCATCGGCGCCGATCAGTCGCCGTTCCCAGCCGGCACGACTCCGATCGATGGACTGATGCTCTGCGGTGCGGGGGTCTTTCCGGGCATCGGTGTACCGCCCGTGGCTGTGAGCGGCGCCATGGCGGCCCACAGCTTCGTGCCGGTGGCGCGCCACAAGGCCCTGCTTGATGAACTGGGTCTGAGGGTCCCGGCTTAGAGCTGCGGCAGCAGCCGCGCCGCCAGGGCTTCGGCGCTGCGCAGGGCGCCTTCCACCCGGCCGAAGCCGGGGCCGGTGATCGCATCACCGCAGAAGCCGATCCGGCTGCTGCGGCACAGGGCAAGGCCAGGGTCGAGGCCTGGGGCCTGCGGGAAGGCAGCACCCCAGCGCATCAGCTGCCGCTCGGCTCCAGCGGTGGCCAGGCCGAGGGCCGCCTGCAGGCCCCGCTCAAGGGCTGCCATCACCTGCTGCTCCCCGTTCGGATCGGTGGGCGCTGCGAGCAGCTGAGCAGCTGAGGAGCGTGAGCCGTACACCTGCAGGTGACCACGGGCGAAGTCGGCGCTCGATTCCGCCACCACGGCCCAGCGGCCATCCCTGAGCGGTTGCAGAGAGACGCGGCGCAGGCCCCAGCGCTGCTGCGCCGCAGTCGTGAAGCTGAGCAAGCGCCAGGGTTGCAGCCGCCAGGCCTGAGCCACCGCCTCCGGCAGGGTGAGCAGCAGATGGCAGCTGGGGCTGGAGTCGATCGCCGCCAGGCTGATGGCTGCCCGGTTGAGCTGCGGGTCGTCCAGCTGGGTGGCGGCCCGCTGCAGGGGGATGTCATCCCAGCCGAACACCGTCCTGCAGCGGCGATGGGCCAGCAGCGTGCCGCTCAGCACCAGCCAGCGGCAGCGCAGCAGCACGTCGCCGTCGCCATCCAGCAGGGTCCAGCCAGCACCGCCGTCGGGATCGCGGCCTGGCTGCAGCCACCGCACCAGGGTGCTGCTGCGCAGAGTCGGGGCGGCGCCGCCGCCAGCGGCGGCGAGGGCCAGCAAGCCGCGGCAAAGGTCATCCATCTGCGGCTGGCCCTGCCAGAGCTGGCCGCTGCAGAACAGGTCATCCCGCAGGGGGCCGAGCTGACCCTGTGCATCAAGGCTGTGAATGGCACCCGCAAACGGCTGCAGCCAGCCGCCCCGCCGCAGCGGCTCGAGCAGGTGTGGCTCGGGGCTGCCGGTGATGTTGAACAGCGGCGCGCCGTGGTTGATCGCCAGGGCCGGATCGCGGCGGGAGCGGCGCGTGGCGCTGCGTCCCCCCGGGCCTCGGCCAATCTCCAGCAGGCTCAGCGCCCCCCGCCAGCCGCGCCGCCGCAGCTCCGCCGCCAGGGCACAGCCGCTGACGCCGGCACCGATCACCGCCAGGTCCGCCGTTGCCGGCCCCGTGCTGCTCAAGGGAAATCCAACTGCAGAGGCGCCTGAAACCTAGGAGCGGCGCCAGCCCGCCCTCACTCGTTAGTGTCCAAGCGCGTTTGTGGCAGCGGCGTGGCGGTTCAGGTGCTTTCGGAATCGCAGCGGCGCAAATGGGATGGCAGCGACGACCAGCTCTTTTACGCCGAGCCGCGTTTTGTGCAGCATCTGGATGAGGCTTTCCGCGAGCGGCTCACCCAGCTCTACCGGGAGCGCATCCCCGCCCGTGCAGTGGTGCTCGATCTGATGTCCAGCTGGGTGTCGCACCTACCGGCTGAGGTGATCTACGAGCGGGTGATCGGCCATGGCCTCAACGAGAAGGAGCTGGCGGCCAACAAACGCCTCGACAGCCACTGGCTGCAGAACCTCAACCTCAATCAGGAGATTCCGCTCAAGAGCGACAGCGTCGATGCCACGCTGATTGTGGCGGGTTGGCAATACCTGCAATACCCCGAGGCAGTGGCAGCCGAGCTGCTGCGCATCACCCGTCCCGGTGGGCAGTTGATCGTGGCCTTCTCGAACCGCATGTTCTTCACCAAAGCGCCGCAGGTCTGGGCCGATGGCAGCGACCGCGAACACCTGGCCTATGTCGCCGAGGTGCTGATGGCCCAGGGATGGCCCAGGCCCGAGCTGATCGCCGAGCCGACCCGCGCCCACGGCTGGAAGGGCCTGGTGGGCGGGGCCGGCGATCCGTTCTTTGCTGTGATCGCCACCAGGCCGCAATGAGCGCAGTGATGCCACCATTCATCGAAGCATCCAGCCCAGAACCCATGACGGCAGGCCCGCTGCTGGCGCTGGAGCGTCAGGTGCGCGGCTGCGGCACCGGGTTGCAGGACGGAGATCTCATCGGCTGCTGGCAGCTGCAGCGGGTCTGGTCGCGGGGCAGCCAGCGGGCCGATGGCCTCAGTGGCGGATTGCTGCGCGCCCTGGCCGCCCGCCTGGAGATCGGCGCGACGTCGGAGGGTTTGCGGCTGCGCAATGCCGTCAACCTCGGTGGTCTGGAGCTGCGCTTTGAGGGCCCCGGCCGTCTGCAGGGACGTCGGCCGCTGCTGCTGTTCAGCTTTGAGAGCGTCGAACTGCGGTTCGGTGATCGACTGCTGGTGCAGCGGCAGCTGCCGAAGCCGGCACCGCGGCGGCTGCCCTTCTTCGCCCTGATCCACCGCGACCGTTCCGGCTGGCTGGCGGCGCGCGGTCGCGGCGGTGGCCTGGCTCTGTGGCGCCTGCAGGCCAGTCCCGCCGCGGCGGTTGCCACGATGGACTCGCACGCTCCCTGAGTCCGTCATGGCCTGTCCGCGTTGCGGCAGCTGGTCCATTCGCGCCGATCGCAGCCTGGCCGGTCGCATGGTTTGCGGTCGCTGTGGCACGCCGCTGCAGGGTGTGGGTCGTGGCGGTGGCGGTGGTGGTGTGCGACCACGGCGCCGACGCAGCGGTCCTGCCTGGCGGTGGTGGCTGCTGGTCCTGGTGCTGGCGGCCGCAGCCCTGGCGGCGATTGAACCAGGATCAAGGTCGTTCTGGCCCCAGCCCGATGCCCCCCGCGATCGCCCTCACGATCGGTGGCAGTGATTCCGGCGGCGGCGCCGGAATCCAGGCCGATCTCAAGACCTTCCTGGCCCTGCAGGTGCACGGTTGCTCGGCGATCAGCTGCGTCACCGCCCAGAACACCTGCGGTGTCATCCGGGTTGATGCCCTGCCCCCGGAGGCGCTGAGCGCCCAGATCGAGGCGGTGCTGTCCGACCTGCCGGTGACGGCGCTGAAAACCGGCATGTTGCTCAACGCCGATCTGATCGCGGCGACGGCCCGGGCGCTGGAGCCGCTGGCGATCCCGCGACTGATCGATCCGGTGATGGTGTCGCGGGCCGGTTCGGTGCTGCTGGAGCCGGAAGCGATCGCCGCCTACCGCACGCTGCTGCTGCCCCTGGCCGACCTGATCACGCCCAATCTGCATGAGGCCAGGCTGCTGAGCGGCTACAGCATCGATGGCGCCGCCGCAGTGGAAGCGGCGGCGGCGCAGCTGCTGACACTGGGGCCGGCGGCGGTGCTGATCAAGGGTGGGGGCCTGCCGGAACTCCGCGGCCGCGACTACCTGCTCAGCCGTGATGGCGGTGGCCAGTGGCTGGAGCACGCGCCGGTGGAGACCCCCCACACCCATGGCAGCGGCTGCACCCTCAGCGCGGCGATCACCGCCTGGCGCGCCCGGGGGCTGGAGTGGATCGCCGCCGTGGCCGCCGCCAAGACCTACGTGGAGGCGGCCCTGCGACAGTCCCTGGCGATTGGGGCCGGCCAGGGTCCACTGTGTCATTGGCATTCCCTGCTCTGAGCTCATGGCCGACGCCGCCCCCTATCTGATCGCGCTCGCCCTGGTGGAGCAGAACGGCGTGCGGGCGATGCCGCTGCAGGGCAAATCCCTGCGCGAGCCCCTGCCCCCATCTGGCGACCCTGGGGAGGTGGGCCGTCAGCAGACCCTGGAGCTGCTGGTGCGGGTGTGGCAGCGCAGTGAGGAGGGGGTGCTGCGCCGGGCGGCCGGTGCCTGCAGCCTGCTGCTGGCGGCCGTACCGATCGAGGCTTTGATGGAGCAGGTGCCGCGGCTGAAGGCGGACTGGATCCAGGGGGGCGACACCACCGCGCTGATCACCGAGCTGCAACGGCTCAGCTCCGGCCTCTGGTCTGTACAGATGGAACCCCGCCAGCCGCTGTGCTTCCAGCCGCTGCCGGTCAAACCGGCCTGAGCGCCGACGCCAGCCGGGGCAGGTCCATCGTCGCAACCCTCAGTTGTATTCGCCGGGGATGTCGTTCTTGCGCACGGTCACCCGGTCGAAGCGCTGCCCGGAGACGCGCAGCAACTCATCGCCGGAGAACTCGAAGCCCAGCTTCAGGGCGATCTGGGCCACGTCGTCGGCCGTGGCGGCCGCCAGCACCTGCTGCTTGAGGGCCTCATCACCCTGCATGCGCTTGAGGAAGGCCTTCAGCTGATCGAGCGCCATGGCCAGCCATCACCGCGTTGGGTTGGCCAGTCTCGCAGTCCGCTTCAGAGCCAGTGTCCGGGGTAGGGCGCCGCCCTGGACTGCAGACAGCGCAACGGCGATCGTGCCCCCACCGGCAGAGCCATCACCCAGGGGCCGATGCCCAGAAGCCCGACGCAGGCGCCCAGCCAGGATGCAACGACCTCAATCCCGTGGAAGCGGGGCTGGTCCGAGCGGCCGCGGGCTCGTTTTCCCCGCATGCCCGCCTGCACGCGCCGCCACGCCATCGCGCTTGTTAATTGTTGGCATCATCTTGACGGGCATGACTGCGTCCCTGGCCCCTGAACCCCTGTTGCAGCATCTCGCTGCTGTGCCCGGCATGGCCACCGGCCGGCGGCGGCTGGTGGTGCTGCTCAGCCAGCTGGGTGACTTCGACAGCCTGGAATACGCCCAGGCCCTGGTGCAGGCCCTGCCCAGGCTGGAGGCGGCCGGCATCGCCCTGCTGGCGATCGGCATCGGCGACGCGGCCGGTGCCGATCGCTTCTGCGCCTACACCGGCTTTCCGCGGGCCCGGCTGCAGGTGGATGCCGAACCAACCCTGCACCGGCAGCTTGACCTCTACAGCGGCCTGAAGGCCCCCGGCGGCCCATGGCCGGGCCTGCTGTTGATGTGTGCCGGCATCGGCTCGCCCGGCACCCTGGCGGAGGTGCTGCGTGGCTACAGCGGCGATCGACGCGCACCGGCCCGGCTGGAGAGTCCGCTGTTTGATGTGCTCGGCCGCGGCTACCAACGTCCGTTCGAGCTGGCCACGGTGCGGCTGCGCAACATGGTGGAGGTGCTCGGCCGCTGGCGCACCTATGTGCCGAGCGACGCCCACATCACCCAGCGGGGCGGCACCGTCCTGCTCGATGCGGATGACACGCTGCTGTACAGCCACCGCGACCGCGGCATCCTCGGCTTCTCCGCAACGATGGAGCGGCCCCTGGCGTTCCTGGATCCCTACCTGCAGGTTTGACGTTGATGACCGCCCTGTTGCTCACGCTCACCCTGGCCCTGTTCCATCTGGTGGGGCCTGTGCCCGCCGATTTGGGGGTGCACAACGGTGCCTTGTCGCCCTGCTCCAGCCCCGCCCATTGCGCTCGTGCCAACTGGACTGTGGCCGATCCGCAGGCGGCCCTGGCGGCTCTGGTGCCGATGATCGAAGCGACGCCGCGCACCACCGTCGTGGAGCTGGCAGGCGGCTATCTGCACGCCACGGCCAGCAGTGCCCTGTTCGGCTTTGTCGACGATCTGGAGTTGTATGCCGATCCGAGCCGTGGCGTGCTGCAGGCGCGGTCGGTGTCGCGGCTCGGGGATTCCGATCTGGGAGTGAACGGTCGTCGCCTGGCGGAGCTTGAGCTGCAGCTCAGGGGTTGAGCCGCTCCTCAGCCCAGTCCTGATCGGCGTGCCAGCGCCGCCGCTGGTGAGGATGGCCCGTGAGCTCCAGCAGCTCGACCCTCTCCAGCTGGATCCGCACCAGCTCAAAGCACTCCGGCGTGGGCGTGCCATCGGCCAGTGCGCTGGGGAACACTGCATCGGTCTGGAGGGGTGCGCCCGGTTCCGGCCAGCCCCACAGGGATCGGGCACCCGGATGGAGCTGGAGCCAGTGCCGCTGGCGCGCCGCCAGCTCCTCCTCAGGCGCCATCACCAAGCGCCGGCCCCGCAGGCGGAACTGCGCGCGCGCCTTCGGCAGCAACCAGCACAGCTCCAGGCGCGGTTCGGCCTGCAGCTCGCTGCTCTTGCTGCTGCGCGCATCGGTGAGCAGATCGAGCTGGGCTGGCCCGCCCCAGCCGCGAAACACCAGAGTGCGCACCCGCGGAGCACCATCGCGGCCGAGGGTGGCCAGTTGCAGCCAGCGGGCCTGGGGGGATCGCCCTTCGCGCTGGCGGGCGCCGCGCAGCAACGGGCGCCAGGGGGGAAGGGGCTCGTTCACGGCGCCCGCTCGCAGCTGTAGTGCTCCCAGTCGCCGCGGCGCTGGGCAAACTCCGGGCGCTCAGCGTCAAGCTGCTGCCACCACCAGCGCCCATCGCTGTAGCTCGGAGTGCCAGCGTTGTTGGTGCGCGGCAGCTGCAGGCTGACGCCACGCCACTGCAACACGATGAAGGCGCCGGGCACGGTTCCACCGGCGCTGTTGGGGATACCGGGTGCATCCACAGCACCGTTGTGCACCTCGGCCAGCAACGGTTCACCGGCGCACAGGTAGCGCTGCGGTGAGGCAGGGTCGGCCGCGGCGGGAACCGGAACTGCGATCAGGCCCACCAGCGGCAACAGCATCGCCAGGAGCAGAGCCAGGAACTGGGTCACGGCAGCGGGGCAGCGATGGTCAGGATGGCGCAATGACCCTGATGCTCGTCTACGACGGCGGCTGTCCGTTCTGCCGCCATTTCGCCCTGCGCAGCGAACTTGTGGGAGGTGTGCCCAGTCTGACGATCCGCGATGGCAGGGCCGACCAGGCATTGCGTGCCGGTTTGAAGGCAAGGGGCCTGGATCTGGCCCGCGGTGCGGTGCTGCTGGAGGGTGAACAGGCCTGGCATGGGGCCGAGGCGATCGCCGAGCTGTGCAGGCGACTGCAGCCGAGCGATCTGCTGCTGGCGCTCTTACATCGGCTGTTTGCGGCCCCGACACGGGCTCGGCGCCTATACCCGCTGCTGCTCTGGGCCCGGCGTCGGGCCCTGCAGGTCAGGGGCCTGCCGGAAGACCCCGATCAGACAGGGTTCCGGCAGGTCTGCTAGCTGGGCCTCGATGGCATCAGGCATAGCCGGTGGCATCACGGCGCAGCGGCGATCAGCCAGCAGCAACGTTGCCTCAGGCAACAGCAGCAGCAGCGCGATCGAAGTAGGTGCCGATCTCGCTCATCAGAGCGGAGCAGTCGCCGGGGGTGATGCCGTTGCGATCGTTGGCGATCGAAATGGCGGCGTCCTTCATCTTGCGGATGCCTTCTGCCACGGAAGCGCCAGGCACGCCCAGGGCCAGGTAGGTCTCACGCAGGCCGTTCAGGCAGCGGTCTTCCAGCACGGAAGCGTCGCCGGTGAACACGGCATAGGTGATGTAACGGAGAACGATCTCCATGTCGCGCAGGCAGGCAGCCATGCGGCGGTGGGTGTAAGCGTTGCCGCCGGGAGCGATCAGAGCGGGCTGCTGGTCGAACAGTTCGCGAGCAGCGTTGGTGACGATCTTGGACGCGTTGGAGGTGATCCGGTTCACCGAATCCATCCGCTTGTTGCTCTCGGCCACCATGGCAGAAAGAGCATCGATCTGGCCGGCGTTCAGGAATTCGCCGCGGGCGTCAGCCTGAGCAACAACCTTGGTGAAGGCGTCGAACATTGAGGAGCTCCTGTTCTCGACGTGAGTCGGGGAGAGGGGGATGAGGGGGGTGTGACTCGTCGAGGACCTGGTCGGCAGGGAGCCGGCGGGATCAGCGCTGAATCACGGTTGGTCGCGGGGCGGCGCTGCCATCCCTTGACTTGAAGCATTGTGGGGAAGCCAGCCCGCCCCACCGCAGGCACCCCTCAGGAAGTTCACAAAGGGTCACCGTGGGCACAGAAATGGCTCGCACAGCTACAACCGGACAGCAATTCTGCGGAGAATCGGAACTGATTCCGAAGCAATTCAAAAGAGACTCTGAGCATCGGTCGCGGCGCTTTCGGTTCAAGCGTGGGGGCGCCTGTGCCATGCCGGCCTCGACAATGCCCTCATCATCATCGTGTCCGTGGAACGGCCATGAAAAAGCCCCGCCGGCGGCGGGGTGACGAGAACCCTCCCCCACAGCAGAGGGGGAGGGCATCGCATCGAGGCTGCGGTTCAGTTCACAGGGGTGACGCTGGCCACGCGACCGCCCTGGCGGTGGATCTGCTGCT
>JBEBCC010000076.1:0-29026 GCA_041158125.1 Cyanobacteriota bacterium
GCTAGGGCCCTTGGCGCCCACTGCAGAACAATCAGGCCATTTTTCAGGTTTCTTTTAGCTTCTGCCCTGAGTAAAATGGCCTACTGATGGGTGCACGGACCCGTTACGCCGTTGAACTTTCCACTTTAGGCGCGCAGGCGCACCAGCAGGTCGGTTCTGGTTGAGAACGGACCATCATCGGTTGCGGTTGCTACTCGCTACGGTCTATTTCCTACCCTTGTTGATGGATTCAAGCTGGCGCTGGGTTGATCTCCCGCACGCGCACCGCGATGATCGCCATCACACCGCCGCAGTGCGGGCAGAGGATGGGTGGTTTGGGCTGTGGTTGCCAGGGGTCCGGCAGCACGACGCGCAGCAGCAGTTGCACCACCTGCAGCAGCTTCTGGCTGTTGCCATGGAGCAGGCCGTAGTCGCGGGCGCGGCGGAAGCGCTTGGGCAGCACATGCCACAGCAGCATCCACAGGAACTCCGCGCCCGGCAGGCTCTTGATCACCACCGCACCGCTGTTATCGCGGATGCGAAAGGTGATCAGGCCATCGCGATCACTGAGGATGTCCTTCTCGGGCAGTACACCGCGGTAGAGGTAGCGCCCCAGGTACACCAGCGCCTTATTGCCACTGCCGACAGATTTGCAATGCACAACCCAATCCCTTGGGAGTGTTGCCTGTACGCGCAAGCCTGCTCTGCGCATGCCGTCCAGCCATTTGGCGCGGAAGACCCTGGCCAGGTTGGCTGCCGGGAAGAGGTAGCCCTTGTCTTTCGACTGCCAGGTTCGCTGCTGGCCTCCCTTCTCACCGGCCTCTGCTTGCTGTTGGTGGATGGCACCAGCAGGCACAATCAAATGCACGTGGGGATGGAAGTCCAGGCGGCGGCTGTGGGTATGCAGCACCGCATGGGCACCGGTGACACCCTTGAGCTGGGGGTCCCTGCGGGCAAAGGAGTCCACCGTCTGCCACGCGGTTTTAAGCAGCAGGTCGTAGCAGCTGCGTTGCTGGCTCCAGAACAGCGCCCGCAGCTGGGCCGGCACGGTGAAGGTGATCAGGAAATACTCCACCGGCAGCAACTTGGCCTGCTGCCGCTCGATCCAGCGCTGGCTGTCGTGGTGCTGACAGTGAGGGCAGCTGCGATGGCCGCAGGAGTGGGGAACCTTGAGGCTGTGGTGGCAGTCGCCGCACCGCAACACCATCAGGTCACCGCCCTGGCGGCGGCAGCGGCGCATCGCCTGCAGGGCCTGGTGGTGGCTGGGCAGCAACTGGGGGCCATGGCGCCGCTCCAGTTCGCCCTGGTGGCGTTCGACCACCTCGGAGAGGAGCACCATCAGCCGCCCTCCTCCCAGCGGAGCTGGAATCCGTTGAGCAGCATCTCAATGCGATCACTGCTGTGATCCCGCACCACTTGGGTGATGTGCGCATAGCGGGCGGTGGTGTTGCTGTGGCTGTGGCCGAGCAACGACTGAATCAGCCTCAGGTCCATTCCCTGCTCCAGCAGATGGGTGGCATAGGCATGGCGCAGGCTGTGCACCGTCAGCTTTTTGGCGATTCCACAGTCCAGCCGTGCTGCCCGCAGCGCCGCCTGCACCCCGCTGGCATCCATCGGCGAGCTGGCGATCCGCACGATGAATTGGCTGCCGGCTGGGCTGGGAAACAGCAGCCGTGGGTGGCGGTGACTGCTCCAGAAGCGCCGCATCGCCTGCAGGGTCAACGCCGGCAGGGGGACGTAGCGATCCTTGCCGCCCTTGCCATCGCGGATGTGCACCCGCCGCTGCGTGCCGTCGATGTCGGCCACCTCCAAGGCCAGGCCTTCTGTGATCCGCAGGCCCAGGCTGTAGACCACCAGCAGAAAAATCCGGTAGCGCAACTTGCGCACCGTATTGATCAAGAGCTGCACTTCTTCCCTGGTGGGAATATCCGGCAGCGTGCGGACACGCGGTGGCCGGATGATCTTGATCCATTCCATCTCCCTCTCCAGCACATAGCGGTGAAAGAACTGGAGACTGGAGAGGTCAACCTTGATCGTGCTCCACGAGTACTGCTCCAGCATTGCAGAGAAATACTCTTCCAACTCATCAGGCCGGAGGTCATCCGGGCAGCGATTAAAATGGCCGGCAACGCGATACAGCGTGCGCCTGTAGCTATCAATCGTTTTTTCTCGCAGGCCATGCAGGTGCATGGCCTGGATCATCACTTCTAAACGCCGATTAAATCTGACCTGCTCAGCAGGATCCATGTTGTGCTCCTGGAGAAAAGATGAAGGAACATGGCGCATGTGAGTATGCGCTTTGCTCAGTGTCTTTCTCTCCTGGCTGCTCGTCACAGCGGCCCAGCAGGCGGCACAGGCCCGACAACGAGGACCTGTGCCGCTCAGTTATGCAATAACGTGCCTAGGCAGGAACTGGCCATAAGCGGCTGTTGCAATCTGCCGCATAGCGGCTTAGTTCAACGCTGATTCGGCGGTCCGCAGAAGCCGCGTGGCCTTGGTTGTCTGCGGTATAAGCTGCGCGAGCAGGCCTTTCAGCCCTGCAAAAGCCCAGTGCTAGCAGGGCCTTTCGAAGACCGCCACTAGCTTCATGGATTGTTGCGCGGTCCGCCGAAGATCCGCGCCCGCCGTTTCTCAGAGCAGGTCAGCGGGGCTTCGGACCCCAGAGGGACCTCGGTTCAGTACATGGGTGTAGACCATCGTGGTTTTCACATCGCTGTGCCCGAGCAGTTCTTGAATTGTGCGAATGTCGGCGCCCTGTTCCAATAGGTGTGTAGCGAATGAATGACGGAACGTGTGGCAGGTCGCCGGTTGGCTGATCCCCGCAGCTTGCACGGCTGCACGCACGGCGCGCTGCACGAGGCTCGGATCGAGATGGTGCCTTCCTTCAATATCCTGGCGTGGATCCCGCCAGCGTCGGCCTTGGGGAAACAGCCATTGCCAGCCCCATTCTCTGGCGGCATTCCGGTATTTTCTGTCCAGGGCATGCGGCAACTCCACAGCGCCCCACCCTGCTGAAAGATCGCTCTGGTGCTGGTGCTGCACCTCGTTCATGTGCCGTTTCAACGGATCCACCAGGCTTAACGGCAGAACGGTGCGCCGGTCCTTGTCTCCCTTGCCGCAGCGCACCGTGATGCAGCGCTGCTCCAGGTCCACATCCTTGATCCGCAGGCGCAGCGCCTCCATGAGACGCAGGCCACCGCCATACAGCAGCTGAGCCACTAGGGCCTCCGCTCCATCGAGATGATGCAGAACGGCCCGCACCTCCCCCACCGTCAGCACCACGGGAAGACGCTGTCGCTTTCTGGCGCGGATCACCCCTTCCAGGTTCCCCACATCACCACCCAGCACTGTGCGGTAAAGAAACAGCAGAGCTGCCAGGGCCTGGTTCTGGGTGGAGGCGCTCACCCCCTCCTCTGTTGCCAGATGGCTCAGGAAGGCATTGATCTCCGCCTCCCCCATCTGGCGCGGGTGGCGCGGACGGTGGAATCGCAGGAACCGCCGCAGCCACTGTTCGTAGGAGGACACTGTGCGCCGGGCATAGTGCCTGACCTGCAGCTCCTCCCGATAGCGCTGGATGAGGCCAGGTGGACGGGATGGGCTGGTCATCGGCAGGGCGGATAGCCACTGATTCAGGGTTCCCCGCCCCAGTCACCCATCACACAGAGGGGTCCCCAGCTCTTGATGAGATGGTTCCGCGAACCCCGCCGGCCGTGGGGTTCATTTCAGAGAATCGCGCCCGAGAGGACGGCTGGGCTCCCCTGAGAACCATGGGTTCCATTGGGTTTGCTGCTGGCCTCGGCTTCACCGTAAAGCTGGTTCACGGGTCCGAGAATGAATGGTTCTGGGTGCTACAGAATGTCGGCTGGCCTGCAGACGCCAAGCGGGCCGCGGTTCTGCACATCCGGATCGAGCATGGTGCTGCTGTTTGCTCGATGGCCCAGGTGCTCCTGGATGGCGCGCATGCGACCTGATCACCGCGCCAGCAAGTGCGGCGCCAAAGAATAATCCCGTTGATTGGAAATCCGTCAAGCGATCGTCCGCGGCAGACTTTGGCTTGCTTGGTGAGGCCGTCATCGTTTGCCGATCAGCCCTGCGCATGTCTGCAACCGGCCTGGAGGCCCTGGTTCCTGAGTTGCGTCATCAGCTGCTCGCCTGGTGGCATCCGAACGGCCGCCACACCATCCCCTGGAAGCTCCAGGCCGATGGCCGCCCCGCCGCCGATGGCGAGCCGCTCGATCCTTATCCGATCTGGATCGCTGAGGTGATGCTCCAGCAGACCCAGCTGCAGGTGGTGCTGCCCTACTGGCAGCGCTGGATGCTGGCCTTTCCCAGCCTGGAGGCCCTGGCCGCCGCCGCCGAGCACGACGTGCTGCTGCTCTGGCAGGGGCTCGGCTATTACTCCCGCGCCCGACGCTTGCAGCAGGCGGCGCGGCAGTTGTTGCAGAGCCAGCCCCTTGCCGCACCAGCTGCCGCCCACCCCTGGCCTCGTGATCTGGCTGGCTGGCTGGCGCTGCCGGGCATCGGTCGCAGCACCGCCGGCAGCATCATCTCCTCGGCGTTGGATCTGCCCTTCGCCATCCTGGATGGCAACGTGAAGCGCGTGCTGGCGCGGCTGATCGCCAGCCCCAGGCCACCGGCGCGGGAGCTCCAGCGGTTCTGGCGGCTCAGTGAGCAGCTGCTCGATCCGCAGCGGCCCCGGGCGTTCAACCAGGCTCTGATGGATCTCGGCGCCACCGTCTGCACACCCCGCCATCCCAGCTGTGGCGTCTGTCCCTGGCGGGGGCACTGCGCTGCCTACGCTGCCGGCGATCCCGCCGCCTATCCCGTGAAGGACACGCCCCGTGAGCTGCCGTTCCAGGTGATCGGCGTGGGTGTGGTGCTCAACGACGCCGGCGCTGTGCTGATCGATCAGCGGCTCAACGAGGGCCTGCTCGGTGGGCTGTGGGAGTTCCCCGGCGGCAAGCAGGAGCCCGGCGAAGCCATCGAGGCCACCGTCGCCCGCGAACTGATGGAGGAGCTGGCGATCACGGTGGAAGTGGGCGAGGAGCTGATCACCCTTGAGCACGCCTACAGCCACAAGAAGCTGCGCTTTGTGGTGCATCTCTGCCGCTGGACCGGTGGCGAACCTCAGCCCCTGGCCTGCCAGCAGGTGCGCTGGGTGCGTCCTGAGCAGCTGGATGCCTTCCCCTTCCCCGCCGCTAACGCCCGCATCATCGCGGCGTTGCTGCAGCGGCTGGGCCTGGCTGCCGCTGCCGCCGCCCCTGGCCAGGCTGGAACCGGTGCCGCCGCGGCCTGATCGGCCGCCTGCCTGATGGACAGCAAGCCGGCAGCAACCTTCGCTGCTGCCGCCAGGCCCCCGCAGGTGCTCTGCCTGGGTGAGGCCCTGGTGGATCGCCTCGGCCCCCCGGGCGGCGACCCCGCCAGCGATCGCGCCGGTGACGACCGCCTCGGCGGCGCCCCCGCCAACGTGGCCTGCGGTCTGGCCCGGCTCGGCACGCCGGTCGCATTCCTGGGTCGCCTCGGCCGTGATGCCATCGGTGAGGCCTTCGCTGCGCTGTTCGCCGCCCGCGGTGTCGACACCCGCGCCCTGCAGTGGGACGACCACCTGCCCAGTCGGATCGTGCTGGTGCGGCGTGATGCGGCCGGCGAGCGCAGCTTCGGTGGCTTTGCAGGCGGAGCCGGCGCGGCGGGCGCGGCGGGCGCGGCGGTCTTTGCGGATCAGGCGCTTGCTGCCGAGCGGTTATCTGCCGCACTCGGGCCCCTGCTGGCGGCGGCGCGCTGGTTGCTGGTGGGCACGATCCCGCTCGCGTCGCCCGCCGCGGCGTCAGCCTTGCAGCTGGCCTGCCTGCAGGCCGCGACGGCCGGCGTAGCCCTGGCGCTCGATGTGAACTGGCGGCCCACCTTCTGGGATACGGCGGCCGATCCGGCCAGCGGGCCGGGGCCCGAGGCGCTCGCGCTGATGCGGCCACTGCTGGAGCAGGCCGCCCTGATCAAGTGCGCTCGTGAGGAGGCCGAATGGCTGTTCGGCAGCGCGGTGGCGGCGGCGGTGAGCGCCGCCCTGCCGCAGCGGCCGGCGGTGGTGGTGAGCGATGGCGGCGCACCCCTCAGCTGGTGCCTTGGCGGCCACAGTGGCGTGCTGCCCGCCTTCCCGGTGCCGCTGCGCGACAGCACCGGCGCCGGCGATGCCTTCACCGCCGGCCTGCTGCACCAGCTCTGCGCCCAGCCGCGGCTGCTGGCGGCGCAGCAGGGATCACCGGCGGATCGCCAGGCGCTGGTCGCTGCCCTGCGCTTCGCCGCCGCCTGCGGGGCGCTGGTGTGCCAAGGGGCCGGCGCCATCGATCCCCAGCCGGATCAGGCCCAGGTGCAGGCGTTTCTGGCGGCGCGGGCCTGAGCCCGGCTGCAGCCACCGCAACCCGCCTCACCCCAGCGGCATGCCGACCCCGCTCAGCCTGGCCACGCGGCCGGCCTCTGGATCTGCCGGATCGGCCAGCTGCAGCTCCAGCCGCCAGGCGCCGTCCGGCACGAAGCTCAGCCGGCCGGGCCACTCCACCGCCAGCAGCGCCCCCAGGGCGATGGCTTCTTCCTCTTCCTGGGCGAACAGTTCATCGGCCGCGGCCGGCAGCTCCAGCCGATACAGGTCGAGATGCACCAGCGGCGTGGCGCCTGGGGCGCTGTAGTGCTGCGCCAGGGCGAAGGTGGGGCTGGTCACCGGCTCCTGAAGGCCGAGGCCGGCCGCCAGCCCCTGCACCAGGCAGGTCTTGCCGGCGCCGAGGTCGCCCTGCAGCAGCAGCACCGGCCGCGCCGCCGCCGGCTGCGCCAGCCAGCGATCGGCCAGGTTCCGGCCCAGGTGGGCGGTGGCGGCCGCATTGGCCAGAAACACGCTCTGCGAATCCATCCCGGTAGATTGCACCCAAGCGAGCCCGAAGCCTCGGCGTCTCTGCAGAGATTCCCTGTTCAGCGCCCGGCCCGGCAGGTCTGTCCTGTTCCGCTGCTGTCTTGTTCCGGTGCTGTCCGGATACGCCGCTGATCTGACCCGTCACAACCTCCAGTAACCCCATGGTGGCCACCCCCGCCGCTCCTGCGCTGCAGAGCACCAGCACTTACGTGATCGCAGATCTCGGCCTGGCCGACTTCGGCCGCAAGGAGATTGCGATCGCCGAAACCGAGATGCCCGGTCTGATGGCCCTGCGGGCCAGGTATGGCGCTGAGCAGCCCCTCAAGGGCGCCCGCATCGCGGGTTCCCTGCACATGACGATTCAGACCGCCGTTCTGATCGAAACCCTGGTGGCCCTCGGCGCTGAGGTGCGCTGGGCCAGCTGCAACATCTTCTCCACCCAGGACCACGCCGCTGCCGCCATCGCCGCCGGCGGCATTCCCGTGTTCGCCTACAAAGGCGAAACCCTCGATGAATACTGGGCCTTCACGCACCGCATCCTCGAGTGGGGCGATGGTGGCACCCCCAACATGATCCTCGACGACGGCGGCGATGCCACCGGTCTGGTCATCCTGGGCACCAAGGCCGAGAAGGATCCCTCCGTTCTCGATAACCCCTCCAACGAAGAGGAGACCGCCCTCTTCAACAGCATCCGCCAGAAGCTGGCCGCCCAGCCCGGTTTCTACTCGCGCATCCACGCCGCCATTCAGGGCGTCACCGAGGAAACCACCACGGGTGTGGCTCGTCTGTATCAGCTGCAGAAGAGCGGTGAGCTCCCCTTCCCGGCGATCAACGTCAACGACTCGGTCACCAAGAGCAAGTTCGACAACCTCTACGGCTGCCGCGAGTCGCTGGTTGACAGCATCAAGCGCGCCACCGATGTGATGGTGGCCGGCAAGGTGGCCCTGGTGCTCGGCTACGGCGATGTGGGCAAGGGTTCGGCCCAGTCGCTGCGCGGCCTCGGCGCCACCGTGATGATCGCCGAGATCGATCCGATCTGCGCCCTGCAGGCCGCCATGGAGGGTTACCGCGTCGTGCGTCTCGACGATGTGGTGCGGGATGTGGACATCTTCGTGACCGCCACCGGCAACTTCCAGGTGATTCGCCATGAGCACCTGATCCAGATGAAGGATCAGGCGATCGTGTGCAACATCGGCCACTTCGACAACGAGATCGATGTGGCTTCCCTCAAGCAATACCCCTGGGACAACATCAAGCCCCAGGTGGATCACATCACCCTGCCCAGCGGCAACAGGATCCTGCTGCTGGCTGAGGGCCGTCTGGTGAACCTGGGTTGCGCCACCGGACACCCCAGCTTCGTGATGAGCAACTCGTTCACCAACCAGGTTCTGGCCCAGATTGAGCTGTTCACCAAGGGTGATCAGTACGAGAAGCAGGTGTACGTGCTGCCCAAGCACCTCGATGAGATGGTGGCCCGCCTCCACCTCGAGAAGATCGGCGCCAGGCTCACCGAGCTCACCCCCGAGCAGGCTGCCTACATCAACGTGCCGGTTGAGGGGCCCTACAAGCTCGAGCACTACCGCTACTGAGCGCGGTGTAGGGCCGGAGGTCGCGTCAGCGGCCTCCCCGGCGGCCCCGATGGGGCCGCTTCTGCATGGAAGACTTGCCGCACCACCGTGCTCTGATCCGTTTTGGCTCTCGACCTGGTTCAGCAACTGCCGCAGCTGATCGGTTCGGCGGTGGCAGCCAACCCCTGGCTGGGCTACGGCGCCATCTTCGCGGCGATGTTCCTCGAGAACCTGTTTCCGCCGATCCCCTCAGAGCTGATCATGCCGCTGGGCGGTTTCTACGTGCAGCAGGGCCAGCTGGCGTTGATCCCGGTGGTGCTGGCTGGGTTGCTGGGCACGGTGCTTGGCGCCCTGCCCTGGTACGGCATCGGCCGGGTGATCAATGAGCAGCGGATCGAGCGCTGGCTGGAGCGTCACGGCCGCTGGATCGGCATCAGCCCCCAGGAGCTGCAGCGCTCCCGCACCTGGTTCAAACGCCATGGCACGGCCCTGGTGTTCTGGGGGCGGTTGGTGCCCGGCATCCGCACCCTGATCTCCGTGCCAGCTGGCATCGAGATGATGCCCCTGGTGCCGTTCCTGATCTGGACCACGGCCGGCAGCCTGATCTGGACCTTGCTGCTCACCCTGGCCGGTCTCGCCCTGGGTGAGGGCTACAGCAATGTGGAGCTCTGGATCGAGCCGGTGGCCAAGGTGGTCAAGGTGCTCCTGGTGCTGGCCATACTCGCCGGTGCCGTCTGGCTCGGCCTGCGCATCTGGAAGCGCCGCAACAGCTCCCACTGATCAGAGCTCCTATTGATCAGAGCTCCCACGGATCAGGGAGCCGGGAACCCACGACAGACCTGACCACAATCACAGACCCCGGTCCCGGGGTTCCGGGGGGGCTCTGCAGCCTCATCCAGAGCAGCCGAGCGCTCAGAACGGCACTTCTTCGTCGCTGGGTTCGCCGCCGCCGAAGCCACCGCCACCACCGCCGAAGCCACCGCCGGCTTCAGCATCACGCCGGGAGCCGAGCAGTTCCAGCCGGTCGACGCGGATCACGGGTTTGGTGCGCTCCTCGCCGGTGGCGCGGTCGGTCCAGCGGTCGAGCTTGAAGCTGCCGATGATGCCCAGCAGCGAGCCCTTGCGGACATAGTCAGCCGCCACCTGAGCCTGCTTGCCCCAGATCTCGAGGTTGAACCAGTCGGGCTCGTCGTCGCGGCTGCGGCGGTTCACGGCCATGGTGAGGTTCGCCACCATGCTGCCGGACTCGAAGTAGCGGACCTCGGGGTCGCGGCCGGCCCGGCCGACGAGGGTCACGGAATTGACGCCCATGGCGTTCTCCTGAAAAGCGTTGGATCAATGATGCAGCTCCCGGTGGGCTGCCTCGTTGGGAGAGTTCCACCCTTGAGCCCGGTTGTTCCATCCGGCTCACCCCCCCTGGCCAGGGTGGCCGGCGGGATCGCACAATCCTTCTATGATTCGCGCCGCTTCGCGGCTCCGCTGTGTTCTTCAGACGATTCCAGCTCTCCCGCGATATCGGCATCGATCTGGGGACCGCCAACACGCTGATGTACGTGTCCGGTAAGGGCATCGTGTTGCAGGAGCCTTCAGTGGTGGCTCTCGACCTCGAACGCGGCGTGCCTCTGGCGGTGGGTGATGAGGCCAAGCTGATGCTCGGCCGCACCCCCGGCAATATCAGGGCCGTGCGGCCCCTGCGCGATGGCGTCATCGCCGACTTCGACGCCGCTGAGCAGATGATCAAGACCTTCATCCAGAAGGGCAACGAGGGGCGCGGCATCGTGGCGCCGCGGCTGGTGATCGGTATCCCCAGCGGCGTCACCGGTGTGGAGCGCCGCGCCGTGCGCGAGGCCGGCCTGGCCGGCGCCCGCGAGGTGCACCTGATCGATGAACCCGTGGCGGCTGCCATCGGTGCCGGCCTGCCGGTCACCGAACCGGTGGGAACGATGATCGTCGACATCGGCGGCGGCACCACCGAGGTGGCTGTGCTGTCCCTGGGCGGCACCGTGTTGAGCGAGTCGGTGCGTGTGGCCGGCGATGAGCTGAGCGATGCCATCACCGTTTACCTCAAGAAGGTGCACAACCTGGTGGTGGGCGAGCGCACTGCTGAGGAGATCAAGATCCGCATCGGCTCCGCCTTCCCCGATTCGGCTCACGACGAGACCTCGATGGATGTGCGCGGTCTGCACCTGCTGTCGGGCCTGCCCCGCACCATCAACGTGCGGGCCGGTGATGTGCGCGAGGCGATGGCCGAACCGCTGAACGTGATCGTGGAGGCGGTCAAGCGCACGCTCGAGCGCACCCCACCCGAGCTGGCGGCCGACATCGTCGATCGCGGCATCATGCTCGCCGGTGGTGGCGCGCTGGTGCGTGGCATCAGCGATCTGATCAGCCACGAGACCGGCATCCTCGTGCATGTCGCCGAAGACCCGCTTCTGTGTGTGGTCAATGGTTGTGGCTGTGTGCTGGAGGACTACAAGCGTCTGGAGCGCGTGCTCGATACGCCTGATTTCGCTAGGTCCGCCGCCTGAACGCGATGACCGGACGCTGGTTTCGCGTCCCCACCCTCTACAAGATCGTTGCTGCCTGGCCCTGGTGGTTGCTGGTGGCGGCGCTGGTCGGGGTGCGGTTGAGCAAGGGGGCCGTTGTTGTCGATGCCTACGCCATGCTCAGCCGCCCCTTCTGGCCCGGTCCGGCCCAGTCGGAATGGCTGCGCTCCGGCCAGCGGCTCGCTGATCAGGCGAGGCTTGTGGAGCTGGAGCGCGATAACCGACGGCTGCGGCAGATGCTGCAGCTCGATCGCCGTAGCGGCGGCCTGGTGAGTGCGCCGGTGATCTCCAGGCAGCCGGCCGGCTGGTGGCAGCAGCTGGAGCTGGGTAAGGGTCGTCTGGATGGCCTTGCTGCCGGTGCCGCCGTGCTGGCGCCCGGCGGTCTGATCGGTCGCGTCGCCAGCGTGACCCCCACCACGGCTCGGGTGCTGCTGCTCACCGATGGCTCCAGCCGTATCGGTGTCTGGGTGGGTCGCACCCAGCAGCACGCCCTGCTGCAGGGGCTGGGCACGGCCCGGCCCCGCTTGGTGTTTCTGGAGAAGGATCCCGGCGTACGTCCCGGTGATGTGGTCACCACCTCCCCCGCCAGCACCCTGTTGCCCCCCAACCTCACCATCGGTGTGCTCCAGACCCTTGATGAGCAGGCGGTGCCCGCGCCGGAGGGTTTGGTGCAGCTCAGCGCACCGGTGGATGCGGTGGACTGGGTGCAGGTCGTGACCCGCTGAGCATGGGCGTGTTGCATCGTCAGCGCTGGTGTGGGGCCACAGGGCTGGTGGTGCCGTTGCTCAGCCTCGCGTCGCCGGCCTTTCTCAAGATCGCCGGCGTGGCGCCGAGCTGGGCCGTGCTCTGGCTGCTGCCCTGGGCCCTGGTGGATGGCCCCGGCTCCGGTGCTGTCGCCGGTGCTGCGCTGGGGCTGGTGCTCGATGGGTTGCATCCTGGTGATGTGAGCCAGGTGCCGGCGCTGCTGCTGCTCGGCTGGTGGTGGGGCCGCATCGGCCGCCGCGGGGCCCCGATCGAGCGCAGTTTCAGCCTTGGTCTGCTGGCATTGCTCGGTACGGTGCTCCTGGGCTTGAGCCTGATGCTGCAGTTGCAGTGGCAGGGGGCCTTGCCGCTGCCGCTGGTGGGATGGCACACGCTGGTGGCCCAGAGTCTGGTCACCGCTTTGTTGGCTCCGCTGGTGTGTTCGCTGCTGCTGCTGCGCTGGCGCCAGGTGGCGTCGCTGCGGGGATGAAGCTGATGCCGATCCGCATGCGCCTGGAGGCGAGGAAAGCCCGGTCCCGCCGTCGTCTGGTGGCCTTGGTGGCGGCCACCGGTCTGGCCCTGGCTGGCGTTGCCGCCGGCCTGAGCGCCTGTCGGGCGCCACGGCCTGCCGCCACCGCGCCCGCGCGCACCATCCAGTTCTGGACCCTGGACCTGGCGCCCAGGTTCAACGGCTTCATCCATGCCGCGATCGCCGACTGGGAGCGGCGCCATCCCGGCACCGATGTGGTCTGGACCGATGTGCCCTGGGCTTCGGTGGAACGCAAGTTGCTGGCGGCCGTGTTCGCCCGCACGGCTCCGGATCTGGTGAACCTCAATCCCCTGTTTGCCGCCAACCTCGTCAGCAAGGGCGGGCTGCTGCCGTTGGATGCCGTGCTGCCCCCCGGCGCCGAGCGCGCCTATCTCCCGCGGATCTGGCGGGCAGGCCGCAGTCCCGGGCCGGATGGCGTCAGCCATCAGTTTGCGATTCCCTGGTATCTCACCGCCCGCATCACCCTGGCCAACACACGCCTGTTGCGCCAGGCCGGCTACAGCGCCCCGCCGCGCCACTGGCGCGATCTGCCGGCCTATGCCGAGGCGGTGCGACGGCGCACCGGTCGTTACGCGCTGTTCGTGACCGTGGTGCCGGATGACTCCGCTGAGCTGCTCGAGAGCCTGGTGCAGATGGAGGTGACTCTGCTCGATGCGGATCAGCGAGCGGCGTTCAACAGTCGTGCCGGTCGCCGCGCCTTTGCGTTCTGGACCGATCTCTATCGCCGTGGTCTGCTGCCGCGTGAGGTGGTGAGCCAGGGCTACCGCCGTGCCATCGAGCTCTATCAGAGCGGCGAGCTGGCTCAGGTGGGCAGCGGCGCCGAGTTCCTGCGCAGCATCCAGACCAACGCCCCTGGTGTGGCGGCCGCCACCCGCCCGTTCCCGCCGATCACCGGCGCCGCTGATGCGGCCAATGTGGCGGTGATGACCCTGGTGGTGCCGAAGCAGAGCCGGGTGGCGCCCCTGGCGGTGGATTTCGCCCTTTTTCTCACCAACGCCGCCAACCAGGCCCGCTTCGCTGAGCAGGCGCGCGTTCTGCCCTCCTCACCCCTGGCTCTGCAGCAGCTCCGCGCTGCTCTCGATGCTGAGCGGCCTGCCGATCAGCCGGCGGCCCTTGTGCGGCAGGCCCGGCTGCTCTCAGCCGATACCCTCGACCGCGCCAGCGTTCTGCTTCCCACCAGCCCGGGCGTGAAGCGCCTGCAGGCGATCCTCTACACCCAGTTGCAGCGGGCGATGCTGGGGCAGATCAGCAGCGACGCGGCCCTGGCGGAGGCGGAGCGGCAGTGGAATGCTTATGCAGAGGCTCGGTGGCCGTCGGCCGCGCCGCGGCGGAGTCGCTGACACAGCACGCCGGCGTGGCGCGGCCGACAGATCCGGAGCGGGGGTGCGGGCGCCGATCCCCAGCAGGGGTGCTGCGGTTGTGGCGATTTTTGCCTGGGGCGGAAGAAATGCTTAAGACTTGAGCCTCGGCTCCGTCCTGCCTGGGGTTTGCGGCTCGGACTGTCCGCCCTGAGAGGTATCGTTGCGCTTCTTCATGCCGTGATCTGGGTATGCCCCTCGACGAGCAGCACCGGCAGGGTGATGCCGCAGAGGATGGTGGCTCCGGAGCCGACGGCGGCGATCACCGCGCCACTCTGCTGGTCGTCGACGACGAGCCTGCCGTGCGCCGCGTGCTGGTGATGCGCCTGCAGCTGGCCGGCTATCGCGTCATCTGCGCCGAGGATGGCGAGGAAGCGCTCAGCCTGTTCCACAAGGAGCAGCCGGATCTCGTCGTACTCGACGTGATGCTGCCCAAGCTCGACGGTTTCGCAGTCTGCCGGCGCCTCAGGGCTGAATCCTGCGTGCCGATCATTTTTCTGTCGGCCCTCGATGCCATCGCCGAGCGCGTGGCCGGTCTGGATCTCGGCGCCGACGACTACCTGCCCAAGCCCTTCAGCCCCAAGGAGCTTGAGGCCCGGATCGCCACCATCCTGCGGCGGGTTGGTCGCGGCTCCGCCGGCAGTGAACCCCGTGATGTGCCGGTCGGTCAGGGGGTGCTGCGTGTCGGCGATCTTGTTGTCGACACCAACCGTCGCCAGGTCACCCGCGATGGTGAGCGCATCGGCCTCACCTACACCGAGTTCAGCCTGCTGGAGCTGTTGTTCCGCGAGCCGGGCCGCGTTGTACCCCGCGCTGAAATCCTCGAGCAGCTCTGGGGTTATCCGCCGCGCCGCGCCGCCGATCTGCGGGTCGTGGATGTCTATGTGGCCCGCCTGCGCGGCAAGCTCGAGCCCGATCCTCGCAATCCTGAGCTGATCCTCACCGTGCGCGGCACCGGTTACGCCTCCCAGCGGGTGGGCGATGCCAGCCCCGCTGCCATGCCGGCCGCCAGTTGATCAGGCGCTGTCCCGGTGCGGCCCGTTCGGCGCTCCTGCAGGATGGCCGGCAGCTGAACTGAACAGGGCCCTTGTCTGAGCTGCGTGAGACCCGCCTTGAGAAAGGCAAGGCCCTGGCGGCCCTGGGCCAGGGGCCCTATGCGCTGCGCTTTGAGCCCAGTCACCGCACCGCCGCCCTGCAGCAGGCCCACGCTGACCTCGCCAACGGTGACGAGCGCGATGTGGCCGTCGCCGTGGCTGGTCGGGTGATGACCCGCCGGGTGATGGGCAAGCTCGCCTTCTTCACCCTGGCCGACGAGACCGGCACGATTCAGCTCTACATCGAGAAGGCCACCCTCACCGGCTCGATGCCGGACGACCCCGATGCTTTCGTCCACCTCACCTCCCTGGTGGATGCCGGCGATCTGATCGGTGTGCAAGGCACCCTCCGCCGCACCGACCGCGGTGAGCTCTCGGTGAAGGTGCTGCAGTGGCAGATGCTGAGCAAAAGCCTCCAGCCCCTGCCGGATAAATGGCACGGCCTCGCGGATGTGGAGAAGCGCTACCGGCAGCGCTATCTCGATCTGATCGTGTCGCCGCAAACCCGCGAAACCTTCCGCCGCCGCGCCCTGGCCGTCAGCGCCATCCGCCGCTGGCTTGATCAGCGGGGTTTCCTGGAGATCGAGACGCCGGTGCTGCAGAGCGTGCCCGGTGGTGCTGATGCCCGCCCGTTCGAAACGCACCACAACGCCCTCGATCTGCCGCTCACCCTGCGCATCGCCACCGAACTGCACCTCAAGCGGCTGGTGGTGGGTGGCTTCGAGCGGGTCTACGAGCTCGGCCGCATCTTCCGCAATGAGGGGGTGAGCACCCGCCACAACCCGGAGTTCACCTCGATCGAGGTGTATCAGGCCTATGCCGACTACACCGACATGATGGATCTCACGGAGCAGCTGATCGCTGAGGTGTGCCGGCAGGTGTGCGGTGGCACCACCCTCCTCTATCAAGGCACGACGATCGATCTCACGCCCCCCTGGCGCCGGGCCACGATGCATGAGCTCGTGCAGGACGCCACGGGGCTCGATTTCACCGCCTTCACCACGCGTGAAGAGGCCGCGGCGGCGATGCTCGCCCAGGGACTTGAGGTGCCGGCTCTGGCCGATTCCGTGGGTCGGCTGCTGGTGGAGGCGTTCGAGCAGAAGGTGGAAGACACCCTGATCCAGCCCACCTTCGTGATCGATTACCCGGTGGAGAATTCGCCCCTGGCCCGGCCCCACCGCAGCAAGCCCGGCCTGGTGGAGCGCTTTGAGCTGTTCATTGTCGGCCGCGAAACCGCCAACGCCTTCAGTGAGCTGATCGACCCGGTGGATCAGCGTCAGCGCCTGGAGGCGCAGATGGCCCGCAAGGCCGCCGGCGACGATGAGGCCCAACAGGTGGATGAGGACTTCATCCAGGCCCTGGAGGTGGGCATGCCCCCCACCGGCGGCCTGGGTATCGGCATCGATCGCCTGATCATGCTGCTCACCGACAGCCCCTCAATCCGCGATGTGATCGCTTTCCCGCTGCTGCGGCCCGAGCAGCGGGCTGATGCCGCGGCTCCAGCAGCCGGCTGATCTGCTCCTCGGGCAAGACGGCGATCGCTCTGGCGGACGCTGCTGAGCCCTGAACCCACGCAATGGGATAATTGACCCTAGTCGGTATTATGCCCCTGCCGGGGCCAGCGATTCCATGAGTGGCGAGCGCGTCGGTTTCCGCTTCAAGCACGCAGATGCGGTGGTGAAGCGCAATCCGCAGGGGCGCTCTCGCCGCGGCTGGGTGATGGAGCCGGTGGAGCAGACCACCAGCCGCGGCACCAAGATGCCCGCCTACCGGATTCGCTGGCGCGACAGCGAACGACCCGAGATCGTTCTGCAGCACATGTTGATCGCCGATCCCGATCCCACCCCGCCGCCCGAAGGCGTCAGCCTGGTGCCTCCCGCACCCAAAGCCTGAGCCCAGCGGCGCTCGGGCCCTGAGTTGCTGAAGCGGCTGGCCTCGCCTTGCTGCCATCACCGATCACCCGGAGTCCCTGAGCCTTCCGGGATGTTCATCCGCCCTGGCGGCGTCGGAGCTGCTCCAGCTCCTGATCTGCTTCAAATCGCGCCCAGGCCTGCTCCAGGTCTGGCGTGGTTGATGCGCCGGCTGGTCCGGTGCTCGCATGCGGTCCGCCAGCCTGCCTGGTGGTTGTGCGCTGCTGGCGCTGTTGCTCCTCCCGCTCCACTGCGGCGTAGGCCTGGCCCAGGGCCTCCAGCAGCTGCCAACGTTGACGGCCCTGGTCCATCAGCGTTGCCACATGGGCTTCGGCCCGGGCGGCCAGATCGTCGGCTCCGGCCTGACGAGCCCGTTGCACCCGGCCCTGCCACTGCTGGATCATTGCTGCCTGCTGCAGCAGTTCGGCCCGCAGGGCATCCGCCTGCTGGGTCAGCTCCTGGCGGCGTTGCCGCAGCCGCTGGTCGCGCTCCTGCTGCTCCTGATCCTGCAGCAGGGCCTCCTGGGCGGGGTTGGCGCGTAGGAACGCCTCCAGCTGCTGATTCAGCTTTGCCTCCAGCTGCTCGAACCAGGAGCTGCTGGTGTCATCGGTGTCGGTGTTGCTCACGCCGTCTGCTGCGGGGCGCGGGTGATCAGTGGCGCCTCGATCTCCTCCTGCAGAGGGGTGATCGCTGCCTCGCGGGAGCGCAGCAGCAGCTGCGTGAGTCGGGCGATGCCGCCTTCCCCCAGATCCTGGCTGGCCAGCTTCTCGAATGCGGCCCCGTAGAGCACCTCCAGCTCGGCGATCAGCCCTTCGCGCATGGCGCGCACGGCGCGGCGCTGGTCTTCTCGGGACATGGCTGCAGCGGCGGTTGGATCAGTGCTCTGAGTCTGCCTGCACCAGCAGGTGCAGGCTCAGATCCTGCGCCGGATCGCTCCAGCGGGCCGCGCCCTGCCAGCCGGCTCCCGCAGCCAGGGCCAGGAACTCGGCGGGGGCGTATTTGGCGCTTGTTTCGGTGATCAGCCGCTCGCCGCCGGCAAAGGCCCAGTCGCGGCCGGCCACGGTCACGGTCTGGGCTGCGCTGCTGACCAGCGCCATCTCGATGTGGCGGGCCTCGGCAATCCAGCGGGCTTCATAACGGAACCGCTCCGGTTGGAAGCTGCCGCTCAGGTCGCGGTTCAGCCGTGTCAGCAGGTTGCGGGCGAAGGCGGCTGAAAATCCGGCCGCGTCGTTGTAGGCGGCCTCCAGCCGTTGCACCGGCTTGGGCTGGTCGATGCCGATCAGCAGCTTGCCGCCCGGCCCCAGCAGCCGGCGGAACTGCGTCAGCAGTCGCTGGGCTGCCACCGGCGTGAAGTTGCCTAGCGAGCTGCCGGGGAAGAAGCCCAGATGGGCGGTGCCGTTCAGCAGCGGATGCTCCGGCAGCGCCTCCAGCTCGCTGTAGTCGCAGCAGATGCCGAGGATCGGCACCGTGGGGTGGTGCTGTTGCAGCCGCTCGCACGCCTGCTGCAGGTGCTCGGCGCTGATGTCCAGGGCCACGTAGGCCGGCTTCAGTGCGGCCCGATCCAGCGCCGCCAGCAGCGGGCTCACCTTGCGGGCGCTGCCGGCGCCGAACTCCACCAGGGTGCCGCGGCCCAGGGCGGCGGCGATGGCGTCGGCCTGCTGTTCCAGCAAGGCCGTTTCGGTGACGGTGAGGCTGTATTCGGGCTGCTCGCAGATCCGATCAAACAGGCGCGAGCCCTCAGCGTCGTAGAGGAACCAGGCGGGCAGCTGCTTCGGTGTGCGGCTGAGACCCTCAACCACCAGTCGGTGCATGTCGGCCGGGGCGGGATGCAGATCCAGCAGGTCAGACATCGCGGGCCAGACGCAGGCCACTGGCCATCCAGCGGCTCGCCGGTGGATAGAAATTGCGATAGGTGAGCCGGGCGTGGCCGGTCGGTGTCAGGAAGCAGCTGCCGCGCAGCACGAACTGGGAGGTCATGAACTTGCCGTTGTACTCACCCACCGCCCCTGCTGCCGCCTGGAAGCCCGGGTAGGGGCGGTAGGGGCTGGCGGTCCACTGCCACAGGCAGCCGTAGGCCTGGGCCAGCCCGGCGCTGGCCGCCACCTCCCACTCCGCTTCACTGGGCAGGCGGGCACCTGCCCAGCGGGCGTAGGCATCCGCCTCAAACCAGCTCAGGTGGCGCACCGGCGCCTCCGGTCGCCGGGGCTTGCGTCCCGCCAGGGTGAATTCCCAGTCGCCGCGCCAGTAGCGCGGAGTCCGCCAGCCGCGCTGCCGCTGTACCGCCCAGCCTTCACTCATCCACAGCTCCGGACGTTCGTAGCCGCCATCGGCGATGAAGGCGGCGTAGTCGCCGTTGCACACCAGTCGATCGGCGATGGCGAAGGGCTCCAGCCAGATGCGGTGTCGCGGTGCTTCGTTATCGAAGTGGAAGCCTTCGGCTGCGATCGCGCCGCCGTGGCCGATTTCCACCAGCCCTCCCGCCTGCTGCAGCCAGCCGCTGTGCTCCGGCCCGTTGCAGGCGTCGGCGGCGGTCATCCAGCTGTGCGCGTAGGTCAGTTCCGGGTTCAGCGGCTCCCTGTTCTGCGGATCCGAGGCCCCATGAACCGTTTCAGGATCCGCCAGTGGAAAGGCCGTCGGCTCCAGCGGGTTGCGGCTGAACCCGTCGAGCAGATCCATCAGCAGCAGCTCCTGGTGCTGCTGCTCGTGCTGCAGCCCCAGCTCCACCAGATTCAGCCCCGCCCGATCGCCAGCTGTCTGCAGCTGCTCCACCAGCTCCTCCAGGGCGGCCGTCACCCGCTGCCGCCAGGCCAGCACCGCGGCGATCGGCGGCCGGGTCAGCAGACCGCGCTCCGGCCGCGGCTGCCGCGGCCCCACCGCCTCGTAGTAACTGTTGAACAGGTAGCGCCAGCGCGGGTCGGCCGGCTCGTAGCTGCCGCCTCCGGGGTGCTGGCGCAGCAGAAATTCCTCGAAGAACCAGCTGGTGTGGCCCAGATGCCATTTGGCGGGGCTGGCGTCGGCCATGCCCTGCAGGCAGAGATCCTCGGGCTCTAGGCCGGTGATCAGGGCTTCACTGTGCTCGCGGATCCGCCGCAGCCGGTTGAGCAGGTCAGCGGCGGGCGGCAACCCCATCGCAGTGGCGTGGCTCGCGCGACCTTAAGCGGCTGGAGCAGGTGTGTCAGCGCCTTTACGATCGCGCCACAGCAGATCTCCGGCGCCGAGCGCATGGTTGCCAGTACCCAGCCCCCTACCACCGGCATCACCGCAGGCTTCGTGGGTGCGGTCGGCAACACGCCGCTGATCCGCCTGAATGCCCTCAGCGCCCTGACCGGCTGCGAGATCCTCGGCAAGGCCGAGTTCATGAACCCCGGTGGGTCCGTGAAGGACCGCGCCGCTCTCGGGATCCTGCTGGAGGCGGAGCAGCAGGGGCTGCTCCAGCCCGGCGGCACAGTGGTGGAAGGCACCGCCGGCAACACCGGCATCGGTCTCACTCACCTCTGCAATGCCCGCGGCTACAAGGCCCTGATCGTTATCCCAGATACCCAGTCGGCCGAGAAGATCGGCCTGCTGCGCAGCCTCGGCGCCGAGGTGCGCACGGTGCCGGCCGTGCCCTATCGCGACCCCAACAACTACGTGCGCCTCTCGGGCCGCATCGCCGAGGAGACCCCCGGCGCCGTCTGGGCCAATCAGTTCGACAACCTCGCCAATCGCCGCGCTCACTACAACTCCACCGGTCCGGAGATCTGGCATCAGACCGGCGGTCGCGTCGACGCCTGGGTGGCGGCCACCGGCACCGGCGGCACCTACGCCGGCGTGGCCCTGTATCTGAAGGAGCAGAACCCGGCGGTGCGCTGCGTGCTGGCCGACCCCCACGGCAGCTCCCTCTACAGCTGGGCCACCGACGGCTCCCTGGTCAGCGAGGGCAGTTCGATCACCGAGGGCATCGGCAACAGCCGCGTCACCGCGAACCTTGCGGGCGCCCCGGTGGATGACGCTGTGCGCATCGCCGATCAGGACGCGCTCGATACGATCTATCGCCTCCTCTGGCAGGAGGGGCTGTTCCTGGGCGGCTCTGTCGGGATCAACGTCGCTGCCGCTGTGGAAACCGCCCGCCGGCTGGGCCCGGGCCACACGATCGTCACGGTGCTGTGCGACAGCGGTGACCGCTACCGGTCACGGCTTTATGACGCGGCCTGGCTGGCGGGCAGGGGTCTGCAGCAACCTGTCCGCGCAGTCTGAACTGGGTGATGGCCAGCGCGAAGGCGGGGGATCGGATCGGCGAGCGCTACCGCCTGGAGGTGGAGCTCGCCCACGGCAGCCAGGGTGTGCTCTGGCGGGCGAGTGATCAGCTGGCTGCGGATGCACCGATGGTGCTGCGACGGATTGCTGCCGATCAACCTCAGCTGCAGGAGCGCTTCCGTGATCTCTGGCCTCGGTTGCAGGCCCTGCTGCACCCGCAGTTGCCGCGCTTTGGCGCTCTGATTGATCTCCACACCGAACTGTGGCTGGTGCGCGAGTGGCAGGAGGGGCGCACCTACGCCGAGCTGCTCCAGGCCCGCCGCGAACGGCAGCTGGTGTTCGGCGCCGGCGAGGTGCTGCTGCTCCTGCGTCAGCTGCTGCCTGTGCTCACCGTGCTGCACGGGCAGCAGTTGATTCATGGCGATCTCACCCCCGCCAATCTGCTGCGTCGCGAGCGGGATGGCCTGCCCGTGCTGCTTGATTTCGGCTTGCTGTGCGGAGCGGCGGCGCTCCACGATGCGGAGGGTCTGATCGGTGTCACACCCGGTTACGGGCCGCCGGAACTGGGCCGCGGCCTGCCGGCTGAGCCCTGGATGGATCTGTTCAGCCTTGGGGTGGTCAGCCTTGTGCTGCTCAGCGGCGAGGAGCCGGCGCAGCTGCTGGATCCGGTCACACTCGCCTGGCGCTGGCCCTCCGCCCTGGATGATCAGCCGCAGCTGCGGGCTGTTCTGGTTCGGCTGCTCAGTGCCGATCCCGCCCTGCGCTTCGCCTCGGCTGCAGCGGCCCTGGAGGCGGTGCAACAGCTGCCCATGCCAGACAGCACCGGCCCGGTTCCGCGTGCGGATCGCACCGTGGTGCTGCTGCCCCCCCCGGCACCGCCGTCGTCATCGCCGCCGCCTGCCCCGGCTGCCGCCGTGGCGCCGCTCCCCCGCAATCGTCAGCTGCAACGCGAAGAGGAGGCCGAGGGGCGGCTCTGGCCGGTGGTGCTGGCGCTGGTGATCGCGGCTGTGGTTGGCACGGGCCTCGGCTGGTTGCTGCTCAGCCGCGGCCGGGTGGCTGGCCCGATGGCGGAGTCGGCACTGCAGCTGCCCAGCAGCCTGCCGCCGGCGGAGGTGGATCAACGGCAGCAGCTGCTCAACCGTCTGCGGGCCCTGCAGATCGACCGGGGCTGGTTCCTGCGTCTGGTGGACGCCAGCCTGCTGGCGCAGTACCCCGAGCGCGGTGGTCGCCTGCCCAGCGACAGCCTCGATGATGCACCGCTGCGCAAGGTTTGGAATCAGCTCGCGGAGGAATGGCTCAGCCGGGTGGAGCAGTTGCCACTGGACCTGCGCACGCGGCTTGGGGGCTTCACCAGCGGTGACTGGCGGCGTCGCCAGGCGGCCCTGGTGGCGCAGGGGTTGAGCCCTGGCGTGGTGGAACAGCTCGTGTCCGCCAGCGCCCAGAACCTGCTGCCGGGCCGGGCCGCGGCGGACATTCCCCCCGAGCCCTTCCGGCAGCTCTGGTTCGCCGCTGCTCAGAAGGCTCTGGCCACGGTGCGCATCGACCCGATCCAGGCCCGCTCCGGTCAGACCTCCGTGGTGTCCGCGTCGGTGGATGCCGGCGGCGCTCGCCTGTTCCCGATCCGCCTGCCTGGTCCCAGCCGCCTGGTGCTCGGCGTCAATGGTTCCGCGCTGATGCAGATGACGGTGTTCGGGGCCGATGGGTCGGTGCTCGAGGCCCGTGGGCCCTTGCGGGTGGTCACGCTCGAGCGCGTCAGTCGCTCACCGGTGCAGCTGCTGCTCACCAACGAAGGCCTGGCGCCAGCGATGCTCACACTGTCGTTGCGACCCGATCCCCTCGCTCCACCCACGCCGGCTCCTGAGGCCCCGCGGCTGCAGCCTGAGGCGCCGCAACCACCGCCGCCGCCGCCGGTTGAGCCAGCGCCGCCCACCGCTGAGGAGCCTCAGGCCCCCGCCAACTGATCAGCCAGGGCTGATCTCCGCCAGCGCTGGCGCTGCGGCCACTGTGGTTCAGGTGAACAGCGGCACCAGCTCCCGTATCTCGGCCGTGCCGCCCACGTCGCACAGCCAGCCCTGCTCCGAGCTGGCCGCCACCGGCAGTTCCGCCGTCGTCAACCGCAGGCTGCGACCATCGTTCAGCAGCGCCGCCAGCAGGGGCACATCGCCGGGGACGAGATCCACCAGCTGATCGCCGCGCTCCTGGAACCGCAGGCCGATCTGTCCGAGGTCGCCGCGCTGGCAGCGGCGCAGCTCCGCCAGCATCAGCTGCCGGATCTGGCCACGGGCGCTGGCCAGCAGCACGCTCGCTCCGGCGCTCACCGCCGCTGCGCCCACCACCGCTTCACCGGGCAGCAACCGCAGCAGAATCGGTCCCTGGGCATTGCGTCCCATCAGCGGCAGGTTCGCCTCGTTCACCGCCAGCCGCAGCAGCCGGCCGGTGGAGCTGCCCACCACCAGCTCTGCGTCGTCGCGACAGAGCACCACCCGCCGCAGGCTGACGCCATCCTTCAGCCGCAGCACGGAGGCTGCCCGGCCTGAGAGTTCCTGGAAGTCGTCCAGAGGTAACCGCTTGAAGCGGCCATCGCTGCTGAGCAAGCCCACACTCACACCGGCCGCCGCCTCGGCATTGGGCAGGGGCAGCAGCTGCACGACCCGTTCGCCGCTCATGCCATCCGGCAGGAACTTTTCGAGGCTGCCCGGTTGCTGGCCGGCGAACTCCCAGCGCAGCAGTGCCACGCGGCCTGCATCGGTGAAGGCCAGCACCGCCGGTTGTGCAGCCACCGGCAGGATCAGCCGCGCTGGTGAGGGATGGTCTCCCAACCCGGCTGCCTCCTCCAGATGCAGGCGCCCCAGCAGCTGCGGACCCACCACCTTCACCTGCCCATCGGCCTGGATCAGCAGCCGGCCATCGCCGGCCAGGGCCTCCAGGGCCCGCTGGCGCTGCAGTTCGGTGTTCGGCCGTTGCGCCGCCGTGCGCTGCGCCACCAGCTCATCGCCGCCCTCCACCAGGCGCGTGCGGCGCGGGGTGGCGAAGCGCTTCCTGAGGGCCTTGAACTCGGCCACCATCGCGTCCAGCAGCGCCGGGCGCTCATCGAGCAGGTGGCGCAGGCGCAGGCGCTCCTGGCGCAGGTCGTCCGCCTCCTGGCGCAGGCTCTCCTGCTCCAGTCCGGTGAGCCGCCGCAGCGGCATCGCCAGCACCGCATCGGCCTGGCGTTCGTTCAGATCCAGTTGCACCTGCAGGCTGGCGCGGGCGCTGGCTGCATCCGCTGCAGCCGTGATCAGGGCGATCACCCGCTGCAGCGCGTTCAGGGCTGTGATCAGGCCTTCCACCACCTCCAGCCGGTCTTCGGCCCGCTTCAGGGCATGGCGGGTGCGGCGGATCAGGGTGAGCTCGCGGTAGTCGAGGAATTCCCGCAGCAGCTCCCGCAGACTCAGCTGTATCGGTTTGCCGTGCACCAGGGCCAGCAGGATCGCGCCGTAGTTGCTCTGCAGGGCTGTGCGTCGCTGCAGCTCCGTCAGTACGGTCTCCGGGTTGGCATCGCGGCGTAGTTCCACCACCACGCGCATGCCATCGCGATCACTCTCATCGCGGATGTCGGCGATGCCGGTGATTTTGCCCTCGTTCACCTGCTCGGCCAGCTTCTCGATCCAGCCCGCCTTGCTGAGTTGATAGGGCAGCTCGGTGATCACAACGGCGGAGCGCTTGTGCCGCCCCTTTCCCGGCTGCACCTCTTCGAAATGGGCCACGCCCCGCATCGGGATGCTGCCGCGGCCGTTCAGGTAGGTGTCGCGCACACCGCTGCCGGTGAGTACCTCGCCGCCTGTGGGGAAGTCCGGTCCAGGCACCAGTTCGAGCAGCTTCTCGTCGCTCAGCTCCGGCTTGCGGATCAGGGCGATCAAGGCATCCACCACCTCCCCCAGGTTGTGGGGCGGGATGTTGGTGGCCATGCCCACGGCGATGCCGGTGCAGCCATTGAGGAGCAGGAACGGCAGCTGGGCCGGCAGCACCGTGGGCTCCTGCTGCGAGCCATCGAAGTTGGGGGCGAAGTCGACGGTGTCGTTGCCGATCTCATCGAGCATCGCCTCGTTGGCGATCGGTGCCAGCCGCGTTTCGGTGTAGCGCATTGCCGCCGGCGGGTCGTCATCGACCGAGCCGAAGTTGCCGTGGCCATCCAGCAGCGGGTTGCGGCTGGCGAAGGTCTGCACCAGGCGCACCAGCGCGTCGTAGACCGCCTGGTCGCCGTGGGGGTGATATTTGCCGAGCACATCGCCCACCACGCGGGCGCATTTGCGGTACGGACGATCCGGGGTGAGCCCCAGCTCGTGCATCGCAAACAGGATGCGCCGCTGCACCGGCTTGAGACCATCGCGGGCATCGGGCAGGGCCCGACCCACGATCACGCTCATCGCGTATTCGAGATAGGAGCGCTGCATCTCCTGATGCAGCTCAATCGGCTGGATGCGCCGCTCGTCGGGCGGCTCCGGCAGCGACTGGTCGGGGCGCGCCTTGGGCATCCGTTGCTGCGGCCGGGGGCAGGAAAGTGGCGCTCAGCCTACCGATGCCGGCCAGCGGCGGTCATGGCCGGCCTGCCGGCGGTCATTCCTGGCCGTTGTCGCTGCTGCTGCCGGCGTTGGCCTGGGCTCGTTCCACATCCGCCCTGAGGGCCGGCTGGCTGAGCAGAGTGCCGGTGGCGGCCCGCAGGCGGGTGCCCCAGAGCTGCTCCTTCTGGTGGCTCTCGAGCACGTAGTTGGGATCGCCGGCCAGGGCCTGATGGGCCAGCTCGATGCTTTCGGGGTTGCCGGGGTTGCGCACATTCAGCGCGGCCGCCAGCGCCAGCATCGGCTCTGATGCCGTTGGGCTGATCTTCAGCACCCGACGCCAGCGCTGGATCGCGTCGTCGTCCTTGCGCTGTTCGAACAGCACGAGAGCCTGATTGTTGATCGCTTCCCAGAAGTCGCGGCGCAGGTCTGCGGCCTTCTCAAACGCGGCCATGGCATCGCCGCTCTGGCCCATCAGGATGTGGGCATTACCCAGATCGAAGTAGGCACCAGGGTTGCGGCCATCAAGCTTGAGCCCTTGGCGGATCAGCTGGGCCGCCTCGGTCGGGTTGTTGCCTTTCAGTGCCAGTGCGCCCTGGGCGAACAGGATGCCTGCGTTGTCTGGATCCAGTTCCCGGGCCCGCGCCAGCGCCACGCTCGCTTCCTTCTCCTGGCCGCTGCGCAGCTGGGCCTCCGCCAGCAGAACCCAGCCGCGCGGATCGGTCGGAATCAGCTGCACCACCAGCGCGGCCAGCTGGGCGGCATCCTCCGCTTGTCCCAGTCGCAGCAGTCGTGCTGCCGCCTGGGCGATACCGAGGCCTGCACCCTCCAGCGTGCCGGGGCCGGGCATCAGCACGTAGGGCACAAGAGCCTGTGCCGGTGGCGCCGGCGCCAGCGTGGCGGCCATCAGGCCGCTGAGCATCAGGGGCGCTGCCGCCAGGGATCTCAACCAGCGCGCCGCCATTGATGGGCACCAACTGCTGCGCAGCGTAGGCAGAGGTGGCGTTGTTGCCCGTGCTGCTGCTGCCGTCCGCTCATGCCTGGGCTGATGCTTCCTCTGGCGTTAGGCCTGGCCCGTTGCGGCTTGGATGTTGCGCCGCCACATCGCCGGTTTGATCCGCCGCAGGGCGGAGGCCCGTAGCTTTTCGTCCCAGTCGGCCTCGCTCCAGAGCAGGGCTTCGGATGCCTGCAGGTTCAACCACCAGGGGCGCGGCTGCAGATCCGGATCGCTGCTCGATGGCAGTGGCTTCTGGTTCCACGGACAGACCTCCTGGCAGATGTCGCAGCCGGCCACCCAGCCCTGCAGGGCGCCGGCGATCGCCGGTGGCAGCGTCGCCGCACGGTTCTCGATCGTGTGAAAGGCGATGCAACGGCGGGCATCAACCACGAATGGCTCCACGATGGCGCCGGTGGGGCAGGCCTCGATGCAGGCGCTGCAGGCGCCGCAGGCGGGTGTGGCCGGGGTGTCTGCGGGCAGGTCCAGATCCGTGAGCAGATGGCCCAGCAGCAGCCAGGAGCCCTGGCTCCGGTGGATCAGGTTGCCGTGCTTCCCGATCCAGCCCAGGCCCGCCTCCTCGGCCCAGGCCTTGTCCAGCAGCGGGGTGCTGTCCACGCAGGCTCGCCAGCGCACCCCAGGTACGCGACTCTCCAGCCAGCGCCCCAGCGCCCGCAGCCGTCCATCGATCACGCGGTGGTAATCGCGTCCCCAGCCGTAACGAGCCACCTTGAGGCTGCCGGGGCTCCGCTCCGCCTGCACGTGGTGGTTCAGACCCACCGCCACCAGGCTGCGCACCCCCTCCAGCAGCTGGGTGACATCGCGGCGGCGGGGATCGGCCATCCAGGCCATGTCGGCTTGGTGGCCTGCCGCCAGCCAGCGCTCCAGTGCCGCGGTGCGCAGCCGCAGCCGATCACCGCCCGGCACAGCGGCGATGCCGACCGGACCGAAGCCCAGGCGCCGCGCTTCCTGTCTGATCTCCGCCACCAGTGCCGGATGACCCATCCGCTCACCACCCCTACGATTGCGCGATTGCGTTGCATCCACTGTGAGTTCAGCAGCCCCTGGCCGTTTCGGCACCCTGTTCCGCTGGCTGGGGCTCACCCTGGTGGTGCTGTTGCTGCTGCAGCTGATCGCTGTGCTGGCGGTGAACGGCTGGGGTGAGGAGAGCTTCCGCCAGCTGGTGTCCTCCGCACTGGTGACGCAGTCGCCGATGGCCTTTGTGGGTCTGTCGCTGATGCTGATCTCGGCCCGGTTGGAGGAGCCCCAGGCTCGCCGCACACCCCTGCACTGGCTGGTGGCTGTGATCAGCGGTGTGCTGGCCCTGAGCCTGCTGGTGACGATTCCCGTTGCCATCAGCGGCGACCGCGCCGTGAGCGATGAGGCAGACCAGGCCCTGAACAGTCAGAAGGGCCAGCTGCAGATGGCCCGCGCCCAGATGCAGGCACCTGAGGTGGTGGATCAGGTGATCGGTCAGCTGGAGCAGGGTGGTCAGATCCCGGCCAATGCGACGGACGACCAGAAGCGTCAGGCCGCTCGCTCGATCATGGATCGCCAGCTGCAGCAGGCCGAAAGTCAGCTGAAGCAGGCGGAGCAGCGGCGCGATCTGGCGGCGAATCAGCGCCGCATCGGCGGGATCGGTGCCGGCGTGGTGCTGATGTTGGCCTTTGCTTTGCTGGCTCTGGTGGCCGTCCTGTGAGGGCGGCTGGCTAAGTTGCGGGTTGGTTTCTGTCGACCGGAACAGCCGGCCCGCCGTTGGTGCAGTCCAGTCCCAGACCTGATCAGCCGCTGGGCGACCGCCTGCAGCAGGATCTCAAGAACGATCTGATCGCCGGCCTGCTGGTGGTGATCCCCCTGGCCACCACGATCTGGCTGGCCACCACGGTGAGCCGGTTTGTGCTGGCGTTCCTCACCTCGATCCCCAAGCAGCTCAACCCGTTCAACACCCTCAACCCCCTGCTTCAGGACCTGATCAACCTGGGTCTGGGGCTGTTGGTGCCACTGCTGGCGATCCTGCTGATCGGCCTGATGGCGCGCAACATCGTTGGCCGCTGGCTGCTGGAGTTCGGTGAGGGCACCCTGCAGCGCATTCCGGTGGCGGGCAGCGTCTACAAGACGCTCAAGCAGCTGCTGGAGACCTTCCTGCGCGACAACTCCAGTCGCTTCCGGCGCGTGGTGCTCGTGGAGTATCCGCGTGAGGGGCTTTATGCACTGGGCTTCGTCACCGGTGTGCTCGGCTCCAGCCTGGCCGCCGGCTTCGATCAACCGATGCTGAGCGTGTTCATCCCCACGGCTCCCAATCCCACCACCGGCTGGTACGCCGTGGTGCCCGAGGCGTCGGTGCGGGATCTCAACCTGTCGGTGGAGGATGCCTTCCGCACGATCATCTCGGCCGGAATTGTCAATCCCGACGAGCGTGAGACCCCGACCAGCCGCAGCTTCTCCAGCCTGCTGGCGCAGCTCCGGGCGCCGGCCTATTCCCCTCTCCCCTCCAATAAGGCCTGATGCAGAGCCGCACCGTTGCCCGTGAACTGGCCCTGCTGATGCTCGGCCAGATCAGCGATCGCCAGCCCGCTGCCGACACCCCGCTCGACACCCTGTTGCAGCAGGCCCAGGC
>JBEBCC010000077.1:0-55653 GCA_041158125.1 Cyanobacteriota bacterium
CCTGGATGTGATGGTGGCGCTGGTGATCTGGGGGAGTCTCAAGCCGCCGCTGGGCTCAGCTCGTTGATCAGTTCTTGCAGCTCGGTGCCGCCCACGTTGTACACCTCGTTGCAGAAATGGCAGGTCAGTTCGGCTTTGCCGTCTTCCGCCAGAATCTGGCTCAGTTCGTCGCGGCCCAGCAGCTTGAGGGCGTTGACACTGCGGCGTCGGCTGCAGGGGCAGTGGAAGTTCAGATCCTGGCGTGCTTCCGCATCCTCCAGCAACTGCGGATCGAGATCCGGGAAGATGTCCTCCAGAAGAGACTGCAGGTTGCCGTCACAGGCCCCCAACCGCTGGCTGAAACCGCGGATCTCGCGGCAGCGGTCCTCCAGCAGGGCTACCAAGGCGGGTTCCCGCGCCGCCTTCGGCAGCACCTGCACCAGCACACCGCCGGCATGCTTCACGCCGCTGCTGTCGATCTGCTCGCCCACGAACACCGCCGAGGGGGTCTGCTCTGAATGGAGCAGATACGAGGCCACGTCATCGCCGATCCCGCCGCTGACCAGCTCAACCGTGGAGCTGAACGGTTCTCCCTCGCCCAGATCGCGCACGATGTGCAGATAGCCGGTACCGGTGGCCTGGCGGAAATCAAAGTGGTGCACTCCATCCGCATCGCTGACCAGATCCAGTTCCAGCTCGGGATTGCCCACGTAGCCGCGCACCGTGCCATCGCGGCCCGCATCCACCATCAGGCCGCGCAGCGGTCCATCGGAGGCGATGCGCAGGTTGACGCGACCGTGCGCCACCTTCATCGAGCTGGCCAGCAGCAGGCCGGCGGTCATGGCCCGGCCCAGCAAGGCCGTGGTGAGGAATGAGAGGTTGTGGCGGCGGCGGGCGTAGCGCACAGCTGTGGCGGTGCTCGCCGCCACCAGGCGGATACCGCCGCCTGCTGCCGTTGCCCGCACCAATCGATCCGCCATGCTGCTCGCCCCAGTGGGGGCACTGTATTCAGCGGTCGTGATCCAGCGGCTGGGCTTCAGGATGGCGCTCGAGAGGCCGCAGCACCCCCTGCTCCAGCCGCCAGCTCTGCTGCGGCTCCACCCGATCGGTGAACAGCTCTGGCTCGTGGGTCACCACCAGCAGCACCCGTTCGCGTCCCAGCTCTTCCAGCAGCTCCAGCACCTCCTCCCGGACAGACCAATCCAGTCCGGCGGTGGGTTCATCCAGCAGCAGCACCTGCGGTTCACGCAGCAGCTGCACGGCCAGGGCCAGCCGCCGCTGCTGGCCGCCGCTGAGCCGCTCCGGCGCCTGCTGCAGCGACAGCCCCTGCAGCCCCACCTGGCGCAGCACCCGCTCGGCGTTCTCCGAGCCCAGGCGGCGCTGGCCCAGCTTCAGCTCCTGCCCCACCGTCAGCCCGAGAAAATGGCGCTCGGGGAACTGGAACACCAGCCCGCACAGCCAGCGCCGCTGGCGGGCGCTGAGGGCTTCTCCCTTCCAGAGGATCTCGCCGCCGCTGGGCTTGGCCAGGCCGCAGATCAGCTCCAGCAGAGTGGTTTTGCCGCTGCCGCTGCGGCCCGCCACCAGGGCCGGTCGGCCTGGCTCCAGCCGCAGCGACAGGCCCCGCAGCACCGGTTCGGCGGCCGTGGCGGCCTGGTAGCGCAGCGAGCGCAGCTCGAGCATCGGTGCTGGCGGGGAGCGGAGCGGCCCTCCAGCATGTTGGATGGATCCGCCCATGGTGCGTTTGATGGAGATTCGCTTCCGGGAGTTCGCCCCCTTCAATTGCTGGATCTGGCTGCGGTTCTCCCATCCGCCAGGGCAGGGGGAGCGTGGCTATGTCGACACGGCATTCGACAGTTGGTTCTTCCTCGGCAAACTCGGTGGCTTCAACGCCGAGAACCTGCAGGTGCATGAGCAGGACGGGGCGGAGGTGAGCTGGATGGCCTACGACGACGAGCAGGCGGAGCGGGCCCGGCCGGCGCTGATGCACAACATGAGCGCGATGGAATACCAGGGTGAGTGGGCGCGCTGTTGGGTTGATCTCGGCACCAGTGATGATGTCGCCCTGGATGTGCTGATCAACACCCTGCGCCAGCTCAGCGCCGAAGTGGTGGAGATCGAGGAGCTGCTGATCGGTGGTGTCAACGAGGATTGGCCGGTGGAGGACCATCCCGACAGCCTCTTCCCCCTGGCCGACCCCGATGCCTGAGCGATGGCGCGTGAGTATCGCCGCTTGCTGATCAGCCCCGAGCGCCTGCGGGCAGCAGTCGGGAGCGTTGCGCTCCAGCACCCCGAGCTGGCGCTAACGGCTGAGGAGAGCCGTTACCTCACGCGTGTGTTGCGCTACGGCCCGGGCGACCGCTTTGCCGTGCTTGATGGGGCCGGCAGCCTCTGGAGCGCCTGGCTGCAGGCTGCCGATCGGGCTGTGCTGGAGCAGCTGCTGGGAGCACCGCTGCAGCACCAGCCGCAGCCTCGGCCCAGGCTGGTGCTGGCGGCTGCCGTGGTGAAGCGCGATTTTGAGGTGGTGGTGCGCATGGCTGTGGAGCTGGGCGTTGATCGCCTGATCCCACTGCTGAGCGAGCGCACTGCTGTGCAGGGGCAGATGCGAACGGAGCGCTGGCGCACCATCGCCGCTGAGGCGGCTGAGCAGTGTGAACGCCTCTGGTTGCCGCGTATCGATGAGCCGACACCGCTGGGGGCTCTGCTGGCAGCGGCGGCAGCTGAACAACAGCCTGCAGCCGCTTCGCTTGCGCTGCCGCAACCGGCGACAGCCCCATGGTGCTTCTGGGCCACAACCCGCCGCGCAGATCTGGTGACCCTCGATCAGAGGCTGCGCACTGCTTCAGCGGCGCCGCTTCCGGAGGCCATCTGGCTGGCTTGTGGACCGGAAGGGGGCTGGAGTGAGTCTGAGGAGAACCAGGCCATGGGGTGCCGTTGGTGCCCAGTGGACCTGGGGCCGCGCATCCTGCGCAGCTCCACTGCCTGCGTGGCCGGTCTGAGCCTGATCAGCGCCTGGCGGGCCAGCAGCAGCAGGTGCTGATCTGCTGCTGCTGGCCGTGCGGATCAGGCGGTCAGCGCGGGTCAGCCTTCACTTCTTGCCGAACAGACCGCCGGCCATGCTGCGGAAACCCGCCAGGTTGGCGCCGCCGCGGCGGCGGCGCTGGGGCAGGGCGCCGCCGGGCACCAGGCACTCCGGCGCGAAGGTGGCAGCGCTGGCAGCGGGGCGGGCGGCCTGGGCGGCGGCCAGCTCGGCGGCGATCGCCTCGGCCGTGGTGAGCACCGTGCCGGTGGGTGCCGCAGCAGCACGTGCATCGGGCGCGGTTGCAGCTGCAGCCTGGGCAGCGGGCTTGGCCACGACGGCCGGCTTGGCGGGTTTGACTTCGGCCACGGGAGCCACGCTCACCGGCGCTGCGGGGGCCTTCTCATCGAGGTTGAGGAAGAAGCTGCCCTTGCGGTTGAACACCATGGCGCCGATCAGAAGGCGGTTGCTGGGATTATCCGCTGCCGTCGGTGACGAGCGCCCAGCTGCTTAGGGCAGTGCAACAGAACCGGGCCGTCGGGCTGCGGCCGTGTTGTGCTGGAGCCCTCTGCGTTGCTGCGCCATGCTGGAGCTGCTGATGGCCAGCCCTGAACGTCTGCACCATTGGCTTTGGGCGCTGCTGATCAATGGGCTGCTGATCGCTGTCGCCCAGCGACTGCCGCTCCTCACCCCGGCCGGCTGGGTGCATGCGGGCATCCTGGGCACCCTGTTGCTCGGCAGCCTTGATTGGTCGGGATGGTGGGCCGTGGTGCTCTATCTGGCTCTGGGCTCGCTGGTCACTCGGCTCGGTTTCCGTCGCAAGCAGGATCTGGGCCTGGCCGAGGGCCGTGGGGGGCGCCGTGGTCCTGAGAATGTGTGGGGTTCAGCCGCCACCGGAGCCGCCCTGGCCGTGTTGTGCGTGCCGGGCGTGCTGCTGGCAGCTCCTGTGCCGCTGCTGAAGATTGGCTTTGCCGCCAGCTTCAGCGCCAAGCTGGCGGACACCTGTGGCAGTGAGATCGGCAAGCGCTGGGGGCGTCACACCTTGCTGATCACCAGCCTGCGACCTGTGCCACCGGGCACCGAAGGGGCCATCAGCCTGGAGGGCACCGCCGCCAGCCTGGTGGGCAGCGCCCTGATGGCTCTGGTGATGCTGCAGCTGGGTCTCCTGCAGAGCGCCGCCGCCTGGTTGCTGGTGGCGGGGGTGGGTCTTCTGGCCACCTTGATTGAGAGTTTGATCGGTGCTGGTCTGCAGAGCCGTTGGCGCTGGCTCAGCAATGAGCTGGTGAATGCCCTGCAGACCTTGATCGCCGCGGTGATGGCGATTCTGTTGGCTCAGGCCTGGGGCCTCGCCTGACGGCTCAGGCCTGGTGTTGTTGCCTGATCTGCCTGGGCTGGATGGCGATCAGCCGGTGCGTCATGGTGCGAGCAGATCGGTGCCCAGTTCGGGACCGAGCTGCAGGCGCAGCGCTTCCAGCACCCGTGTGAACTGTTGCCTGGCGGCCCGGGCGCTGCACCCCATCGATTCACCCAGTGCCGTCCAGGGTTGGTGCTGCAGAACCCGGGCCAGCAACAGCCGCCGCTGGCCTCGCTCCAGTTGACGCAGGGCACCCCAGAGCAGGCGCCGGCGCTCCGACTGACGGGCGTCGGCATAGCCATCGGCGGCTCGACGATCCACCAGCACCTCCTCCAGGCACAGCGGCTCACCATCGGCCTGCTGTAGAGGTTGCTCCAGGCTGGCCAGCCGCAGGGCCTGCTGCAGGCCCCTGGCCTCCTGCCAGGTGCTGGCGCTGCAGCCGAGGGCCAGCGGCAGTTCCGCCTCCGTCAAGGGTGGCAGCTGCAGGCGCAGACGCTCCTGTTGCAGGGCGGCGGCCTGGGCGCTGAGCTCCCGCAGGCGGCGGCTGCCGCGCAGCGGTTGGCAGTGGTCGCGCAGGTGGTGGCGGATGTGGCCGCTGATCCAGGGGATGGCGATGCTGCTGAGGCTGCCGCCTCTGTCGGCGTGATAGGCCTCCACGGCCCGGATCAGGCCGATGCAGCCAACCTGGCAGAGATCTTCGAAGTCGTGGCCGCTCCGTTGGCTCTCCCGCCGGGCTGTGCGCCACACCAGTGGCAGGTTGGCGCGCACGACGGCATTGCGGTTCTTGATGCTGCGGTTGGCGAGATAGGCACCGAGCAGCTGGGCATTGCGCCGCTGCCAGGCTGCCGAGGTGGTGGTGGGCATGAATCCCCTTGGAACTCCGTGCTTTCACCGTCCTTCGGACGCCTGGATTTCCGCGTCGCCCATCCAGGGGATTCGCGCTCCCTCTTCCGTGGGATTACGTAGGCCTCATCTGAGGGATGAGTGCAGCGCCAGCGGTGCCAGCTCCGCCCAGCGCAGCAGCGCCGGCCACTGGCACACCCGTTCGTACACCTGACGGTGGCCTTCACCATTCAGGTGCAGCCCATCGGTGCACAGCCACCGCGGCCAGGCGGGATCCTGCAGCAGGCTCTCCAGCAGTGGCAGAAACGGCACATCCGCCTCCAGGCAGGCCTCCTCCAGCAGGCCCTCGTATCGGCGCACCTGCTCCAGCCCGTACCAGAGCACATCGGCAAAGGGCATCACCGCTTCATCCACCGGTGTCAGGCCCAGCACCAGCACCGGTGCGATCCGCCGCGCCTGCTCCAGCAGCTGCTGCATGCCGAACAGAAAGCCATCCGCATCCAGCTGGGGTCGTCCGTCGATGCGGCCGACGCGGGCGCTGTCGTTCAGGCCCACCGCCAGCAGGATCCCCTGCGGCAGCTGCCGCCGCAGCTCGCCCCGGCACTGCACCTCCTGATCCAGCCGGGCTGCAACGCGCGCCAGGCCATCACCGCGTACGCCCAGCGGATAGAGCACCGGTCCGTCGGGCAGACCCATCCAGTGCCGCCGCAGCCGCTCGCACCAGCCGCCTGCGTCGGGGTCGCCCCAGCCATACACCCCGCTGTCGCCGAGCACGATCAGTTTGCGTTGCATGGCGCTGGGCGTGGCAGGGCGACGGGACGGGCGGTAGCTCAGGCTGCGCCGAGCAGGCGTTGGCGGCCGCGATCGCTCAGATCTTCCCCCACCAGCGTCAGCAGGGCGTAGACCGCCAGCAGCAGCGCCAGCTGATCCCAGGCGAAGGCGCTCAGACTTTCGCGAAGCTGGCTGCCGAGCCCGCTGCCAGCCACCAGCCCTACCACCACGGTTTCGCGCAGGATCACATCGGCGCGATAAGCGCCATAGGCGAGGTACGAGCGCGCCAGGCCGCTGAACCGTCCGTAGAGCAGCGCCAGACGGGGGCCAGTGCCGCTGCAGAGCAGCGCCTGCTCCCGTGCAGGTCCGGTTGCCTCGCTGCCTTCCAGCAGCAGGCGCCCCAGAATGCCGAGGTTGTGGAAGCCGAGAGCCAGGGCGGCGGTGATCACGCCCGGCTGCAGCACAAACAGCAGCAGCAGTGCGGTCAGCGGCGGCGGCCACAGGCGTCCGAACGCCCAGAGCAGTTGCAGCAGCAGGCGCCCCCAGCGCCAGGGCGCCAGCAGCAACAGCAGCAGCGGCGCGCCTCCCACCGCCAGTCCCGCTGCCAGCAGCGTCAGGCCTACGGTGCTGCCCACCAGCGCCGCCCAGGGCAGCGCCAGGGCCATGGCCCAGCCTTGCGGTGCCACGGGCGGCAGCGGCTGCCAGTGCAGCAGCGCCGCCGGGTCCACGGCCAGGCCCCGCGCCACCAGCAGCAGAACCGGCAGCAGCACCGTCAGCACCAGCAGGATCTCGCGACCACGGCGCCCCGCCGCACCGCAGCGGCCCTTGCCACCATCTCCCGCCAGCCCGAACCGCCGCGGCATGCTCCAGCGCCGCCGCAGCATGCCGATGCCACCCTCAAGGCTGAGCATCACCGCCAGCAGCAGCCACAGGCCGCTCCAGAGCTCATGGAACTGCAGTGATTGCTGCGTCAGCAGCAGTTCATTGCCCAGTCCGCCCAGGCCGAACACCCCCAGCAGGGTGGCGCTGCGCAGCGCGCACTCCAGCCGGTAGCCGCCGTAGCTGATCAGCCCCGGCAGCAGTGGTGGCCCCAGGGCGGTGAGCAGGGCCGCCGGCGCCGGCGCACCGGCGGCGCGCAACGCATCCAGAGCGTCGGTGGGCAAGGCATCAAGCAGATCGCTCAGCACCCGTGCCACCAGGGCGCCGAAGGGAATGGCAATCGCCACCACCGCAACGGCCGGTTGTTGGCCGATCAGCTGCAGCAGCAGCAAGCCCCAAATCAGCTCATGGATCGAGCGGGGCAGCGCCAGCAGCCGGCGGATCAGCTCCGCCGGTAGGGCGCTGCCGGCGAGAGTGCGCCAGAGCAGCCGCGAGCTCAGCAGCCCAAGGCTCAGGCCCAGCACCAGGCTGAGGGCCCAGCCCAGCAGTGCCATGCCCACCGTCACCCCCAGGCCGTTCAGGAGTGAGCGCAGCACCAGTGGATCGAGGCAGGGCGTCAGGGCCGCCCAGGCGAACTGGCCGATCAGATCCCAGCCGCCGCCATGCAGCAGCAGGGGCAGGGCCAGCAGCACCGGCAGCACCACCAGCGCCGGCAGCAGCACCAGCAGCGGCGGCGCCGGTTGGATCGAGGCGTGTGCTGTCATGGACGGAACCCGTTCGCTGCGCCGGGGGCAGCGGCTGCCGCAGCGAACTGATCAGCTGGATCAGCCCCGGCGTACAGGGTCTGCAGGGCGTCGGCACGGAGCGTCTGAACCGGTTGATCGAACACCAGCCGCCCTTGGCGCAGGCCTATGGCGCGATCGAACCCCCCCAGCAGATCGGGGCGGTGCAGGCTCAGCAGCAGCGCCCGGGGTGGCTGCGCCAGGTGCAGCAGCAGCTGCAGCAATTCGTCTGCCAGGCGAGGATCGAGGCTGGCCAGAGGTTCATCGGCGAGCAGCAGCGTCGGCTCCTGGCGCAGTAGCCGCGCCAGGGCGACCCGCTGGCGCTGGCCGCCGGAGAGGGCTGTGACGGGTTGATCGAGCAGGACAGGGTCGAGATCCAGGCGCCGCAGCACCGCGGCGCAGGCCTCGCTCTCCAGCGGCCACAGCAGGTTCAGCAGTGCCCGTGGCCAGCCCCAGCGCGCCAGCCGAGCGGCATTGAGGTTCTGCTGCACGCTGAGTTCCTCAATCAGCCGCAGGTCCTGCCAGAGGGTGCCGATGCGCGCCTGTTGGCGTCGCCGCCGAGCGGCGCTGCGCGCCCTGGGCTGTCCCTGCCACAGCACCGCGCCGCGGCGAGGCGCCAGCAGGCCATTCGCCACGGCGAGCAGGGTGCTCTTGCCGGCACCGCTCGGGCCCAGCAGCGCCACGCGCTCGCCGGCTTCCAGGCGCAGTGAAAGGCCATCCAGGCGCGGCAGCTGGCGCCCGGGGACATGCACATCCCGCAACTCCAGCACCGGCGGCTGGCCGGATGCCTCGCTGCTGCTGTGCAAGCTGGTGGGCGTGGAGCTGTGGCCGATGCTCATCAGCCCATGCTGCCTGGCTACGGGAGCGTGAAACGAAACACGATCAGGGCCAGGATCACCCCCACCAGGGCCACCTCAAGCAGGTCGGGACCACGGGGATTCATCGTCTCCGTTGCTCCAGTTGTGCCACCGATGGCAGGGCCAGGGCCAGGACCAGCAGCGGCAGTTCGATCCAGAGCGCCCCGTTGCCGATGGTGATCACCACCAGGTCGATGACCGCCAGGCCGCGCAGGAAGAGTGACCAGACGTCATCCCCCTCGCTGCTGGCCCGTTGCCACAGCACGACGCCGGCGGCCAGCAGCACCAGATCCAGCACCAGCGGCATGCCCCTCTCCAGGGAGACCATCCCCCCATTCTTTCGCAGCGTCCTGCTGTGGCACAGGGTGCCGCCAGGGCCAGTTCTGCCTGCGCGATGCCGCGGGCAGGATCAGCGGATCTTGCCGATCTGGCGGCCCACCTGCTCGATTCCTGCGTAGGCCCCAGCGTTGGCGCCCGTGAACTGCTGTGCCCCGAACAGGCTGAGGATCTGCTTCTGTTCGGGATCCTGAGGACGCCAGCTCAGGATTGCCTTCTGCAGGCGATTGGTGAAGCCGGCGCCGAAGCGCTTGTCGAGGTTGCCCTGGGCGATCCAGTGGTAATCGGGATAGCCGGGGGTCTTCCAGATGGCCATCACCTTGCTGCGGTTGGCCTTGCCGTCATGGAGGCTGGCGCGCCAGACCTGCTCGTTCACCGCCCCGGCGTCGTAGGCACCGCTCTGCACCAAGGCGATCGTGGCGTCGTGGCTGCCGCTGAAGCCCGGGGCGCCGCCGGCGAAATCGCTCAGCTTCACGCCAGCCTGAGCGAGGAAAAACTGGGGCATCAGCCGGCCGGAGGTGGAGCTTTCCGAGCCGAAGCTGAAGCGCTTGCCTTTGAGTTGGCTCAACCCTTTCACACCCGTGACCGGCTTGATGCCGCTGCGGGTGTTGGCGATGAAAATCGTGTGGAACGAGGCATCGATGTCGCGCTGGGCCAGTACGCGGGCACCTGGTTTCTGCAGCCGCGCCTGCACGCCGGTCAGGCCGCCGAACCACACCAGATCGAGATCGCCGGTGCGGAAGGCGCTCACCGCGGCGGCGTAATCGGTGACGGGTACGTATCGCACCTGCACCTTGAGCTGCTTGCTGAGCTCGTTGGCCACCAGCCCATAGAGCCGGTTCAGCTTCTCGGGCTTCTGATCGGGGATCGCACTGATGCGCAGCACCCGACTGGGTTGCCCCTGCGCCCGGGCCGGCGGCAGCACCGCCAGGGCTGGCTGGCTGGGGGGCGTTGGCATGGCCGCCGGCAGCAGGGCCAGGCTCAGGCCCGCCAGAACGGCGGCCGGACGTTCTCGGCGCAGCAGCCGCAAGAGAGAGGTCGGGGTGGTCATCGGGGTTGGACGGTGGGGAGCTCCCGCCGGCGGACAACCCACAAATTGTGCTCAGAGCCCCGACCTGTGCTCAGAGACCGGCGATGAACCGCTCCAGCCGCGCCAGGCCGTCGTCGATCGTGGCGGTGGCTGCGGCGCAGGACAGGCGGATGCAGCGGTCGTCGCCGAAGGCCACTCCCGGCACCAGCGCCAGTCCCTGCTCATCGAGCAGGCGGTTGCAGAAGGTCATCGAGTCGAGGCCGGTGCTGCTCACATCGGGGAAGGCGTAGAACGCGCCCTCCGGCGGCAACAGTTCCAGCCCGGCGATGCGGCGCAGGCCCTCGCTGAGCCGGGCGCGGCGCTCGTTGAATTGGGCGGCCATCGCCTGCACGCAGTCGCGCGGGCCGCTGACCGCCGCCAGGGCGCCGTACTGGGCGAAGCTGCAGACATTGCTGGTGCTCTGGCTCTGCAGCGCAATCGCCGCTTTCACCACGTCCGTTGGTCCGGCCAGCCAGCCGATCCGCCAGCCGGTCATCGCCCAGCCCTTGGCGAAGCCATTCACGCTGAACACCCGATCGGCCAGATCGGGCGCCACTGCGGCGAAGCTGTGGTGCTGATGGCCAGGAGCCAGCAGGAATTCGTAGATTTCATCGCAGACCACCGCCACCTGTGGATGGCGGCGCAGCACGGCGGCAATCGCCTCCAGCTCCGGACGGCTCAGCACCATGCCGGTGGGATTGCCGGGGCTGTTGAGCACCAGCAGCTTGCTGGCGGGGGTGATCGCCGCCTCCAGGCGCTCGGGATCCAGGCGGAACCCCTCGGTGGCGGAGCTGGGGATGATGCGGACGCTGGCGCCGGCCAGCTTGGCGATCTCGGGGTAGCTGAGCCAGTAAGGGGCCGGCAGCAGCAATTCATCGCCGGGGCCGAGCAGCACCTGAAACAGGTTGTAGAGGGCCTGCTTGCCGCCGTTGGTCACCAGCACCTGCTCGGGGCTGGTGGGCACCTGATTTTCCTGGCAGAGCTTGGCGGCGATCGCCTCACGCAGGGCCGGTTCGCCAGCGGCGGGGCCATAACGGGTGTGACCGGTCTCCAGGGCCGCGGCAGCGGCCTCGCGGATGAAGGCCGGCGTATCGAAGTCGGGCTCGCCGGCGCTGAGACTGCAGATGTCCTTGCCTTCAGCCTTGAGGGCCTTGGCCTTGGCGGCGATCGCCAGGGTGAGGGAGGGCTGAAGCGCTTCGGCCCGGGCAGAGAGCGTCAGGGAGCGCGTCGATGAGCGCGTGATCGGCGGGCGCAGCATCGGCGCAGCGACGGGTAACGACACCCCGCACTGAGGTGCGGGGTCTGGATCTCATCCTGCCGCATGCACCAACCGATGGTCGTTCAGCGCAGACCTTCAGCGCAGACCTTTGCCTTGGTGTTGATGCTGCTGTTTCGTGTCGCCGGATGCTGTAAGGCCCCCCTTGCTGCACCAGTTCAGCCGGCAGCACCGTTGCCTGCTCCGGCGGGGATGCCGTCGCCGCCTGGGCCTCCATAGGATCGCGGCGCCGCGCTTCCGCCGCGCCGATGACCGCTGCCCCCCTGTTCGACGCCGCGGGCGCTGCGTTGCTGCCGCCGCTGGTCAGCCCTGCGGCCGCTGATCGCGATCGGGCACTGCTGGAACTGGCGGAGGCCTGTGCGGCCTGCCGTCGCTGCAGCCTCGGTGCCAGCCGCCTGCGCGTGGTGGTGAGCCGCGGCAATCCGGCGGCCCGGCTGATGGTGATCGGCGAGGGGCCCGGCGCCCAGGAGGATGAGCAAGGTCAGCCCTTCGTGGGCCGCTCCGGCCAGCTGCTGGATCGCATGCTGGAGAGCGTCGGCATCGACAGCAACCGCGATGCCTACGTGTGCAACATTGTCAAGTGCCGGCCGCCTGAAAACCGCAAGCCCACGGGCCTGGAGATGGCTGCCTGTCGCCCCTGGCTGGAGCGGCAGATCGCCCTGGTGGATCCGCTGGTGATTCTCCTGGCCGGTGCCACGGCGGTGGAAGGGTTGTTGGGGATCAAGGGGGGCATCACCAAGCTGCGGGGCCAGTGGCGCCGTGGTGAGGGCGGCAGCCTTGAGGGCCGTTGGCTGATGCCGATCTTTCACCCGTCCTACCTGCTGCGTAACGCTTCCAAGGAGCGGGGCTCCCCGAAGTGGCTCACCTGGCACGATCTGCAGGACGTGCAGCGCCGCCTCGCCCAATTGCCGGCGTCGTTGTGACAGGCTTGCCGCACCTCAACGCCCCCCTTCGAGCGCTGCTGCCATGACCGCTTCCCTCACGCCGGTGCTGGGCCAGCAGGATGCCGCGCCTGCGGAGCTCGCCGCCGCCACCCAGGCCGATCGGCGCTACGACACGGTGATTCGCCGTCGGCCCACCCGCAGTGTGCGCGTGGGTGATGTCTGGGTCGGCAGCGACCACCCGGTGGTGGTGCAGTCGATGATCAATGAGGACACCCTCGACATCGAGGGCGCGACGGCCGGTATCCGCCGCCTGCATGAAGCGGGCTGCGAGATCGTTCGGGTCACGGTGCCGTCGCTGGCCCATGCCAAGGCCATGGGTGAGATCCGCCAGCGGCTGGAGAGCTCCTATCGGCCGGTGCCGCTTGTGGCCGATGTGCACCACAACGGCATGAAGATCGCCCTGGAGGTCGCTCAGCATGTCGACAAGGTGCGCATCAATCCGGGCCTGTTCGTGTTCGATAAGCCCGATCCGAACCGCACCGAATTCAGTGCGGCGGAGATTGCCGCGATCGGCGATCGGATCACCGAGACCTTCGAGCCCCTTGTGCAGCTGCTCAAGCAGCAGGACAAGGCTTTGCGCATCGGTGTGAACCACGGCTCTCTGGCGGAGCGAATGCTGTTCCGCTATGGCGACACCCCCCTGGGGATGGTGGAGAGCGCCATGGAGTTCATCCGCATCTGCGACCGCCTCGATTTCCACAACATCGTGATCTCGATGAAGGCATCGCGGGCGCCGGTGATGTTGGCGGCCTACCGGATGATGGCCGATCGAATGGATGCCGAGGGCTTCCACTACCCCCTGCACCTGGGCGTCACCGAAGCGGGCGACGGCGACTACGGCCGCATCAAAAGCACCGCCGGTATCGCCACCCTCCTCTCCGAAGGGCTCGGCGACACGATCCGCGTTTCCCTCACCGAGGCCCCCGAGAAGGAGATTCCCGTCTGCTACGCGATCCTGCAGGCGCTCGGGCTGCGCAAGACCATGGTTGAGTACGTCAGCTGCCCCAGCTGCGGCCGCACCCTGTTCAACCTGGAGGAGGTGCTGCACAAGGTGCGCAGCGCCACCGCGCATCTCACCGGTCTCGACATCGCCGTGATGGGCTGCATCGTCAACGGCCCCGGCGAGATGGCTGATGCCGACTACGGTTATGTCGGCAAGACCCCCGGTGTGATCGCCCTGTACCGCGGCCGTGACGAGATCCGCCGCGTGCCGGAGGCCGAAGGGGTGGAGGCCCTGATCGCCCTGATCAAGGAGGACGGCCGCTGGTTTGATCCCTGACGCCGTCTCCCCCTGGTCGGACAGCAGATCTGCTGGGGGATCCTCGTGCTGTGCCAGCGCGGTGTTCCCCCCTTTTCTTCCGGTTTCCACTGCCGCCCGCCCTGCGGTGCGGGAGTTACCTTGTGGGAGGCAAAGGGTTCTGGAGATTCACTGAATGGCCAGCGGTGACGGTTCGGCTCGCGGGATCGGACGCACACCGATGCTGGTTCTGGTCGGTGTGGGCGCCTTGACGGCGCTGGTGGCGCCACCCCTGCTGGGCCCGGGCGTCGCCTCGCTGATCAGCGACAGCCCCAAGGAGGTGATCGATCAGACGTGGCAAATCGTCTTCCGTGATTATCTCGATATCAACGGCAAGTACACACCGGAGAAGTGGCGTGCCCTGCGCCGTCAGGTGCTGGCCAAGAGCTACGGCAGCCCCAAGGAAAGCTATGAGGCGATCCGTGGCATGCTCGCCAGCCTTGATGATCCCTACACGCGTTTCCTTGATCCCCGTGAGTTCAAGGAAATGCAGATCGATACCTCTGGTGAGCTCTCCGGTGTCGGGATCCAGCTCAGCCTCGATAAGGACAGCAAAGAGCTGGTGGTGGTGAGCCCGATTGAGGGCTCCCCCGCCTCTCGCGCAGGTGTGTTGCCGAAGGATGTGATCACAGCGATCGATGGCAAGAGCACCCGTGGGATGACCACTGAGGATGCGGTCAAACTGATCCGCGGCCAGGCCGGCACCAAGGTGACGATCCAGCTGCGCCGGGCCGGCAAGTTGATCGATACACCATTGGTGCGCGAACGCATTGAGCTGCATGCCGTCGACAGTCAGGTGAACACCAGCGCCGATGGCACGCGTATCGGCTACATCCGCCTCAAGCAGTTCAATGCCACAGCCGCCAAGGACATGGCTGCGGCGGTCAAGAAGCTGGAGGGCGAGAAGGTTGAGGGATATGTCCTCGATCTCCGCAGTAATCCTGGTGGACTGTTGATGGCCAGCGTTGCGATCGCCCGCCAGTGGCTTGATGAGGGCGTCATCGTGTCCACCAAGACGCGCGATGGCATTCAGGACATCAAGCGCGCCAATGGCCATGCCCTCACCAGGCGGCCTCTGGTGATTCTGGTCAATGAGGGTTCGGCCAGTGCCAGTGAAATCCTCTCAGGTGCCCTGCAGGACAACCATCGGGCTGTGCTGGTGGGTGAGAAGACCTTCGGCAAGGGCCTGGTGCAATCGGTGCGCGGTTTGGCTGATGGGTCCGGGATGACCGTGACCATTGCCAAGTACCTCACACCCAGCGGCCGAGACATCCACAAGCACGGCATCGATCCGGATGTCCGCGCCAAACTGTCACCTCAGGAGGCTCAGAAGCTGCGCCTGGAGGATCTTGGCACCAACAAGGACAGCCAGTACCGCGTGGCCGAATCGACGCTGGTCAAACAGCTGAAGCGTGCGGATGGTGCCACCAAGGCGAGCACCTATGACCCAGGCAGCACCAATCTGCCAGCGGCGCTGGGGGCTGCGAAGGCCCCCTGAGGTTGCGGCTGCCGAGGCGAGGGCGGCCTTCTCAAGCCGCTCCACCCACCGGTTGCATCAGCCCACCGCCGGGGCTGGAATCGTCATCATCATTGCCGGTGTCGCCCTGGAGCAGGGCAAACACGCCGAGAGCCAGGATGCTGACCAGGCCGGAGATCAGGCTGTAACCACCCTGAAGGCCACTGCCCAGATCGATCAGCTCGCCCATGCTGGCCACTTCACAGAACTTCTCACAATTGTAACGGAGGTTTGCGGGCGGCGGCGGGCTCGGGCCCCTCTGTCTCGAAGTGCCCATCCCGGCGCCTGCTCTGATCGGTGCTCCGGCTTACACGCTCAGCACGGCGGCGTTCTGCTCCGCCTGTCGCTCGGCGCGCTGGGCATCGCTGAGCCCATCGGCACCTGGGATCTGCTCAGCCATCTGCCGCAGCCAGCTCATCAGCTCCTCCACCTGCTTCTCGATCGGCAGAACCCCCAGTCCCCGCGCCAGCACCTTGGCGGTGCTGCCGGGGCCGGCCGCATACACCAACCGGCTGTGCAGGTGCTGTGGCAGCCCCTGGCGCAGCAGCCGGAAGGCCGGCTCCTCCATCGGTGTTTCAAGGGCGATGTTGGGCTTCTCTGGTTTGATCCGCGAGAAGCCGCAGCGCCTGGCCACCAGCTTCAGCTCCATCAGTTGCAGCAGCGCGTTCACCGGTGCCGGGATGGCGCCGTAGCGATCCACCCAGTCGGCCGCCAACTGCAGCAGGCCAGTGCTGCTGTCGCACTCGGCTGCCGCTCGGTAGGCCGCCATCTTCTCGTCGTTGTCTGAGATCCAGTCGCCGGGGATGAAGGCGGTGATCGGCAGATCGATCTGGGTGTCGTCCACCGTGGGGATGTCCTGCCCCTGGATCTCTGCCAGGCACTCCTGCAGCATCTCCATGTAGAGATCAAAGCCGATGGTTTCCATCTGCCCGCTCTGCTCCACTCCCAGCAGATTGCCGACGCCCCGGATCTCCATGTCGCGCATGGCCAGCTGATAGCCGCTGCCCAGCTGGGCGAATTCCTGGATCGCCCGCAGGCGCTTGCGCGCCGCCTCGCTCAGAGACGCATCACCGGGATAGAACAGCCAGGCATGGGCCTGGATGCCACTGCGACCTACCCGGCCGCGCAGCTGATACAGCTGGGCCAGGCCGAACTTCTGAGCGTCTTCGATCAATATTGTATTCACGCGCGGGATATCCAGCCCGCTTTCCACAATTGTGGTGCAGAGCATCAGATCGGCTTCGCCGGCGTTGAAGGCCACCATCGCGCTCTCCAGTTCGCCTTCAGCCATCTGGCCGTGGGCCACCAGCAGTTTCAGCCCCGGGATCATCAGCCGCAGCCGCTCGGCCACCTCCTCGATCCCCTCCACCCGCGGCACCACATAGAAGATCTGGCCGCCGCGATCGAGCTCCTGGCGGATGGCGCTGCGTACGGCTTCCTCATCCAGCGCGGCCAGGTGGGTCTTGATCGGCCGGCGCAGTGGCGGCGGCGTGGTGATCAGACTCATCTCGCGTACGCCCGAGAGACTCATGTAGAGGGTGCGCGGGATCGGTGTTGCTGACAGTGTCAGCACGTCCACGTCCTTGCGCAGGGCCTTGATCTTCTCCTTCTGATTCACACCGAAACGCTGCTCCTCATCCACCACCAGCAGGCCCAGTTGCTTGAACGTGGTGCTCTTGCCCAGCAGCTGGTGGGTGCCAACAACCACGTCAACCGTTCCTTCGGCCAGGCCTTCCTGGATCGCCCTCCGTTCAGCGGTGGTGCGGAAGCGATTCAGCAGGCTCACCTTGAGCGGATACGGTGCAAACCGCTCCGACAGTGAGCGCCAGTGCTGCTGCGCCAGCACCGTGGTGGGCGCCAGCATCGCCACCTGCTTGCCGGCCGTCACGGCCTTGAAGATCGCCCGGATCGCCACTTCGGTCTTACCGAAGCCCACATCGCCGCACACCAGCCGGTCCATCGGTTGGGGCTTCTCCATGTCGCGCTTGACCTCGGCGATCGCCTTCACCTGATCGGGGGTGGGCTCGTAGGGGAAGGAATCCTCCAGCTCGTTCTGCCAGGGGCCATCGGCTGGGAAGGCGAAGCCGGGCGCCTTGTGTCGCTCGGCGTAGAGCTTCACCAGATCGAGTGCAACCTTGCGAACAGCCTTGCGGGCCCGCTCCTTGGCCTTGCTCCAGGCGGTGCCGCCCATCCGGTTCAGCTCTGGTGCCTGCTCGCCCGTGGCGCGGTAGCGGCCGAGGCTGCCCAGCTGGTCTGCCGCCACCCGCAGCAGGCCATCGGCGTACTGCACCACGAGGTAGTCGCGCGCTTCAGCGCCGATCGCCAGCTTCTCGAGTTTCAGGAACCGGCCGATCCCGTGGTTGCGGTGGACCACGAAATCCCCGGGGCGCATCTTGTTCGGGTCCACCGTGCGGCTGGCGGCCTTGCGGCGGCGGCGCACATAGCCCGTGGCGGCCAGAGAGTGCTGTCCGAAGAATTCGCGGTCGCTGATCAGCACCAGCTTCCAGGCCGGCAGCTGCAGGCCCTCCAGCTCGGCGGTACCCCGCGTCTTCAGGGCAACCGGGGTGCTCTGCTCCACCAGGCGCTCGATCGCTGGCCGGTCGGCCGGGTTCGGCACGAAGCGAGTGATGCAGTCGTGCTCCTCCAGCAGCGCCACCGCCCGGCTGGGCTGGGCTGACAGCAGCCAGACCGTGGCTTTCTCGGCCACGTAGCCCTTGACCAGCCCGGCCAGTTTGCCGAAGGCATTGGGGTAGGCCGGCACCGGTCGGCTGGCCAGATCGAAGCTGTTGGCGTGGTTGTCGCTTTCATGCAGCTCGGCCAGATCGAAACCGCGGAAATCCCCACAGGCCTGCTGCAGCGCTGTCACCGGATCGCGGTGCAGCGCTGCGGGCACGGCTTCACCCAGCTCGGCGCAGACCTCGCCGTGGTGTTCGCGCGCATGGTCAAACCACTGCTGGCCGTGGGAGATGCAGTGCCGGCGCTCATCCACCGCGATCAGGGTGTCCGGGCTGAGGTAATCCAGCAGCGAGGCCGGCTGGCTCCAGGCCAGACCCATCAGCCGCCGCAACCCCTCCGGCGTGCCGCCTTCCAGCAGCTGCTCCAGGGCCGCTGGGCTCAGCAGGCTGTCGAGTCCGTCGGGTATCCCCTCGCGCAACGCCTCGGCGATCAGGGGGCCATAACCACTGGGGGTGAGGCGCACCACCTCGATCGGATCGAGTGAGCGTTGGCTGGCTGGATCGAATTCGCGCAGCTTCTCGAGCTCCTCACCGAAGAACTCCAGGCGCACCGGCAGTTCGGCACTCACCGGGAACACATCAACGATGTCACCGCGGCGGCTCCAGCTGCCTTCCTGCTCGATGCTGCTCACCCGCTCATAGCCGAGCCGCGTCAAGGTTTCGCCGAGTTGCTCGAGATCGAGCGTGTCGCCCTTGCGCAGGCTCAGGCACTGGGCCCGCAGGGCCGCCGCTGGCGGCAGGTGCGGTTGCAGGGCCCGCTCGGTGGCCACGATCGCGAGGGGGCCCGTGCCGGCTGTGCTGGTTCCAGGTTGCTGATCCAGCAGTTCACTGAGCACCTGCAGCTGTCCCCAGGTGATCTCATCGGTGGGATCAAAGGGTTCGTAGGGGCTGCCTTCGCTGGTGGGATACAGCTGACAGCTGCGCCAGCCCATCAGCTCCAGCAGCGCCGCCCAGCGGCCGGCTTCCTCGAGGGTCGGCACCAGCACCAGCAGCGAGGCTCCGGCACTCCCCGCCAGGGCGCTGCTGATCAGGGCCCGGGCGCCTCGCCCCGCTCCGCTCAGCCGCAGCCGATCGGGCCGATCCAGGCGCGCCAGCACCTCCCCGGTGAGCGGCACCTGCTGCAGTTGACGCACCAGGGGGGTCAGCGGCATGGCAGCGGCAGCGAGCGGCGGTGGGGGTGCATCCTCGCAATCGGCAGCCAGCGGCTGTGCCGTGCTTAGCCTGCAGCCGCTAGGCCTCGGGGGCATGAGCGGGCTGCGGCGTTCGCAGGGGGCAGTGCTGCTGCTGAGCGCGACGGTTGGTCTGGCCCTCGCTCTGGCGCGGTTGTCGCCGAGCCGCCCGATGCCGCGAGCACAGCCCTTGCCACGATCACAGCCGTGGGCGTCGCCCGCAGCGGCGCACCGTCCGGCGCTCTCGCCCACCGAGGTTCCCCTCGACCCCGCCCGTGATGCTGAGCTCTTTCGTCAGTTGCAGACCGGTGATCGCGCCTGGTTGCCCAGGGCCGTGCCCATGTCCGATGGCAGCACCCGCTACATCTACAGGCGTCTGCCGGGTGATCCGCCCCTCAGCCTGGCGCAGATCCAGACCTTGATCCGCCATCCCCCGGCCTTCAGCTTGGAGCGGCAGGCGATCGTGACGCTGCTGGGGCAGCTGCGCGCCAACGGCGTGCGCGTCGTGCTCGGGCCGCCGCGTCAGTCGGGAGCCGCCGGTGAATGGGATCCCGCCCGTGGTGTGCTGCGTATCCGTCCGGATGTGCCAGCCAAGGGCAGTCATGCGTTTGCCCTGGTGCTGAACCATGAGGCAATCCATGTGGCTCAGAGCTGCCGCAGCGGCGGCCTGCGGGCCCGGCCGATGCCGCTGGGTCTGTCGCGCCAGTTGGCCCCCCGGGATCGCGCCAGTCTGATGGCCCCGCTCTATGCCCGAGCCTCGGCCCAGGAGCGGCTGCTGGAGGCCGAGGCCTATGCCAATCAGCAGCGGCTCAGCCTGGGCTGGCAGCTGTTGCGGCAGCACTGCCGGCGCTGATCAATTGCTCTTCGAGGAGCATGTTGAACTGCAGCAGCTGTTCATCGCTCAGCTGCTGCCGGCTGGCCAACTGAAAGTGCCCCTCGAGCAGCTGACGTCCCTGGCTGGCGTCCCAGCGCAGGCTTGTCAGCAGCTGATCGCACTGGCTGAGCAGATCGCGGCGGCGCAGCGGAATCGGCGCCTGGCCGGGATCACTGCCGTTGTGGAGGCCCCTCAGGGCGCGCAGATAGGCAAGCAGGTCGGCGTAGGTGGTGAGGCGGTTGCGGCTGGGATGTCCAAAGGCTCGCTGGAGGTAGATGGATTCCTGGCTCCGGTCCCAGGCCAGGCGCTTCAGCTGCACGTCCAGTTCAGCCAGTTCATCGCTCCAGTCGTCCGGATCAGGCTGTGCTTCCTCTTTCTGGCCTGCGACCGCCGGGGCTGGTGCCGGCGGCGGCGCTGCTGGCACGGAGCGCTCTGGCTCGGTGCTGAACAGCAGTGCCTGAGCTGCTGGGCTGCTGCTCTCCGGCTCCCCATTGCGGTGCCGGAGATCCTGCTCCTGTGGGGACGGCGCATCCCGGTGCGGCACCGCTGCCGGGCTGCGCCGCACCGGTGCCGGCACCGCCGGCCGCGGCGTTGCGGCGCCGGCTTGCAGTTCGCCCGGCTGCGCTGTTGTCAGCCGCTGCTGCAGCCGCTGGATCGCACGATCCTCCGCTGCTTCCGCATCCGCAGCCTCGCCGAGGCAGCGACCCAGACAGCTGCCATCACGCCAGGCGCTGGCTTCCACCACCCGTCGGCCTGGTTCGGCATGCACCAGCCGCACCTCCAGCACCGAGCTCAACCCTTCCCTGAGCACGGTCGGCAGCGCCGCAGCATCCAGCTCAGAATCCATGGCTGCGGCGGCAGGGGGTGCTCTCCCTAGAGTGCCTCCCGCATGGACCCGCTGCAGACCCTGATGGAAGCGGAGTCGATCCCATCCCTCTCTCCCCTTCTCCAGAGTGCGGATCAATGGGGTGAGTGGCTGCTGCTGCTGCCGCTGCTGGTGGCCCTCGAGGCGGTGCTCTCCGCCGATAACGCCATTGCGCTGGCCGCCATTTCTCGCCAGCTGAAGGATCCGGCCCAGCAGGGGAGAGCCCTGAACCTCGGCCTGGCGCTGGCGCTGTTGTTTCGCCTGCTGCTGATCGGAGTGGCGCGCTGGGTTCTGGATTTCTGGCCCTTGCAGCTGCTGGCAGCCGCTTATCTGCTCTGGTTGTGCGGCAGCAGCCTGTGGCCGCAGTTGCAGGCCGTCCTCAGCGCTGCCAGCGCCCCTGCCGAACACGGATCCGGAGCTGCCGGGGTGAGATCGCCCGCTGCTGCAGCGCTGCCGACCGCAGCCGTCGCGTCCGCAGCTGTGGGGGCCACGGCTCTGCCGTCGGCAGCCGTGACTTCGCTGGGTATCGCTGCGTCTGGGGATGCTGCTCACCCCCAGGCACCCCATGATCGCGACCTGGCGGCTGTGGTCACCACCCTCGCCCTCACGGATCTGGCTTTCTCGCTCGACAGCGTGGCCGCCGCCGTCGCCGTCAGCGACAACCTCCTGCTGGTCATGGCCGGCGGGGTGATCGGTGTGGTCGCTTTGCGGTTGACCTCGGCGTTGTTCATCCGCTGGCTCGGTGAGTTTGAGTATCTGGAGAGCGCGGGTTACCTGGCGGTGGGTCTGGTGGGGATCCGCTTGGTGCTGCGCGTGCTGATGCCCCAGCTGGTGCCCCCTGAGTGGCTGCTGCTGGCGCTTGTGGGGCTGCTGTTCGCCTGGGGATTCTCCCGGCGCAGCGTTGACGCTGCCGAGGAGGTGACCCCCTGAGTCCGTTCCGCGTTGAGCTGCGCCAGGCCGGCAGCAACCACCTGATCGAACGCCTGGAGCTGGAGGAGGTGCCCCAGCCCGGCCGTTGGCTGGTGGTGGGTCAGCGCAGCTTTCTGGTGCTGCAGCGTCATCACCGCTATCAGTTGCGTGCCGGTCGTTATGAGCTCAGCAGCATCGCGCTGCAGGTCAGGCCTCAGCGTCAGCCGGCTGATGCCCGCTTCTGGCAGGGGCGCTGGGTGATCGGTGACCCCAGCTGTCACTTCAATGCGCGCACACCGCTGCTGCGTTGCGCCGTCCTGCCTGATGGCCCCTGCGAGCGTTGCTCCCACTACGCCCCCGCCACGGCCTAGCCCCGCCTAGCCCCCGCATGAGCACGCCCCTGGCTGCCGCTGGCAGCCCCGAATCCGGCCTGTTCTGGTGGGCCGGCCAGCTGGTGGAGGGCCATGGTGTCGCCTCCGGTCGCGCTGTCGACAGCCCTTACCCCGCCGGCACGATTGCACTGCAGACCCCGTTCTTCCGCGCCCACGGCCTCGATCTCTCCCCCTATCAGCCGGCCACACTCAATCTGGATTTCGGGGCCGGTTGTTGGCAGCTGCGTGATCCCGATCACTGCCTGCCACATCTGCGCTGGACCGATCGACATCCACCCGAAACCTTCTCGTTCTGGCGCTGCCGCCTGCGCTTGCTGGCAGAGCCAGGCGCCGCCGGCGCGATGGTGCCCCCGAGTTCTGCAACAGTGCTGGGGGAGTGGTCGGCCCTGATCTACTACCCCCACCCCGAAACCAAACGCGCCCATCACCACAGCCCCTCACGTCTTGAGGTGCTGGCGCCACCACTGGGTTCGTTGCGTCTGGGTGCCTGGTTTGCCGTGGGGGTGAATGCCCGTCGCTGTCGGTTTCAGCCTGCGGCGCCGGCCGACGCCCGCTGATCACCTGGCCAGACTCAAGGCTCGTGCAGCATCACCCCATGGCACTGGAGGGCCGGCAGGCCTTGATCGCCCGCCACAAGCTGCTGGAATTTCTCAAATTCCGGGTGCTGGCGGCGCAGCAGCAGTTCTTCGATGATCTTCAGCGCGGGGGTGATTCGGCCGCGGCGTTCAGGCTTTGGCTCAGGCAGCACTGCCCCGCCGCCTGCGCCCTCAGCGATCAGGATCTGCTGCTGACGCTTGAGCAGGCTCGGCAGCTCTACACCGAGGAGCCCCGACGTGGTGGACCCTAGGGTGAACCCATCCCTCAGGCTGCTGTCATAACGACCCCCTCAACCCCCGCGGCCGGTCAGCAGCCGCCCTCCCGCTCCACTGCTCGGCGCCGTCGCCCCGGTCCATCCGCCGGCGAGCAGGTCTCGGCATCGATGGGCAGTCCGAGGCCATCGCAGCGAACGCCACAGCCCCAGCGCACCGCTCAGCTGCAGCGCACACGCCAACCTCTGGCGCCACCGCCCAGTGAGGAGCTGCTGCAGGCCTCGCCGTTCGCCGCGCTCGGCCTGGGCCGTCCGATTGTGCAGGCGGTACTCGAGAAGGGGTACACCACACCATCACCGATCCAGCAGCAGTGCATTCCGGCTGTGCTGGAGGGGCGTGATGTGATGGCTGCCGCCCAGACCGGTACCGGCAAGACCGCAGGCTTCACCCTGCCGATGCTGGAGCGGTTGCGCCACGGTCCCCACGCCCGCAACAACCTGGTGCGGGCCCTGGTGCTCACCCCGACCCGTGAGCTGGCGGCACAGGTGGGTGAGAACGTGGCCGCCTATTCACGCCATCTTGATCTCCGCTCCGACGTGGTATTCGGAGGCGTGAAGATCAATCCGCAGATGATGCGCCTGCGCGGCGGGGCTGATGTGTTGGTGGCAACGCCAGGCCGGCTGATGGATCTGGCGCAGCAGAACGCCGTGAAGCTCGATCGGGTCGAGATCCTGGTGCTCGATGAAGCTGATCGCATGCTCGATATGGGCTTCATCCGCGACATTCAGAAGATTCTGCGGTTGCTGCCAGCCCGGCGTCAGAACCTGCTGTTCTCCGCCACCTTCGAGGCCTCGATCCGCAAGCTGGCCACCGGCCTGTTGCACAACCCCGTGCAGCTGCAGGCCAGCCCCGAAAACCGCGCCGCCGCCACGGTCGAGCATGTGCTCCATCCCTGCGACATGGCCCGTAAGCCGGACCTGTTGTGCCATCTGATCCGCAGCAACGATTGGCAGCAGGTGCTGGTGTTCTCTCGCACCAAGCATGGCGCCAATCGGATTGCTGAGCGTCTCAGCCAGGAGGGGATGACGGCCGCCGCCATCCACGGCAACAAGAGCCAGGGGGCTCGCACCCGTGCGCTGGCTGGTTTCAAGAGCGGTGAGTTGCGCGTGCTGGTCGCCACCGATATCGCTGCCCGTGGTATCGACATCCATCAGCTGCCGCATGTGGTCAACCTCGATCTGCCGAATCAGGCCGAGGATTACGTGCACCGCATTGGTCGCACCGGCCGCGCTGGCCACGACGGCCATGCCGTTTCGCTGGTGGCCGCCGAAGAGCATGAGTTGTTGCGTGCCATTGAACGCTTGATCGGTCATCCCCTGCCACGCCAGGCCGTGCCTGGGTTTGAGCCGACGGTGCTCTCGGCGCCACCGCTGGACCTCAGCGGGGGGCGCGGCCGTGGTGGCCGTGGTGGCGGCGCCGCTGGACGCGTCGGCGCCGGCGCTCGCGGTCCGGCGCGCACGGCTGGATCCCGCTCCCTGTCCCGCGGTCGCTGATGTTGCCGCCGGCTGATGGGTTTTGATCCACGCAACTGGTCGTCGCCGTTTCAGTCACCCCAGCGGGTCACCTGCAATGTCGAGGCCCTGCTGGCCGAGAATGAGGCCCTGCGCCGCGAGCTGCAGCAGCTGCGCCGACGTCTGCAGCTGCTCGAGCGCCAGCGTGGCGGTGCCGGTGCCCGATCCTGGTCCGATCGCGATGGCGCCGGGCAGCAGCAGCCACCACCACCACCGCCACCCCCACCTCGGGTCAGCGCTGAGCAGGTGCAGCGCTGGGGGGAGGCCCTCGCTGCCCAGAGTGGGTGGCGTGATCTGCGCCTTGGCTGTGAGGCCAGCGGGCTGCGCGGCCTGATCGAGACCCTGAATCGCCGCAGCTTCAATCCGCTGTTGACGCTGGAGCAGCGGCTGGAGCGGCTGATGCCGGGCCTCGGGCGCGATCTGGAGCAGGCGCTGGCTGGTCCTGTCAGTCGCAAGCGCCTGGCGATCCGGGCCGCTTTTGCTCTCTATGGCGTCAGCGCACCGGAGTGGCTCGATGATGAGCCGCAGCGTGTGGTGGCCGAACTGCGCGCCCGCCAGCGGCATGATGCGGGCCGCCGCACCAGCAGTGATCGCAGCGATCAACGCCGAACCGCTTCGGGCGGTGGCCGGGCCAGCGGCCAGGCCCGGCAGGACCAGCGTGCGTCAGCGGCTGATGGGGCTGATGCGGCCGCAGCCGGTGCTCCGGCTGGCGCTGATCCGCGCCGACTGGAGGCTTACCGCGTGCTGGGCCTGCCGTGGGGAGCATCCCACCAGGCGATCAAGCTGGCCCATCGTCGGCTGGTGAAGCAGCACCACCCCGATATGGGCGGCCACGCCGAGGACTTTCATCGCATCAGCCAGGCCTACCAGCTGCTGGTGGCCTGACCTGGCGGGTGCTCAGGCTCCCAGCTGGTCGCCCGGCTCGGCCCCCAGCTGCTGGATCAGAACCTGGCCGGCACTGGCCCGCTTGCCCTCCAGCTGGGCTTCACGCAGCAGTAGAGGGCAGCCGCCGCTGGCCACCACAAGCCCCAGCTCCGGCTCGATCGCCAGCACCCGACCGGGGGTGGCGGTGGCGCTGGCCGCGGCATCACCGCTGCCACCAGCCTCAAGACCCCAGCGCTGCGCCAGCTCTGCCGCCGGCGGGCTGAGCTGGTCGGCCAGGCGCCGCACCAGCGGTTCGGTGGCAAGCACCTTCAGGCGCTGGCCCCGCCACCTTGTGGTGGCACCCGGGTAGAGCCCCATCACCCTGCGGTGGATCGCCAGGGCCGGCTGATTCCAGTCGATCTGGGCATCCTCCTTGGTGAGCAGGCGGGCGTAGGTCAGCCCCTCGTCGCTCTGGGCCCGTACGTGCAGACGCGCCAGGCGTTCCCCTTCCGGGCCGGGCCCCGCCGCTTCGATGCGCGGCAGCGCTTCCACCAGCAGCTCGGCGGTGAGCTGTGCCAGGCGGCGGCCCAGCTGCTGGGCGTTGTCGAGCAGGCCGATCGGGATGGCCCGCTCCAGCAGCACCGGCCCGGTGTCGAGCCCTTCCTCCATCGCCATGACCCCCACGCCGGTTTTGGCGTCACCTTCGATCAGGCTCCACTGGATCGGTCCGGCGCCACGCCAGCGGGGCAGCAGTGAGCCGTGACCGTTCCAGCAGCCCAGGGGAGGTTGCCTCAGCACCTCGGGTGGCAGGATCTGGCCAAAAGCCACCACGACAGACACATCCGCTCCCAGGGCCGCCAGCTGCTGCTGACAGGCTGGATCGCGGCGGATTCGCTTCGGTGTGAACACCGCCAGGCCCAGCTCCAGGGCGCGTTGCTTGACCGGCGAAGGCACCAGGGCCGCGCCCCGGCCGCGCCGCCGATCGGGCTGGCTGACCACCCCCACCAGGGTGTGGCCGGCTGCCACAAGTGCCTCAAGACTGGGCACCGCATAGGCGGGGGTGCCCCAGAACAGGATCTTCATGGGGTCATTGTTGCGGTCCGGGCGGGCGCTCCAGGGGCGTGGGCCTGGTGGCGGTGGCGGCGGCGCGCCGCTGCTCTCGCCTGGAACCGCTCAGGCGCGAACCTCAGGCCTCGCCGGTGATTGAGAGACCGTCCACCCAGACCAGCGGGCAGAGCCCATCGGGAGTCACTTTCGCCTCACCCTCGAAGCCGATGATCGCCTGCAGCACCTGGCGGATATCACCGGCCACGGTGGCGGCCTCGATCGAGCGGGGCTCGCCGCCGCGGATCAGCCAGCCGTCAAACGGCAACGAGAAGGAACCCTGGCTGGCTTTGACGCCGGCGTGCAGCGCTGAGAGCGAATCGATCCAGACGATCGGTGCATCGGCCTGGAAACGGTTCAGCCCCGTCTGGCCGCCCTCGCTGCCGGCCGTGGCGCCGATCTCGAACCAGTCCGGTCCAACCGATACCTTGGCTCCCAGGCCGGCATGGCCGGTGGGAGCTACGCCGAAGGCGCGGGCGGTGGCTTCCGAATGCAGGAAGTTGCGCAGCACCCCGGCTTCGATCAGGGCCAGTCGCTGGGTTGGTGTGCCCTCTCCATCGAAGGCGGAGGCGCCGATGTTGCCGGGGTGCAGGCCGTTGTCGTGGATTGAGAGGAACGGCACCGCCAGCGGCTGGCCGATGGCGTCGCGGTTGCTGAGGCTGACGCCATCGAGCACGGCGCGAGCGTTGAAGAGGCTGCTGAAGGCGCCGATCAGATCCAGAAAGGCTTCTGGGCTGAAGACGCAGGTGTAGCGGCCGGTCTCGATCGGGGCGTAGTCGAGATGGCTGATCGTGCGCTCAGCGGCTTCGTCGATGCAGCCGGCGATATCCAGGTCGCCGGCGCCGTAGGCCAGGCGTACGGCGCCGGCGCTGCGGGGCTTGCGGCCCGCTTCCTCGGCCCGGGCGTAGAGGTAGAGGCTGGCGGTGCTGAGACGCTGCTGGCGGCAGGCGCCGTCGCTGTTGAGGTAGATCCGCTCGCTGCTGCGTTCGGCCAGGCCGTTGTAGGGCACGGTGCCGATCGCGCTGTGACGAGCCAGCAGCTGGCGCTCGGCGTCCTTGAGGGTGTCGAGCAGCTGCAGGATGCCGAGAGGCTCATGGATCGGCTGGTCCAGACTCGCCAGCGGTGCTGTCGCCAGCGGCGAAAAGGCCGGCGTGTCATCGGGGTTGCCGAAGGCGCTGGCATCGCGGGCGCCAGCCAGGGCTCGTGCCAGACCGGCGTCTGAGAGGTCGGAGGTGCTGGTGATGCCCACCAGGCCATCGTCATTCCAGACGCGCACGGTGATCGAGCTGCGCTGGGCGCCCTTGAGCTGTTTGGCCTCGCCCCGGTCCACCTGCACGGAGGTGTCGGTGCTGCAGGCGGCGCCCAGGTCCCAGCGGCGGATGCCGGCGCTGGCGGCCAACTGTTCCAGTTGCTGGCGCAGGGTTTCGGCGTTGAGACCACTGCCGGCGGTGATCAACGGGTCGACGGTGCTGCCGCCTGCGGTGGCGTCGCTGCTGGTGCTGCCCATGGCGAAGGTTCCCGTACTGCTGTGGATCGTCATCTCAGCGGCCCCCCACGGTGATCGAATCAACCTTGATGTGGGGCTGGCCCACGGTGACGAAGATGCTGCCGCTCACCGAGCCGCAGAATCCGGCCGCCAGCTCAAGGTCGTTGGCGCACATCGAGATGCGCGGCATCACCTCCTTGGCTTCACCGATCAGGGTGGCGCCCTTCACCGGTTTGGTGAGCTGGCCGTTCTCGATCAGGTAACCCTCTTCCACGGCGAAGTTGAACTGACCGGTGGGGCCAACGCTGCCGCCGCCCATCGACTTGCAGTACAGCCCCTTGTCGACCGAAGTGATCAGCTCCTGCGGGGTGTGGGGCCCGGCGGCGATATAGGTGTTGCGCATGCGGCTGGCGGCCGCGAAGGTGTGGCTCTGGCGGCGACCGCTGCCGGTGCGGCCATGGCCGGTGCGCAGCTCACCGGCGCGGTCGCTGATGAACCGATGCAACACACCGTTTTCGATCAGCACTGTGCGCTGAGGCTCCATGCCTTCGTCGTCCATGCACAGCGAGCCGAAGGCGCCGCCGGTGAGGCCTTCGTCGATGGCCGTGACGGCTTCGTGGGCGATCGGTTGGCCCACCTTGTCGGCGAACGGGGTGGTGCCCCGCTCCACCTGGGTGGTTTCCAGCAGATGGCCACAGGCCTCATGGAAGATCACCCCGCCGAAGCGATTGGCCAGCACCACCGGCAGCTGGCCCGCCTCCACGTAGTCGGCATAGAGCATGGTGCCGGCGCTTTCGCACACCTCCCGCGCTGATGCCTCGGCATCCCAGAGGCGGAGATCATCGGGGCGACCTGAGGTGCCGTAGCGACGGCCGACGCCGGCGCGGTGCTCGCCATCGGCCGCCAGCACGTTCAGGCCCACCGATTGGTGCAGGCGCACATCACGGCCGAAGGTGCCGTCGCTGGCGGCCACCAGCACCTCCTGCCAGTCGCGGGCATAGCTGCCGCGGCGCGCCTGCAGGTGGTGGCCATGCCGGTTCAGGAGGTCCGTGCCCTCCAGCAGACGCTGGCTCGCCTCACGCAGTTCGGGGCAGCGCTGCAGCCAGTCGCCCTTGGCGGCGGCGAAGTCGCGCAGGGCCGGCAGGCCGTCGAAGCCGCTGGCGGTGAGGCTGCTGCGCTGCAGACCGAGCATGCCCAGGGCCTGATCCAGGGCCCGCTCCAGACCGGCTGGGCTGAGGTCGTTGGTGCTGACGAAACCATCGCGCTGCTCGCGGAACACGCGGATTCCTGCTCCCATGCCGAACGCCGGTGTCACGCTGGTGATCCGGTCCTGTTCCGCCAGCAGGCCGAGATGGTCGGTGCGCTCGAGGAACACCTCCACCAGATCGGCGCCGGCGGCCCGGCCAGCTGCCAGCAGGGCGTCCAGCTGGCTTGTCCAGTGACTGCCGAATCCGTCGCTGTGACCGGCGGCAGTGGGGGGGGTGAAGGAGGGGGTGGCGATCACGCGCGGTCCGTGGCGATCGAGGTGGAGGGGAGTGGCTGCGCTGGCAGGCAACGCAGGGGCATGCAAGAAAGCCCCGACCGTTGCGGCCGGGGCCAGAGGTTGTTGGGCGATCGGGCCTCAGCGCACGGCGGGCTGAAAGTCCTCGCTGCGGATCGGGTTCATCAGGAACAGTTTGGCCATTTCGGTGGCGTTGGCAATCCAGAAGGGCAGCTTGCGCAGAGCCTTGAGCGCTGCCGGGGCAGCGCCTGCATCGGCGGCGCTGAGCTGAGCATTGTTCTGGACCAGACGCTCAAGTCGCTCGTAGAACTTGGGATGGTCCACGTTCAGCACCACGGGGAAGACACGGGCCGAGGTCTCGTTGGTCTTGGCGATCACGTATTTGTCGTACTCGCGGGCGTCCAGTCCCAGTGCTTCGTAGAACTCCTTGCGGGCAACATCGCGCACATACATGGTGGCGAACACGGCCAGCAGGAAGAAGCGGCACCACAGGCGAGCCTTGAAGCCACGCACGGTGTCGGGCTGGGCCTTCATCAGGGCATCAAAGAAGTCGCCGTGACGGTTTTCGTCCTGGCACCAGTTCTCGAAGAAGTTGAAGATCGGGAAAATCTTGTTGTCTGGATTCTGTTCAAGGTGCCTGAAGATGGCGATGTAGCGCCAGTAGCCGATCTTCTCGCTCAAATAGGTGGCGTAGAAGATGTAGGCAGGCTTGAAGTAGGTGTAGGCCTTGCTTGCTGTCAGGAAGCCGAGGTCGAGCTGCAGGCCGAAATCGCTCATGGCCTTGTTGAGGAAGCCAGCGTGGCGGGCCTCATCACGAGCCATATGAGCGAAGCATTCAGCCAGCAAGGGATTCTTTTGCTTGATGCGCCGGCTCAGTTCCTTGTAGAGCAGGAAGCCGGAGAACTCGGAGGTGCAGCTCTGCTCGAGGAACTCGATGAAGACGCGGCGGGTTTCCGGATCGAGCTTGTCGGCGGCACCTTCGAATTCGTCGTTGCGAACGAAGTGATGGCGGTTGTAATCCTTGCGAAACTCTTCGCAGATCGCTTCCAGTTCCTGCTCATTGGGCCGCAGGTCCATGGCCGCCATGGCCTCAAAGTCGGTCGTGTAGAACCGCGGCGTCAGGATCGTGTCCTTGGCCGGGTCCTTGATGGCCGGCGCCTCGGGTGTGCCGATGGCGGCTGTCGCGGCGTCGGGCGAGGCAACGGCGGTGGGTGGCACCATCGGGCGGCGGCAGTGGACGGATACGCCATCGTAGAAGCCGCAGGGGCCTCTGCGACGGCTTGCTTCATCAGTTGCCAGGGGCAATCACGCCTCGGGTGTTGGCCAGGAGTGCGCTCAGTTGGCTCCCAGCCACTTCTGCCCGTTGAGACGCTGCACCAGCCGTGACACCAGCAGAGCCAGGGTGGTTCTCTTCTCGTCGATCAGGAACGACTCCAACAGACTCGGTTCGGCCCCGGCTTCAGCCACGGCGATTGTCTTGGCCGAACCGATCGCCGCAGCGGTGAAACAGAGCCAGAAGCGGCGATCTCCCGGTAGTTCACCCTTCACCATCCAGCAGTCACTGCCCACCACCGGCATCGGTCCCTGGCAGAAGCTGAGGCTGGTTTCGGGGCCTCCATAAGCCTTGATCTCCGCCGCGATCGCCGGGATCAGCAGGTTGGGGATGAAGGCGTCGAAGGGCTGATCCTCTGGTGCCGGCGCTTTGGCGGGGCGGGCCGCCGCATCCGGGGCCTTGCTCGTCGACTGGGTCGCGGCCTGGGCTGCGCCGGCGGCGGCAGGGGTGGCGGCGGGGCTGGCGGAATCGGTCACCGTCGCTGGCCTTGGGCGAACTGCAGGGCGAACTCTAGAGAGGTCGCTGCGCCGCTTTGTTGGTCACCATTCCTCCGCAACGGCCACCCCCCAGCCATCATCGAGGGGGTGGTTGCCGGGCCGGTCGCGGCCATGGCTGGTCGGGGTGGCCGTGGGGGGTGCCGGTTCAGTTCGGCCCGCCCCTTTGCGGATCACGCGGAAGGGCACCGACACCGTCGGCGCCGGCTCCGTGGCGGCGCGGCTAGGGCCGGCCCAGGGGCTCCAGTCTGACGGTGCAGGGGCTGCGCCCTCCGCTGCAGCAGACCAGTTGTCCCGGCTGCGTTGGTCGTCGTCCCGGTGCCGCCCGCGGCGGCGCTGTTGCAGCGGAGGTCCCGCCGAGCGCAGGGCCAGGGCGGCGGCGGCGGCGCTCAGGCCCGCTCCGGTGGCGGCGGCGCCACCGATCCAGACCCCCAATGACAACGCCGGCGAGATCCAGGTCAGCAGGCGCAGGGTCACCACAGGCTGCGGGTTGATCGCCGCCACCAGCAGCACCGCCAGCAGCGGGCTGAGCAGTGGCAGAAGCAGCAGGCGTTGCAACAGGCTCACGGCGAATCGGTGTGGTGCTCAGGTCGTGATCGGGCCGCTCCAGCGGCGCAGGGGGCCCAGGTCATAGCCAAGGGCATCGAAGACGCGGATCACGAGAAAATCCACCATGTCCTCGATCGTGCTCGGTTGGTGATACCAGGCCGGCACCGGCGGGGCGATGCGGGCGCCGGCCTCCGCCAGGCTGGTGAGGTTGCGCAGGTGGATCAGGTTCCAGGGCGTTTCTCGCGGGCAGATCACGAGCGGCCGGCCCTCCTTGAGATGCACATCAGCAGCCCGCTCCAGCAGATCCGTGGCCACGCCCGCCGCGATACGACCCACCGCTCCCATCGAACAGGGCAGGATCACCATGCCGCGGGTGCGGTGGCTGCCACTGGCGATGGCGGCGGCCTGATCGTTCCAGCGGTGGCAGCGCAGCAGGCCGCTGCTGCAACCGGTGCGCTGCCGCCAGAACTGTTCCTGCAGCGCCGGCTCACTGGGTACGCGGATGCCCAGCTCCGCCTGCCAGACCCCCACCGCACCGCGGCTCACCACCAGCTCGACCGTCTCCTCCGCCTGCAACAGCAGTTGCAGTGCGCGCTCAGCCAGGGGCTGGGCGCTGGCGCCGGACACAGCCAGCACGATCGGCTGCCTGCCGCCAACCGTCACCGCTCAGGCCTCGTCGCCGCTGCTGTCGCCGTCGGGCTCGGCTCCGCTGCTGCCGGTGTGTTCGGGTTCGGCTTCGTCGGTCATCACATCGCAACCTTCCGGTAGCACCACCTCAAGATCGATCTGATGGCGCAACACATCCACCTTCTGAATGATGACCTCCACCGCATCGCCAAGCATGTAGGTGCGCCGGTTCTTACGCCCCACCAGTCGGTTCTGGCGGGAGCGGTACTCGTACCAGTCATCCTTGAGTGAGCTGACGTGCACCAGCCCCTCCACCTGTGAGGGCGGCACCTCCACGAAGAAGCCGTAGCTCTGCACGCCGCTGATCACGCCGGTGAGGGTCTGGCCCACCAGGGGTTCGGCCTGGCGGGCCTGGGCAATGGCCAGGGCGTCCGCCTGCAGCTCGGCGGCGAAGCGGCAGCGGCCATTCAGGCGGTGCAGCAAGGCGCTGTTACGACCGGCTTCCACCGGATTCAGCTGGCTGGGCGCCAGCAGGGGCCAGTCGATCAGGCCGTGGCTGCTGTCCCCGGCGATGTCGACCCGGATCTTGTGCCGCACTGACGGCCGATCCTTGCCTTCACTCAGCAGCAGCACCAGCACATGCTGATTCCAGAGGTCGGCGTAGTGCTGACCGGGGCAGCACCAGGGGGCATAGGCCTGCGGTTCACCCGCCAGCATGTTGGCTCCCGGTTCACGGCTGAGGGTCACGTGCCGCAGCGGTTCCCGCAGCTGCTGCTGCAGCACCCGGCTGCGATCGGTGGCGGCGAAGGCCACCGCCAGCTCCTGGGCGCTGGCATTGCCATCGGCCGCCAGCTCCAGCGGGATCTCGAGGGCCAGGGCCGCCTTGGCTACATCGTTGATCGCCTCGGCATCGGGGGCGGGGTTCTGGGCATAGATCACCGGTAGCTCCAGGGCTGCCATGTGTCGTCCGAAAGCGCGGTGCGCCGGCAGCACCAGCTCACGCAGCAGGCCGGCGCTGCTCAGGGCCGGATCCAGCTGCACCAGCCAGCCCTGGCGGCTCTCATCCGGTTCCGGCACCGCCAGATCCCCGAGACCGTCGATCGGTGGCATGGCCAGGTCAAGGTCGATCGAGCCGCTGGCCAGGCGCTGGGCCCGCAGCTGCTGAGCCAGGGCGATCAACTGCTCCAGCAGCGGCAGCTGATCTTTGAGGGTCTTCAGCGCGGCGGGGGTGGTTCGGGCTTTCGGTTTGCGGTCCGCCAGGGCCTGCAGGGCCGCTGCTCCAACGCTGCCATCGGGGCGGATGGTGCTGCGACAGAAGCGGTAGTGCTCCAGGCCGCCCTCGGTGTTGAACTCCAACGCCACCGACAGTGCCGCTGCGCTGGCGCCCACCTTGAAGGCTGCCGCTTTGCTTAGTGCCTCTGGCAGCAGCGGCAGCCAGCGGTCGCCCACGCAGAGGGCCTCGGCCTGGTCGCGCAGGAAGCCATCAAGGCTGCTGCCGAAGCCCACGCGCTCGGCCACGGCCGGCGCGTGCACCCACAGCCGCAGCCCGTTCTCCAGGTTTTCCAGCGACACCGCCGGCAGGATCGGTGCTTCGCGGCCCTGCCAGGCCTCCAGCAGCAGGGTCGGCAGGGCCGTCAGGTCATCGCGATCCTTGCTGTCGAGGGTGCGCGCGCTGGCTCTCGGTGCACTGGGCCGCTCGCGCAGGCCGTGCTTGGTGAGCAGCAGATCAAGATCCGCCTCCGGACCGGCATTCACCGCCAGGCTGCGGGCCACATGCCCCTGGGGCGGTAGCTGCCCCACCGGGAAGCGGTCCACCTTCACTTCCACCACCGCTTCATCGGCGGGCCGGAGGTGTTCGGCGTCGCTGGGCGGCAGTTCCACGGCTGTCAGCAGCCGATCATCGAGGGGGATCGCCAGCAGACGCTCGCTCTGCTGTTCCACGTGGGCCAGCAGGCTGGTGGTGCTGCGTTCAAGGATGCACTGCACCCCCCCCTCGGGTGAGCGCCGCCGCCCGCCCTCACGGGTGATGCGCACCAGGACGCGATCGCCGTTCCAGGCGTGGTTGAGCTGGTTATCGCGGATGTAGATGTCTTCTCCGCCGTCTTCACGCAGGGCGAAGCAGAAGCCCTTGCTGCTGCAGCGCAGGCGTGCCTCGATCAACCCCTCATCCTGAACGCGGCTGACGCCGTCCTCAGCTTCGGCGAGCACCCCCACCTTCACCAAGGCGTCGAGGGCGATGCGGAGCTGTTCGGTTTCGGCCTCTCCGGCCAGGCCGAGAGCTTTTTCCAGCTTCGCCAGGCTGAGAGCCTCCTGGGCGGGCAGCTGGTCGATCAGGTCGGCGACCGTGAACTTCATGGGGGTGAGGAGCGTTCTCGCGTGCGGTCGGCTCAGCGGGGCGGTGTCAGCGTGGACAACGTCAACAGGGGACAGTGTCAGCGTGGATGGCAGCGTCAGGACCCCGGAACCGGCGTGCTGGTCAACGTGACCGCGGGACGGCCAACGCCCCGGATCTCTCAATCAGCGTCTCCAATCTAGACAGCCGCTGCCCCGTCGTCCTCCCCTGGGCCGCCGTCGTCGCTGTCGTCGCTGCGACCGGCCAGCAGCAGCAGGCGGCCGCCGATCACCAGAAAGCCCACGGAGGCGGCCAGCTGCAGGGCATCCGGCGGGATCACACTGGCCAGAGACCCGCCGGCGCCGGCCCCCAGCAGGCTGGCCAGCACCAGGGCGGCGGCACTGCCGGCGAACACGGCGCCGCTGCGGCTGGAGGTGCCGCTGATCGTGACGATCGCGAGCTGGGTCTTGTCGCCGAGCTCCGCCAGGAACACGGTCAGGAAGGTGGAGGCAAGCAGGGGCAGTTGCATCAGCGGCGCGCCTCAGGCGACAGGAAGCATGGCCATGGCGGCCTGGCGGCCCAGCCAGAGCCCCAGGCCGATCATCAGAATGCCTGCCAATCGTTCCAGCTGCTGCGGGGGCAACACCCGCGACAGCCAGCGCCCCAGCAGCACCCCCACCAGGCTGGAGCTGATCAGGGCCAGGGAGGCGCCGATGAACACCACCACCGGCCGCCCGGACTCTGCCGACAGCAGCAGGGCGGCCAGCTGGGTCTTGTCGCCGAGCTCCGCCAGGAACACGGTGGTGAAACTGGTGAGGAACACGGCCCCGAAGCTGCCGGCGGCCGGGTTTGCTGAATCCCGCGCGGCCGTGGCCTGGCTCTGCGGCGGCTGCTGGTCTGGGATCTGGCCGGCTGGCGGTTGAAAGGCTGGTGGCTGGTTGGTCGTGGGCTGATCGGACATCGATGCGCTGGTCGGGCGAGGCCCAGATCAGGGACGCGGCTCCTCAGGCTGACGGATCGCCTGCTCAAAGCGCTTCATCACCATGCCACGACCACCGTGTTCGCTGCGGATCTGCTGGCGGCAGCAGGCGATCGCGAAGGCATTGGCCTCCTCCGGCGGCACGGCAAACAGGCTGGCCAGGTTGTCCACCCTGCAGAACATCGGTCGATCGTCGTAGATGCGGCAGGTGCTCGAACCGGTGTCGAAGTGGATGCACCAGCCATCCGGCCCCACCATCGCCAGATACTGCTCCTGTTGCTCCGGGGTCAGTGCCTCCAGGGCCTCGTTGCGTTCACCTGGATCGAGGCGGCAGCAGGATCCGCAGCCGCTGATGCAGCGCCAGTGCAGGGTCTCGCTCATTGCAGCACCTGCCGCAGCTGTGACAACCCGTCACAGTGGCACGGGCCTTGCTGTTGTTCCCCTGGGCCTGGCCCGTAGTGTGGGGCACGATCCGTGCAGCCGCCGCGCCGTTCTCCCATGGGAATCGACTTCCATCTGATCGCTAATTTCGCTGCCCTGTTTCTGATCACGATTGCCGGTCCGGCTGTGATCTTCATCCTCTTCTATCGCCGCGGTGCCCTCTGAACTGCTGGTCTGTGCGCCCCAGCAGCAACCAGAGCCGGCCGGGTCAGTCCCGGCCGGTTTTTTGCTGCTGAGCGCCCTCAGGCGCTGAGCCCAAGGGCCATCGCTGCTTCCTGCAGCAGCGCACGCACGTAAGGGTGGCCCGCCTGGGGATGTTCAGCCTCAAGTTCAGAGCCCCCAGCGTTGCTGGGTCGGCCCCGCAGCTCCTCGCCGGCCGCATTGCGGATCACCAGCGCATCGCCGTCGCGGCGCACCAGGTAGCGGCGCTGGCGCCGCTGCAGCACCAGGGCCTCGCTGCTGCTGGCCCGTAGGCCGCGCAGCTCCAGCTGCAGCTGCTCGCGGCTCTGCCAGCGATTGAGCCGCAGATGGAAGGCCACATCCAGCTCCGCGGGCAGCAACCCACTGCCCTGCCAGCGCCAGGCGATGGCCCGGGCTGTGGTGCCGGCCTGCTCGAGAGTCAGCTGCAGATGGCCACCGCGGAGCTCGCGCTGCTGCACCACCCGGCAGCGGCTGCTCCACAGCAGCGGTGTGGGGTGGCCGATCCCGAAGGGTTCCAGCCGCTGCAGCTGCTGCCAGAAAGCCGGTGTCAGCTCCGCCAGGCTGACCAGCGCCTCCGGTTCCAGCAGGGCGGTGCTGCCCTGGCGCTCCTGCCATTGGCGGGCCAGCGCGTTCAGGCGGTCGTGCAGGGCCGTCAGGTTTGCGGCCCGCACCGTGAATCCACCGGCAGCCGGGTGGCCGCCATGGCGCTCCAGCAGGTCACTGCACTCCTGCAGGGCGGCATCCACGGCGAAGCCGTTCGGGGCTCGCACCGAAGCGCGCAGCCGTCCATCGCCTTCGCTGGCCAGCAGGGCCACCGGCAGGCCGTAGTGCTCCACCAGCCGAGCCGCCACGATGCCGATCACCCCGTGGTGCCAATGGCTCTGGGCCAGCAGGAGAAACGGACTGCGCTGTTCACCGTCCGCCTCCACCAGCGCTCGCGCCTCCGCTTCGATCGCATCGCAGAGTTCGCGTCGTTGACGGTTGAGCGCCTCGCACTGACGGGCCAGCTCCAGGGCTTGCTCACTGTCGTCGGTGGTGAGCAGGTCCACCACCAGCTGTGGATCCCCCAGGCGGCCCACGGCATTGATGCGGGGGGCGATCTGAAACCCCACGGCGGTGGCGTCGACCGCGCTCTCATCCAGGCCAGCCACCTGCTGCAGCGCCTGCAGGCCCGCCAGGGTGCTGTGCCGGAGGTGGGGCAGGCCGTCCATCAGCCAGCGGCGGTTCACCCCCACCAGCGGCGCCATGTCGGCGATGGTGCCGATGCAGAACAGATCCAGCGCCAGCAGCTGCTCGCCATTGGCGCGGCAGGACCGTGCCAGCGCCTGGGCCAGGACCGTCGCCAGTCCAACCCCCGCCAGGCCGCGATAGGGGGAGTGCGGCGGTGTGCAGGCGGGATGCAGCAGGGCCAGGCAGGGCGGCAGCTCCGCCGGCAGGGTGTGGTGATCGGTGATCACCACATCCACCGCCAGCTCCGCCGCCCGCTCGAGGGCGTCCCTGGCGGCTACACCGTTGTCCACGGTCACCAGCAGGCGGATGCCCTCAGCCTCCAGGCGCTCCACCATCGCCTTGTTCAGTCCGTAGCCGTCGTCCTGGCGACTGGGAATGGCGGCCACGGGCCGGGCCCCGAGCCGTTGCAGAACACCCACCAGCAGGGCGGTGCTGGTCATGCCATCAGCGTCGTAGTCGCCGCAGATCGCCACCGCCTCACCGCTGCCGCAGGCCTTGCGCAACCGCTGCACCGCCAGGCGCAGCTGCGGAAAGTGGCGGCCGGCGTCAGGCGCGGCCGGTGGATCCAGCAGCATGGCGATCGCATCGCGATCGCGGTGACCCCGCCGCAGCAGCAGGGCCAACAGGGGATCAGGCAGACCGAGGCTGCGCAGCTCGTCGTTGATCGTCACCGGCGTGGGCAGCTGCCAGCGCGGCTCGGGCCGTGGTTGAGGGGGTTGCCCAGACGGTTGCTCAGACATGGAAATGAGCAACAGCAGCGCCTTGGACAACAGGTATTTTGCGCGGCGTCCCGGCGGCGGGCCAGTGCCGCTGCCTCCGCGTAGGGTGCGCCCCGGTCGGCTTGAGGCGATGGCAATCCATCCTGCGGCTCTTCTCTGGGATGTGGATGGCACCCTGGCTGAGACGGAGCTGGACGGCCATCGACGCGCTTTCAACCGGGCCTTCGCCAGCGCCGGTCTGCCCTGGCGTTGGGATCGGACGCAGTATCTGGCGTTGCTGCGCATCAGTGGTGGCCGGGAGCGGCTCAGCCATTTCCTCACCGCGGTGGAAGGGCAGCCCCCAGCGCCTGAACGGGTGCAGGCCCTGCATCAGGAGAAGCAGCGCCACTACCGGGCCTTGCTGGTTGCCGGTGAGTTGCGGTTGCGGCCTGGTGTGGCGCGGCTGATGGCGGCGGCAGCGGCGGCGGGCCTGCCCCAGGCGATCGTCACCACCAGCGGTCGCAGCGCTGTGGCGCCGCTGCTGGAGCGGTTGCTGCCCCAGCATCTGGATGATCTGCAGCTGCGGATCTGTGGCGAGGATGTGAGCCGGATGAAGCCCCACCCGGAGGCCTATCGACTGGCGCTGGCGGAGTTGAGACTGCCGCCGCAGCAGGTGATCGCCATCGAGGATTCAGCCAATGGCCTGGCGGCGGCCCATGGCGCCGGCCTGGCGGTGCTTCTCACCCGCAGCGCCGCCAGCGCCGCGGAACCGGAATCGGCCTTCACGGCCGCCGCCGCCCAGTTGGATCACCTCGGTGATCCGCAGCAACCCTGCAGGGTGTTGCACGGACCAGCTTGTCCGCAGGGCCTGGTCACGCTGTCCTGGTTGCAGCAGTTGGTGCAGCAACGATGAGCACCCCGCGGTTTCAGGCCACCCGCTTCGCGGGCCTGCAGCATCAGCTGGGCGACCTGTTGCTGGGCCAGTTGCGGGGTAGCTGGCGTCGCCGCAGTGTGATGGTGCTGGCCTTGCTGGCGGGCTTCTATGGCGCCCAGAACATCACGGTGCTCTGGCTTGAGCGCATCGGCCTGCGCCCGCTGGTGGTGCTGGTGCTGATCCTGGTGATCGAGCTGGTGGTGCGTCTGCGCACGCGCCTGGTCGGGGAGCGGCCCTCGCTCGGCTGGGTGCTGCTCGACAATCTGCGCCTGGGAGTGGTCTACGGGTTGGTGTTGGAGGCCTTCAAACTGGGTTCATGAGTGCATCCGGGTTGCAGCCGGTAGCGGAGCCGGATCTGCTGATGGCGCAGTTGCTGCAGCACTGCCGCAGCCGCATCGCCGCTGGGCGTCGGCCTCTGCTGGGGTTGAACGGGCCGGTGGGGGCGGGCAAGACCACCCTCTCCCTCCGCCTGCGCGCTGCGTTCGCGGCAGAAGGATTGCAGCTGGCTGTGGCGTCGATTGACGACGCCTACCTGCCCTGGTCGCAGCGCCGGCAGCGCATGGCCGGCAATCCCTTCGGTGTCACCCGGGTGCCGCCGGGCAGTCATGATCCTGAGGCTCTGCTGGCGCCGATCCGCCACTGGCGCCGCCAGCGGTGGCGCAGCCCTGGCGCGGCCCGGGCGGTCCTGCAGCTGCCCCGCTTCGACAAGACGCTCTGCGATGGTGCAGGCGATCGTGTGGCTGACTGGCACGGCGAAGCCGATGCCGTGCTGCTGGAAGGCTGGATGGTTGGTTGCCGCGCCCTACCTGCTCGGGTTCTGGAGAACTGGCCGGGCCTGGCGCCGCTCGATCCGCCACGACGGCAATGGTTGTTGCGCTGCAACGAAGCCCTCACGGCCTATGCCGATCTGTGGGATGCCCTGGATGCGCTGGTGATGTTGTGGCCCCAGCGTTGGTCGTACCCACGCCGCTGGCGCTTGCAGGCAGAAGCGCGCCAGCGGCGTGCTGGAGGCGGCTGGCTGACGGCAGCGCAACTGGAGGGCATGATCCAGGCCAGCCTCCAGTCATTACCGCCGGAGCTGTATCACCGGCCCCTGCTGGCGGATGCCTGCTGGGTGCGCGAACTGGACGGGCGACGCCGCTGCCGTTGGCAGGGAAACGGCGCCGCCATGCTGGCGCGGCTGGATCAGGCGTCGTCGCCCTGTTCTTCAGCCACGGGGTAGACAAATCCCTGGGCGCGGCCACTCAGCACGGCCTTGCCGATCGACATCGCTTTCTGGGCAGCCACGGCAGCCTTGCCCTTCCAGGTGGCGTGGCGCTGGTTGCGCTTGCCTTTGGAGGTTTTCTTCTTGGGAACAGCCATCCCGCTTGCTCTTTGCCAAACCAGGATTTTCTGTTGTCGCCCTGCCTTTCGTCAAATCGCTAAGCTCGATCGAGTGGCAGATCCCTGTGAGCAACGGCCTGTTTTCCAGCGGCCTGTCTTCCAGCAGCCTGGCTTTCAGCAGTGTGTCGTCAGCTTCCACACCTGCACCATCCAAGTCTGATGGACCGTCGCCGTCAGAGGAGCGCCCTGCCGGCAGCAGGTCTTCGCAGTCCACGGCCGCTTCCGAGAACGCCCCGGCCCCGGTGCGGACCGGCGAGCCTGCCGTGCGGCCGCCCCGCCCCTCTCTGTGGCGGCAGCTCGGGCTCGAGCGCCCAGCCGCGCCCAGTTACAGCCAGTTGCTGCAGCAGATCCGTCAGGGCGAGGGCGCCCAGCGCATCAAGGATCTGGAGCTGTCGATGGCGCAGCGCCAGGTCACGGTGCGTTACGCCGATGGTCGGCGCGTGCAGGTGCCGGTGTTCAGCAACGATCAGCTGCTGCTGCGCACTGCTCAGGCGGCGCGCATCCCGCTGAGTGTCCGCGACGATCGCCAGGATGAGGCGATGGCCGGCCTCGTGGCCAATGGCCTGCTGTTGTTGCTGCTCTTTGGTGGTCTGGCGCTGCTGATCCGCCGTTCGGCGCAGGTGGCCAATCGTGCCATGGGTTTTGGCCGTAGTCAGGCCCGCATGGTGCAGCCCGAGGGGGCGGTGCCGGTCCGCTTTGAGGATGTGGCCGGTATCCAGGAGGCCAAGGAGGAGCTGCAGGAAGTGGTCTCCTTTCTGAAGGAGCCAGATCGCTTCACGGCCGTTGGCGCCAAGATCCCGCGCGGTGTGTTGCTGGTGGGGCCACCCGGCACTGGCAAGACCTTGCTCGCCAAGGCGATTGCCGGTGAGGCTGGCGTGCCGTTTTTTTCGATGGCGGCCTCGGAGTTTGTTGAGCTGTTCGTTGGCGTGGGCGCGAGCCGAGTTCGCGACCTGTTCCGCCGCGCCAAGGAGAAGGCTCCCTGCATTGTGTTCATCGATGAGATCGATGCGGTAGGGCGCCAGCGGGGTGCCGGCATCGGTGGTGGCAATGATGAACGTGAGCAAACTCTCAACCAGCTGCTCACGGAGATGGATGGCTTCGTCGAGAACTCGGGTGTGATTCTGCTGGCAGCCACAAACCGAGCCGACGTGCTGGATGCTGCTTTGATGCGACCTGGCCGCTTCGATCGCCGCATCAGCGTTGATCTACCGGATCGCCGCGGGCGCGAGGCAATCCTTGCTGTGCATGCGCGGTCTCGGCCGCTGGCCCCGGAGGTCTGCCTTGCTGATTGGGCCAGTCGCACGCCTGGTTTCTCTGGTGCTGATCTCTCAAACCTCCTCAACGAGGCAGCAATCCTCACGGCGCGACGTGAGCGCACCATGATCGATACCCAGGCATTGCATGATGCGCTGGAGCGCATCACCATGGGCCTCACGGCGGCGCCACTGCAGGACAGTGCCAAGAAGCGCCTGATTGCTTATCACGAAATCGGCCATGCCTTGCTCACCACGCTGCTGCCCGCCGCCGACAGCCTCGATAAGGTGACGCTGCTGCCCCGTGCCGGTGGTGTCGGTGGATTTGCGCGCACCATGCCGGATGAGGAGGTGCTGGATTCCGGTTTGATCAGCAAGGCCTATCTGCGTGCTCGCATGGTTGTCGCCATGGGCGGCCGCGCTGCTGAGTTGCTGGTGTTCGGTCCGAGTGAAGTCACCCAGGGGGCCAGTGGTGATCTCGAGTTGGTGAGTCGTATTGGCCGGGAGATGGTGACACGCTATGGCTTCTCGAACCTCGGCCCGGTGGCTCTGGAAGCGGATACAGCGGAAGTGTTTCTCGGACGTGATTGGCTGCGCGCCGAACCACACTATTCTCGCGAAACAGGAAATCGCATCGATGCTCAGGTGCAAGATCTGGCGCGTCAGGCGCTGGATCAGGCTCTATCGCTGTTGCGACCTCGCCGCATTCTGATCGATGAGCTGGTGGATATGCTGATTGAACAGGAAACGATCGATGGCGATCTGTTCCGCTCTGTTGTTGAGCACCATGCCGCACCTGTGCTGCAGCCTGCCAGGCTGCCCCGTGTTGATGCAGTCTCCGTGGATGGTGTCTCCGGCTGAGGAGCGCTTTGTCCGGCCGAAGTGTTGCCAGGCTTGATGATTCCTCGGTTGTTTGCCTCGATCAATCGTCACCACTTGAACACCTAGCTTCTATCGATCGCTTTCACACTCAGATTGTCGTGGATCTGCAGCGCGTTGGCCTGTGCCTGAGCTGAGGCGGCCAGGCACACATGCTGCTCTGCTTCGGGTGTTGCACTGGCTGCAGCAGCGGATCTGCTGCGTGCATGCTGTGGATTTTCGCTGGCAAGTCAGGTCTTGCTGATTTCTGCCTAGTTTGCCTGGCGTTACTAATCGATGGCCAAAGCTTTGTTCAGGTATATGAAGCATTGTGCTGGTCTGATCATTTTCTGCTTCGCTCATATCTTTCCTGCTCTTGCCTCTGCTGAAGAGCTGTCGGCAACACCTCTGTTGCTGCTTCAGGCTGACGATGTTGCTGCCATGGATTCCGGCATTCGTTTGCGTGGTCTGCTTGATGGGCTTGGTATTCCCTACCACCATCAAAGCATTGACAAGCATGGACAAGGTGATGATCCTGTTGGCCAGGCAAGTGATGCAACCGTTCCACGGAGCAGCTGGGAACGCTATCAAACCATCCTTGTTCTACCAGGCTTCCTGCGCAGCCAGCTGCAGCGCCAGTGGTTGAATGCCGTTCTGAAACAAGCGCTCAGAGAAGGAACGAGTGTCATTTATCTCGGTGCTTCATTTTGTGCTAATGCCGATGCCGAGCTACAGGATTTGTTTGCGGTCAGTTTGGATACGGTTCCATGTGGTCAGACAGCAGCTGAACAGCAGGTTCAGGGATTTTCACTGGAATCTTGGGGATTAAAGGCTCGTTTTCTTACCCTGCACCCAAATGAGTTGATACTACGGCTCAGCAAAAACTCTGCAAAAGCCGAGCAGTCCTGGCTGCTTTTCCGGCCGAGGCGCGATCGCGTTGGCGAAGCCATACTCGTTGGCTTTGATATTCTGAGTTACTGGAAACATCCTGCCTCTTCATCTTCTTATCTGCGGCCACTTCTGTTGACACGTTTGCTGAATCGTTCCCTCAGCAAAGGCTACGTGGCCAAGCATGCCTCGCCGCATGGAATGCAGGCACCACTGCTGTTGCGCTGGGAAGATGTGATGCCGTTGGCCAGCAAGCATTCAGACCAGCAGTTGCTCGATCGTCTCCATCATTTTGAGCAAGTTCTGGCCAGGCAGCGGTTACCAGTGAATATCGCTGTTATCAGTCATTATGTGCATCCAGGTCAGCAGATTCGCATCGGTTGGTCAGGGCCTGGTGCGGTTACACTTCGCCTTAAGGAGTTTGTGCACAATCAGCTGCGGCTAGGTGGTGCACTTATTGTTCATGGCTATAGCCATCAGCATGGTAGTGGTGCCGATGACTATTCGGCATATGATGGTGAAATGTGGGATGAAGATGCTAATGTCTATCTCTCTAAAGCTGAACAGTTTCAGAAGGTGATTGCGGCGCGGCGGCAGGCTCGTGCTGATTGGGGAGTGGAGCCGCTGGCCTGGGAGACACCCCATTACCAGGCCAACGCAGCGACCTATGCCGCGGTTGCTGATGCTGGCTTCAAGTATGTTGTTGAGTCTGATTCAAGTGTTTTCCCCAATCGCCATGGTTTTGCAAATCAGCTTGATCCACGCCTTCTGATCATTCCTGAAACGGGTTTCTCGTTGCCACTCTCGGCTGATCAGCTGGAGCAGAAACTCACCCTTTGGGACTCTTACATCCAGCCTGACTTGTATGAAATTGGCGCGCCTTTTCTATTCTTCTACCATGGATATTCGCAGCAGCAGTTGCAAGCGCTGGAACGGTTGTTGCAGGCTTCAAGCCGTTATCAGTACTGGCAACCAAACTTGATTGAGTATGCAAGATTTTGGCAGCAGCGTCAGGATTTCCGCTATGAGCTCGTTCCTGGTGCCAAAGCTGCAACGATCAGGATGCGGATCAGTGGCGGCTTCAAGGGTGCAACCCTACGCATTCGCTTGCCCGATGGTTGCAAGCCTGATCAGGTCGTCATTGATTCCGTGCGGCAGCAGGTGGTTGCCCGGCAGTATGATCAAATCTGGTATGTCTATTTGGCTCTGCCGTCGCAGCGAAGTCGCTCGATTGAAGTGATGTATCGCAAGATGCCTTAGTCTTTGGGCTGCAAATCTTCCTGGCCGCAGATTTTGACTGCCTGAATGTTGGTGTTGCTCGGCTTGGCTTTACTGTTGCTTTTTGATCGGAGATAGTCGGAATAAGTGAATAGCACTGCCGGTAAGCCAAGCGATCTCGCCTGCTTGATCTGTAAGCAGAGTCGTTGCGGTTGGGCCGGAATTGCCCGGAAATCCTTGTCTTGGGTCGATGCTGGATTAACCTGCTCAAATGTTTCGATCACAAGCCATAGCTTGCTGCGATCCTGATCTAGTTCTTTGGATAGCCTGTAGAGCAGTGACTGACTTGATTGCAGTGGGCTTAATCGCCAGACACCGTAGCCATCCTGAAAGTAAAGCCGGTCTATTGCTGCCTGGTTGAGCAGATGCTGCCACCACTGCACGGCATCAAAGGATTCCGGCGTGCCAGTCTGCTTGTAGCCTGACATGGTTACAAGCTTGTTTGGTGTTAATCTTTTGAGTTGAGAGCTGAGCTCTGTGTAATAGTGCAGAAGATTAGCTAGCTGTTGCCTCGTTAGCGGGATGGCTTCCGCTTCTTGAGGAATATACCAACCTTGAAAGCACGGGTGCTGGCTCAGCCGGCTTTGTAGCTGGCTGGCTAGCTGCATGTTGGTTGAGAGTGCTTGTTGGAGCGCTGTTTGAGTGAGGCTTTGCTCGGTCCACCATGCGCTTGACAGTGATAGTCCGATGATCAGATTAACTGGTGTCTTCTCGCAAGCTGAGAGTAGGTCTTCTAACTGCTGGCGATAATGAATTGGTTCTCCGTCATACTGGAGCCATTGAATGATCATGTGCTCCATGCCAGCGGCATGAACTTCTGAGAGTAGCTGCTGCCATTCAGACACAGACTTTGCTTCTGTTTCGGAGCTAAGCGCCTGAAATGTACCAACGACCGCCTGGTCACGCCGAACCAGTTGCTCTGGCTTGCCCAGTTCGGCTGTGCTAGCGCAGGCTATGACCATGCCGATCAATGCTGCACGTAGGATTCGCATCATTGCTGGGCTAGAATCTCTTCACATAGCTCAGGCTGAGTTCACCTCGGCTGGCGATCTCTGGGCCGGCATTGAGATAAGGATAGTAGCTGAAGATTAGATTGCTATCTTTGCTGAGTTGATAATTCAACTCAAAAACCCCTGACGGTTCATAGCGCATGCCATTGTAAATGTCATTGCGATACGACAGGCCAGCTTCCAGTGTCAGGCTCCAGCGTTTGCCATAGGCTGCCCAGCCGAGTCGTGCGCTCGTTCTGTTGCCACTCCATTGCAGGCCGTTGAAGGTGGAGAGCTCCTGTTCGGCTTTAATATATTGCCCTTTTGTGAGAGATGCCAAGCCTGTGTATTGATTAACATCGACAATGCCACCATTTAACCTGAACACGCTTCCCATTGCCCATGAGTTGTACATGCTCTTGCTGCCATAGCCATCAACGTAGCTGGGGTACCAGCGCCCATACACTTCAATGGAGCGATTCAAGCTCCAGTAGCTTTCAATGGCTGCATCGATGCTGGTGACGGGCTGTGATTGATAGCTGAGTAGTTGCGGGCCTATCTCAAGGATTGTTGTGCTGGTTGGAGTTTGAATGATTGTTCCCACGCGAATAGTGCCGCCATAGCTTTCTGTGCTCCATTCGTTGCTGTAGACGCGTGGTTCGATTTTGAGGTAGAAGTTTTTGTCTTTTGGTTGTTCTGTGCTGGTTGGCTGCTCCGCTTGCGCTGTGTCTTCCTGGCGTTCTGTCTGATCGGGTTTGATCGCCTGATCCTCCATTCTTGCTTGCTCAGCTGTGGAGGCATAGCCTGCTTGGCTGCCCATGACCGTGATCAGGCTGCTGGCAGCTGCTGTGCAGAGCATTGCTTTGATCACGTTGGCTTGGCTGTGTTGTGGGCAAGTTATCTATTGCTTTGGTTCGCTTGTTGATGTTCAGCTGAACTGCTTATTATCTGCTGCACTTCGCTTTTGCTCTCATCTTTACCGTTGTTGCAGCTTCTTTCGTTATCTTGCTCGTATCCAGTTTCAAGCGAATCAGTTCATGGTTTGCTTTGCCATCTTTCGCCTCTTTTGGCCGGACCATTGCTCATGGATCGAGTTCGCTGCTCTTGTATTTGGCCTTATTGGCTTCAATGTTGAATGCTGAGGCTTGGGCTGCGCCAGGCTCGGCTCAGCCTGTGCTTTGGCCACAGCATCTTTTTATCGCTCTAAGCATTATTTTTGCTCTTGGCTTCATGCGCTCGTTGTGGCGTTCATGGCGGGCGCGGCTGACGCTGCGGCGTCAGCTGCTAGCTCCTGCTCCTGCGCTGGCTGAGTTGCAACAGCTGGCTGCTGCTGCAGGCCGGGCGCAGGTGCGCTTTGTGATTTTGATTCCTGCCAAAAGTGAATCTCGGGTGATTGCAAACACGATGCAGCATCTGGCTTCTCTTCGCTACGATCCGAGTCTTTTTTCGGTTTATGTCATTACAGACTCGCGTGAGTGCCCCGCTGCGGGCGAGCCTTTGACTTTCGATGTTGCCAGGCAGTGCTCGCAGCGCTTGAATCAATTGTTAGGGCGAGATCTGTTTCATGTGTTGAGCATTCCTGATGATTATGTTGCTCAGAGGCAGCGAGGCGTTGCCCCAGCGTTGGCATCCAGCAAGGGGCGTGCACTTAATTATGCTTTGGAAGCTTTGCAGGCAGGTTCGGAGCTTCCTGATCTGATCGGCGTTCTTGATGCCGATGGCCGTCTTCATCGCGATGTGTTGGCAGAGGCGGCATGGCGTTATCTTGTTAAGGGTTCTCGTATTTTGCAGGGTCCTGTTTTCCAGATTTCCAATCTGGATCGAGTTGATTTGTTTGGCGTGATGGCGGGGATTGAGCTTTCGGTTCACCATCTCTCATCAATGGCGGCTCAGCTTCAATCGGCGCGTCACTACCCGCGATTCCTGGCGGGTACAAACTATTTTATCTGTCCTCGGCTGTTGATGGAGGTTGGCGGTTGGCGCAGTGATGCGCTGGTTGAGGATGCTGAGTTGGGGCTTCGCTTGTTCCTGCGCTGCCGTCTGCGGGCGGAGTGGTTGCCATCGCCGGAGTTGGAGCAAACAGCACCGTCACTCGCCGTTTATCTGCGCCAGCGCCACCGCTGGGCCTTGGGGCATCTGCAGCTTTTGCCTCAGATCAGCCGCGAACCGGTGAGCGTCTGGATGAAGCTTCGTCTTGGCTGGCAGGTGATGCGATCGATGCTCACCGGCCCCTTGGCTGTGTTGTTGCCTCTGCTGGGCTGGATGTTGGTTTTGTTCCATCCGCCCTTATTCCTGGCCAGTTGGCCAGCGGCATTCTCCCTTGTTTTGTTGTTGCTCAGTTTGTATACGTGGGATGATTTCGGCAGGGGGTTGAGATTGCTCAACCTTCAGTCGCCGCGCCCCTTGTCTGCATGGCGTCTGCTTACTTATTCCTTGGCGTTGATGTTGTTGATGCCTTGTCTGATGGTGATTCAGCTGATGCCGCGCCTCAAGGCATTGGGCCAGTTTGTGTTCTCACGTCGCGCTCGCTTAAATCAAGTGGTCTGGTACAAGACCGAGCGAAGTTTTGAAGAAGTCAGTCTTTAGTTGTCTGCGTTGGCTTGTGGTGAGGCAAACCGGATATCCAGGCTGCGCAGATGGGTGTGCAGGCCCGCATCCTGAATCGGCAGCAACCAGGCCGGTGCACCGCTTTCATTCACATGCGAATGCCAGTGTCCGGGCGGGGTGATGAAGGCACCACCTGCCTGCCACTCGATGCGCCTGGGATTGCGGATTGTGCCATCCGCGTTGAGTTCGCTGCCCACCAGTGTGTAGACGCCCGGCTCACAATCGATGATCAGATCCAGGGCCACGGATTGGTGGCGATGGGGGGGCTGAACGGCAGCGTCCGGCACGAGTCCGAACATCGCCCAGAGCACATGGGTGACGGTGCGGGTGCTCGGCAGATCGCGATTGGCCAGCAACAGGCTGAGCCGGTTGCTGTTGGCACTACCGGGTTGGCTCGCCAGGTGTTGCAGTTCCGACCGCAACCAGCGAGCCGGGTAGTGGGTGGCCTCAAAGCGCGCCTGTGTTGGGCTGACGCCGAGATAATCGAGCAGCGGTGCATCATGCACCCAGTAGAGAACGCTGGTGTCGTCTGCTTTCAGCTGGGGTGCCTCACCGGCGGGCAGCACGAACAGATCGCCTTGCTGCCAGCTGATGGCCGTGTCGCTCTGGCCATTGTGCCGGCGCCGGCAATCGCCGCTGCCCTTGAGCACGAAAAACAGGGAGCTGGTGGCGTTGGCCGCCGCTGTGATCGCCTCTCCCGCTTCAATGCGGATGAAGTGTGCCGCCAGTGCCGGGCTGGTGGCCGGGCTGGCCACCCCCAGAGCTCCGCTCAGATCCAGGGGCAGGATCGCTGTGGGCCCCTGCCCATGCAGCTGCGGACTCCAGCAGTGATACGGGATCGGATCGCTGAGGCCAGGCCGCACGGGGTTGGCGGCCTGGCGGTAGTCGAACAGCAGCGCCTTGCTGGCGGGCTTGTCCGGGTTGCTGGCCCCTTGGCCGTCGCCCCGCTGCTGCCCGGAGCCAGCCTGGTGCTGTCCGTTGAGCTGACGCTCGGGAGTCTGGGTCATCGAGCCGCCTCTCCTGAGGATGTCACCGCACTGGCATCACCCTATTGAACGGACGGCCGTCGCTGGCGAGGGATGTCCTGGCCTAGAGGGATCAACGCCGGGCCAACCCTGCCGGGAGCGGGCTCAGCCTCCGGCCACGGCGAGAACGATCGACACCTCATCGCCATCGTTGAGGGCTGTGGTCTGGTTGTCCTTGAAGCGGATGTCCTCACCGTTCACGTAGAGATTGAGGAAGCGGCGCAGGGTACCGCTGTCATCACACAGCCGCTCCTGGATGCCGGGATAACGGCTGTTGAGAGCGGTGATCAGGTCGTTGATGCTGCTGGCTTCAACCTCAACGCTTGCTTCGTTGTTGGTGGATTTCTGCAGGGGTGTGGGGATCAGAACCTGAACGGCCATGGTGCGTTGTGTGTGAAACGTGAATGGATGGTTGTGTGCAGGGCGCAGTCAATGCCTGCGCTTGAGCCAGCGCTCAGCGACCGCCGTGCAGCGCCTGGGCTTGCTTCCAGGCGGCGTTGAAGCTGTCGAGCTGCGCTTCAATCGTGTAGGGCTGGCCGATGGCATCAACCACTGCTTCGGTGGTCTTGAGACCGTTGCCGGTGATGTAGGCCACGGTGCGCTCTTCGGGGTTGATCTTGCCCTGCTCCACCAGCTTTTTGAGCACCGCGATCGTGGTGCCGCCGGCGGTTTCAGTGAACACACCCTCGGTTTCCGCCAGCAGCTTGATGCCTTCAATGATTTCGCTGTCGCTGACAGCAGCGATGCTGCCACCGGTGCGGTTGGCGATATCAATCGCGTAGGGGCCATCGGCCGGGTTGCCGATCGCGATCGACTTGGCGATGGTGTTGGGCTTCACCGGCGTGATGAAGTCGCGGCCTTCGGCGAAGGCCTGGGCGATCGGGCTGCAGCCTTCGGCCTGGGCACCGCTGAAGCGCACGGGCTTTTCGTCGACCAGGCCGCACTTGATGAATTCATCGAAGCCCTTGCGGATCTTGGTGAACAGCGAGCCGGAGGCCAGCGGCGCCACGATGTGGTCTGGCAGCTGCCAGCCCAGCTGCTCGATTACCTCATAGCCGAGGGTTTTGGAGCCTTCGGAGTAGTAGGGGCGCAGGTTGATGTTCACGAAGCCCCAGCCGTAGGTGTTGGCCACTTCCGAGCAGAGGCGGTTCACCTGGTCGTAGTTGCCCTGCACCGCCATCAGGGTGGGGTTGTAGATGAGGGTGCCGAGCACCTTGCCCAGCTCCAGATCGCTGGGGATGAACACGCAGCAATCGAGGCCGGCGTGGGCGGCGATGGCGGCGGTGGAGTTGGCCAGGTTGCCGGTGGAGGCGCAGCTCACCGTTTTGAAGCCGAGTTCGCGGGCGCGGGTGAGGGCCACGCTCACCACACGGTCCTTGAAGGAGAGCGTCGGCATGTTGACGCCGTCGTTCTTGATGTAGAGGCTGTTGAGGCCGAGGCGCCTGGCCAGGTTGTCGGCCTTGAGCAGGGGGGTGAAGCCGGTGCCGACATCGATTGGATCGCCTTCGATCGGCAGGAATTCGCGGTAGCGCCAGATCGAGGCGGGGCCGGCTTCGATCGTGGCGCGGCTGACGCGGCGCTTGATCGCGTCGTAGTCGTAGACCACCTCGAGGGGGCCGAAGCAGACGTCCTCGCAGACGTGGCGGGCACCTGCTTCGTAGGCATGGCCGCATTCCTTGCAGCGCAGACCGGTGAAGGTGGCGCGGGAGAGAGTCGCCGTCACGATCGCAGGCCAACAGTGGCTGGACGCTAGCAGCGCCGGCCCGCCCCTTCCTGTAATCCCGAGCTTCGGAATCGGGATTGATGTGCAGACTGGATCTGGGGTTGATGCGCCGTCTGGGCCTGGTGTCGATCGTGGTGTCGCCGGCGCCGGCTCTCGGGCTGAACCGCTGGCGCAGCCGCGTCGGCGCTGGTGCCCGCCCCCCTTGACCGTGCCGCGTCGCTGCCTAGCCTCGCCGGGTGGTCAATCCCCCAGTCCCCCCGCGCCGCACCCCTGCTGCCGCAGGCGTCGCCTCAACGCGCCTGGGCCGCGCCCTGCGCCTGCTGCTGGCCGGGGTCGCCACCATCGCACTGCTGGCGCTGATCCCCCGCCTGATGGTGGAGACCCAGTGGTTCGCCCAGTTCGGCGCCGAGGCGGTGCTGTGGCGGCGCTGGTGCTTTCAGCTGCTGGCGTTCCTGGTGGTGATGGGTCTGGGGGTGCCGCTGCAGCTGCAGCAGCTCAACCGCTGCTGGCGTCTGCGCCAGGAGGCCCCCCGCAAGCTCCTGCCGTCGTCGCCGCTGGTGGCTCTCGGCCAGGGTCCGCTGCTGGCGGTGCTGGTGGCCCTGTTGCTGCTGCTCGCCGGCGGCCTCACCTATCTGCTGGTGCAGGCCAAGGATCTGATCGCAGCTCCCTTCAGCGGTCGGGTGATCACCGGCATTCCCGTGCTGGCGGATCTGCCGCCGTGGCTGTTCGTCGGCCTGGCCGCTGGCCTGCTGTTGCCGCTGCTGCTCTGGCCGCTCACCACGCTGCGCATCACCCTGGCGGCGGCGCTGGCCGGATCGGCCACGGCGATCGCCCGCGGCTGGAGCCTCTGGCTGCCGGCCCTGCTGGCGGTGCCGTTCGGTGAGCAGGATCCCGTCACGGGCTTTGATCTGAGCTTCACGGTGCTGCAGCTGCCGGCCCTGCACCTGCTGGTGAGTGTGGTGCTGGCCCAGGCGGTGGTGGGCCTGGCGGGTTGCCTGTGGCTCACCTTCAGCGAGGGCAACAGTCTGTCGGATCTGCGGTTTCCCGGCCTCAGCCGCCAGCAGCAGCGGGTGCTGCAACCGCAGCTGGCGGTGTTGGCGCTGATGGCGGCCCTCAGCAATGCGCTGGCGCCGTTCGATCTGATGGTGAACGGCAGCGGTGTGGCCGCCGGTGCCGGTTTTGTGGATCTGCATGTGCGGCTGCCGCTGCGGCTGCTGCTGGCGCTGCTGCTGCTGCTCACCAGCCTCGGGCTGCTGGTGCCGCTGCCGCGCCACTGGTTGCGGCGCGGTGCCCTGATTCCGCTGGCCACCACCGCCCTGGCGGTGCCGCTGGTGGAGTGGATCGTGGCGCCGTTGGTGCAGCGGGTCTGGGTGCAGCCACGGGAGCTGGCGCTGGAAACGGCTTATCTGCGCCGTTCGATTGCGGCCACCCGCCGCGCCTTTGGCCTTGAGGCTGTCAAGCAGGTCACGCTTGAGCCGCGGCAGCGCCTCACCGCCGCTGATCTGGCTTCGGCGCCCGGCACCCTCAGCAACATCCGCCTGTGGGATAGCAAGCCGCTGCTGGAGGCGAACCGTCAGCTGCAGCAGCTGCGGCTCTACTACCGATTTCCCTCCGCCGCCGTTGATCGCTATCCGCTCAGCGGCGATCCAGCCCGGCAGGGCTCTCAGCAGGTGCTGATCGCTGCCCGCGAACTGGATACGGCGGCGCTGCCCAGCGATTCGCGCACCTGGCTGAACCGCCATCTGGTGTTCACGCATGGCTATGGCTTCACGGTTTCCACGGTCAATGCGTTTGGGCCGGATGGGTTGCCGCTGTATTTCGTCAAGGACCTGGGACGCAGCGGCAAGGTGCAGGGGATACCGCAGCTGGGGATCAGCACCCCAGCGGTGCGCGGTGCGCTGCCGGTGGGCCTGCCACGGCTGTATTTCGGTGCGGCCCGTTCCCCGTATGTGATTGCGCCCACGCAGGTGCGTGAGTTTGATTACCCCGAGGGTGATCTCAATCTCTATTCCCATTACGACGGCAGCGGTGGTGTGCCGATTCATGGGCCGCTGGATCGGCTGATGGCGGCCGCCTATCTGCCGGAACCGCGGCTTCTGTTCACGGGCTCGCTGACGCCACGCTCACGGTTGCTGCTGCGGCGGCAGGTGAATGATCGGCTCACGGCTTTGGCGCCGTTCCTGCGGTTTGAAAGCCAGCCCTATCTGGTGACAGCCCGTGTCAGCGCCAGCCCTGGTTACGACCAGCGCCATCACCAGTATTGGATGCTCGATGGCTTCACCGTTAGCCGTAGCTATCCGTATGCTGATGCGAATCCCTCCGGCATTCGTTACTTCCGCAACCCCGTCAAAGCTGTTGTTGATGCTTACAACGGCCGGGTTTGGCTGTATGTGAGTGATGCCAGTGATCCGATCCTGCGCACCTGGCGGCGTGCGTTTCCGGAGCTGTTCAGACCGTTGACGGCAATGCCGCCGGAGTTGCTCAGCCATATCCAGGTGCCACAGAGTCAGTTTCAGGTGCAGGCTGAGCGGCTGCTTCGTTATCACGTTACCGATGTGCGCACCTTCTATAACGGTGATGATGTCTGGTCGATTCCGTTGGAGATTTACGGATCGGCTAACACGCCAGTGCGCCCTTATCACGTCACCGTGCAGCTGCCTGGCCAGAGCAAGCCGGAGTTTGTGCTGCTGCTGCCCTTCACCCCTTTGAAGAGGCCGAATATGGTGGGGTGGTTGGCGGCCCGCAATGACCCGCCCCACTATGGCGAGCAGTTGCTGGTGCGTTTCCCGCAGCAGCGTCTGCTGCTCGGACCGCAGCAGATTTCGGCGCTGATTGAACAGGATCCGGCGATCAGCTATCAGTTTGGCCTCTGGAATCGTGAGGGTTCACGCCTGATCCACGGCAATCTGCTGGTGCTGCCGGTGGGCCGGGGCTTGCTTTATGTGGAGCCGATCTATCTGCAGAGCAAGAACAATGATCTGCCAACACTGGTGCGGGTGGTGGTCACCGATGGCACCCGTTTCGTGATGGAGCGCAACCTGCAGACCGCCCTGGCCAGGCTCACCGGCCAGGGGTCTGCTGCGGCCTTCAGCCTGCCGCTGCCGGGGGTGGGGGCGCCGTGAGGTTGGCTGATGAATGCACTGGCTGAATAGAAACCAGCTGGCTTGCGATCGGCGAGAATGGCCGCAGGCAACCAGCAGCTGTGACCGACTCCGCGACCTTCAGCACACCCGAAGCCAGCGACGAGGACCTGGGCGATCTGCTGCTGGAGGTGCTGCCGCCTGATGGCAGCACGATTGGGAACCTGTCCGCTCGCGAGGCGCTGGGCCGGGTCGCCGGGCGGTCGATCAGCGAGGAGGAGTATGGGGCCGTGAGGGATAAGGCGCTGCTGATCGGCACGATCAAGAAGGGGCGTGGGCGTGGTGGATCCATTGCCCTGGCACCAGACATTCCCGGGGGCAGTCGCTACGCAGCACCCTCAGCACCCACCTCACCCCGCCGTTCCAGTGGCGGCAATGGGGCCAGTCCAGAACCCGCCTTCCAGATCGGGCAACAACTGACCCTCTCCCAACTGGAGTCGTTCCTTTGGAAGAGTGCCGACATCCTGCGGGGCAGCATGGATGCCTCGGAATTCAAGGACTACATCTTCGGGATGCTGTTCCTGAAGCGTCTGTCCGATGCCTTTGATGAGGCAAGGGAGGGCGTGATCCAGTACTACCTGGATCGGGGCAAGACCCAGGAACAGGCAGCAGCACTGGCAGAGGACCAGGACGAGTACGACAAGGCGTTCTATGTCCCAGATCGGGCGAGGTGGTCCAACCTCAAGGACCTCAAGCACGACATCGGTGATGCCCTGAACAAGGCAACCGAAGCGATTGAAGAGCAGAACCCAGTCCTGGAGGGAGTGCTGGTCTCCATTGACTTCAACAACAAGAACAAACTCAACGACCGCAAACTCAGGGACCTGCTCTCCCACTACTCCACCTTCAGGTTGAGGAACGAGGACTTTGAGCGTCCTGACCTCCTGGGTGCTGCTTACGAGTACCTGATCAAAATGTTCGCCGACTCAGCGGGCAAAAAGGGAGGTGAGTTCTTCACGCCACCACAGGTCGTGAAACTGCTGGTATCGCTGATCAAACCCCATGCGGGGATGAAGGTCCTGGATCCGACCTGTGGTTCAGGGGGGATGCTGCTCCAGTCAAGGAACTACCTGGCAACGCACGGGGAGAACGAGAACAACATCCAGTTGTTTGGTCAGGAGATGAACCTGAGCACCTGGGCGATCTGCAAACTCAACATGTTCCTGCATGGGTTCTTCAATGCAGACATTCGCAAGGGAGACACCCTGGGCGAACCGCAGCATGTGGAGCACGGGGAACTGATGCGGTTTGATCGGGTGATCGCCAACCCGCCCTTCTCCTTGAAGAACTGGGGTCGGGAACTGGCGGAACACGATGGGTACGGCAGGTATCGCTACGGCATTCCTCCCAAGGACGCAGGAGACCTGGCATTCGTTCAGCACATGATCGCCTCACTGAATCAAGAGGGGGTCATGGGTGTGGTAGTTCCTCACGGGGTTCTGTTCCGTGGAGGTCAGGAAGGCGAGATCCGTAAGGGCATCCTGGAAGACGAT
>JBEBCC010000078.1:0-31430 GCA_041158125.1 Cyanobacteriota bacterium
CTTGACCGCCGGTGCGATAAAGAGGGAAGCGGTTCACCGCCTGCCTGTGGCGCACACCCTCGTCATCGTCGAGAGCCCCACCAAGGCCCGCACCATCCGCGGGTTCCTTCCCAAGGACTTCCGGGTGGAAGCCTCGATGGGTCACGTGCGCGATCTGCCCAACAACGCCAGTGAGATTCCGGCGGCCCACAAGGGCGAGAAATGGGCCAATCTCGGCGTCAACACCGCCAACGACTTCGAGCCTCTCTACGTGGTGCCGAAGGACAAGAAGAAGGTGGTGAAGGAACTCAAGGACGCCCTCAAGGGAGCCGACCGCCTGCTGCTGGCGACGGATGAAGACCGCGAGGGTGAATCGATCAGCTGGCACCTGCTGCAGCTGCTTAACCCGAAGGTGCCGGTCAAGCGGATGGTCTTTCACGAGATCACCAAGGAGGCGATCGGTCGCGCCCTGGAGCAGACGCGCGAGCTCGACATGGAGCTGGTGCATGCCCAGGAAACGCGGCGCATCCTCGATCGCCTGGTGGGTTACACCCTCTCGCCGCTGCTCTGGAAGAAGGTGGCCTGGGGGCTGTCCGCCGGCCGGGTCCAATCCGTGGCCGTCCGCTTGATCGTGCAGCGCGAGCGGGCCCGGCGCGCCTTCAGGAGCGGCAGCTACTGGGATCTCAGGGCCCAGCTCGCTCAGGGCAACAGTGCCTTTGAGGCCAGGCTCACCCATCTCAAGGGCGAGCGCATCGCCGGTGGCTCCGATTTCGATGAGAGCACCGGAGCCCTCAAGGCCGGCAGCAAGGTGCGGCTGCTGGCGGAAGCCGAGGCGCGTGTGCTGCGTGAGAGCGTTCTGGCCGCCCCCTGGCGGGTGGCGGCGGTGGAGGAGAAACCCACCACCCGCAAACCGGTGGCGCCCTTCACCACCAGCACCCTGCAGCAGGAGGCCAACCGCAAGCTGCGCCTCTCGGCCCGGGAAACCATGCGTACGGCCCAGGGGCTCTACGAGCGCGGTTTCATCACCTACATGCGCACCGATTCGGTGCACCTGAGCGATCAGGCAATTAACGCCGCCCGCAGCTGCGTGCAGGCCAAGTACGGCAAGGACTATCTCAGTCCTTCACCGCGTCAGTTCTCCACCAAGGCCCGCAACGCTCAGGAGGCCCATGAGGCGATTCGTCCCTCGGGCGAGAGCTTCCGCGATCCTGCCGCCACCGGCCTCGATGGCCGCGATCTGGCCCTCTACGAGCTGATCTGGAAGCGCACCGTGGCCTCGCAGATGGCCGACGCCAAGCTCACCATGCTCAGCGTTGATCTGGAGGTCGATGGTGGTTCCCTTGGGATCGCCGCCTTCCGCTCCAGCGGCAAGCGCATCGATTTCCCCGGTTTCTTCCGCGCCTACGTGGAGGGCAGCGACGACCCCGATGCCGCCCTGGAAGGCCAGGAGGTGCTGCTGCCGTCGCTCAAGACTGGCGACAGCCCATCCTGCAGGGGTGTGGAGGCCCTCGGTCACCAGACCCAGCCCCCGGCCCGCTACAGCGAAGCGGCTCTGGTGAAGATGCTGGAGAAGGAGGGCATCGGTCGCCCCTCCACCTATGCCTCGATCATCGGCACGATCGTGGATCGCGGCTATGCCACGCTCCAGAACAACGCCCTGACACCCAGCTTCACGGCGTTCGCGGTGACAGCTCTGCTGGAGGAGCACTTCCCGGATCTGGTGGACACCAGCTTCACCGCCCGGATGGAGAACACCCTCGACGAGATCTCCCACGGCAAGGTGCAGTGGCTGCCCTACCTGGAGAGCTTTTACAAGGGTGAGGCGGGCCTCGAAAGCCAGGTGGCCCAGCGGGAGGGCGATATCGACCCCGGCACCTCGCGCACCGTGGAGCTGGAGGGTCTGCCCTGTGTGGTGCGCATCGGTCGCTTTGGCGCCTACCTGGAAACCAAACGGGTCGCTGAGGACGGCAGCGAGGAGCTGCTCAAGGCCACCCTCCCCAATGAGATCACTCCGGCCGATCTCGATGCCGAGCGGGCTGAGCTGATCCTCAAGCAGAAGGCTGACGGGCCAGAGGCCTTGGGGGAGGATCCGGAAACCGGCGAAGCGATCTATCTGCTGTTCGGTCAGTACGGCCCGTACCTGCAACGCGGCCAGGTGAGCGATGAAACCCCCAAGCCCAAGCGCGCGTCCCTGCCCAAGGGGGTCAAGCCGGAGGATCTCAGCCTGGAGGATGCCCTCGGCCTGCTGCGGCTGCCGCGTCAGCTGGGTGAGCATCCCGAGGGCGGTCGCATCGAGGCTGGCCTGGGCCGCTTCGGTCCCTATGTGGTGCACCACAAGGGCAAGGGTGAGAAGGACTACCGCTCGCTCAAGGCTGACGACGACGTGCTGGTGGTGGGCCTGAGCCGCGCCCTGGAGCTGTTGGCTCAGCCCAAGCGCGGCCGCGGTGGTCGCACGGCCCTCAAGGATCTCGGTACGCCGGAGGGCGCCGATGAGGCGATTCAGCTGTTCGATGGCCCCTATGGCCTGTATGTGAAGCAGGGCAAGGTCAACGCCTCCCTGCCGGAGGGCACCACCGCCGATACGATCACCATTGAGCAGGCCGTCGAGCTGCTGGCCGCCAAGGCCGCCAGCGGCAAGGCCAAGGGACGCAAGCCTGCCGCAGGCGCCAAGGCTGCGGCAGGAAGGAGCAGCAGCACCACCGCCAAGGCCACCGACAAGGCCGCTGCGGCCCGCAAGACCCCCGCCACCACCAAGACCGGTCGCCTGCGGGCCAGTGCTGTGCGTATTGTGCGGGCCGCCGACAGCTGATGGTGCGGTTCCGGCACCAGCGCCGGCGCCCCTCGCCGCTGCCCCTGGTCCTCCTGCTCGCTGTGGCCAGCGGCGGCCTCAGCGCCTGTCGGGGCACCCGCTTCGGCGATCAGCTCGCCGGCAGCTTCTCCACTCCGCCCGCTGCCTCCACCCAGTCCACCGGCCCAACCCCGTCGCTGTCTCCATCCGCCGGCACCACCAACGCGGCATCCCCTCGCTCCGCCCGGCCAACCGCCGCCGCACCACCGGCCAGCACTGCGGCCACCACACCCCAGGCCAGGCCGGTAAGCCCCGCCCAGTCGCCACCCTTGCCCGCTGCACCACCAGCTCCTTATCGCGTCACGATCCGGTTGCCGGCTGCGGATCCTGCGGCTCCGGCCGAACGGGTGACCGAGGTGCTGCGCGCTGCCGGCGTGCCCTTCGAGGTGGAAACAATTGAGCGGATCACCGCCGGGGCTGGAGCCACCGCACCGGTCACCCCGCTGCGCACGCCGGCGCCGGCGCCCCGCTGAGCCCTTGCTGCCGCCAAGCCCATGAGCCTCAGCCGCCGTCAGGCCCGCCAGATCACCGACAGTGCCTACCTTGCGGCCGCCACTGCCCTGCTCTGGGTGGGCCTCTATTACCTGCCCGTTGGCGGCGCGCTGTTCCGCCTGGCGCTGCCCCTGCCCTTGGCGCTGCTGCAGATGCGCCACAACGGCCGTTGCGCCCTGGAGGGGCTGGTGGTGGCGACCCTGCTGCTGGTGGCCCTGATGGGGCCGATTCGAGGTCCACTGGTGCTGTTCCCCTATGGCCTGCTGGCCCTGTGGCTGGGCTGGTGCTGGCGTCGGCGTCGCAGCTGGTGGCTCAGCTGGGGTGTGGGCCTCTGCCTCGGAGGAGCCGGCTTCCTTGTGCGCATTGCCGTGTTGTCGCTGCTGCTGGGGGAGAACCTCTGGGTGCTGATCACCTCGGCCGCAGCGGGCCTGCTGGAGCGTTTGAGCGATTGGTTGCAGCTGGGGGGGGGACCGGATCTGCTCCAGGTGCAACTGCTGGCCCTGGGATTGGTGCTGCTGCAGAACCTCGTTTACGTTCTGGCCGTGCATGCGGTGGCCTTCTGGATTTTTCCGCGGCTGCGCACCCCGATCAGTGAGCCGCCGGCGCTGCTTCGGCCCCTGCTGGCCCTCGATCCCCTCTGATGGCTGCCGCTGGTTTTCAGCGTCTGAGCGGTGATCCGCTGCTGGCGGAGCGATGGTGTGGCCGCCTGGCGGCGGCGGTGGGCCGCGACCGCGGCGGCGGTTGCCGGGTGCTGCTGCTGCTGGCGGGCACCGAAACGGCTTCAGTGCCCGGCATTTCCGCCGCCGGCGCCACAGCGGCGGCCCGCCGCTCCACCGCCGCGGCTGATGCTGAGCTGTTGCTGCTGGGGCCGTCGCGACCGCGGCCCCATGCTCTGCCGCCCCTGCCGGCGGGTGTCAGCCCGGCCCTGATCGCCCGGGTTGTGGTGGAGCAGCTCGCTCTGGAGCCCCTGGTGGTGGACCTCGGGGCGCCGCTGGCTCCGGCGGTGCCGCATCTGTCCCTGGGACAGGGGCCGGCCCGCTGCCTGAGTAGCGGTGCGGCCATGGCCCCCGCGCGCGTGGCCCAGTTGCTGGCGCTGGGGCGGCGCTGGGGAGAACGTCTGGCGGCGCGCGGCGCACCGGTGCTGTTGGCCGAATGTGTGCCCGGTGGCACCAGCACCGCCCAGGCGGTGCTGGAGGGGCTGGGGGTGCCGGCGGCTGGCCTGGTGAGTGGCAGCCTGCATCGACCTGCACACCGGCTCAAGGCCGAGCTGGTGCAGCGCGGTCTGGCGGAGGCGGGGCTGCGCCCGCCGGCTGCGGCTGAGGCGGTGCTGGCGGCGGTGGGTGATCCGATGCAGGTGCTGGCGGCCGGCCTGGTGCAGGCGGCGGCGGCGGCGGCGCTGCCGCTGCTGCTGGCCGGTGGCAGTCAGATGGCGGCGGTGCTGGCCCTGGCCCTGGAGCTGAGCGCCCCGTCCCTGCGCCCGCAGCTGCTGGCTCAGGCCGCCGTCGCCACCACCGCCTGGGTCGCTGGCGAGAGCGGCAGTGATCTGGTCGCCCTGCTGGCTCGCATGGCGACCCGCTGGGGCGGGGCACCGCTGGCCTTCGCGGCCGGCTTGCGTTTTACCGATTGCCTCAGTCCTGAACTGCGCGATTACGAGCGCGGCTATGTCAAGGAGGGGGTGGGGGCTGGGGGCCTGGCGCTGCTCTGGGAGCTGAGCGGCCGATCCCCAGCGGCGTTGGCGGCAGCCTGTGATCAGGCCTGTGCGCTGCTGCGCGCTCAGCCGCTGGCGCTCGCCTCCGCTGCGTTCGCGGATTAGGGTCGCGCCCATGGCTCAAGCCCGCCGCATCAGTCGTCGCAGTGCTCTGCGGCTGGCCGCCCTGGGCGCTGCCGTCGGCGGTAGTGCCGGCCTGGTGGGCTGCCGTCGCTCCGGCGTGGAAGGGGTGCTGTTCAGCGCCCGTGGCGCGCTGCCGCCGGCCTGGCTCAAGGCCCTGCCGAGCCCCTGGCGCTCCCAGCCTGTGGAGTCGGTGGAGGCAGTGCTCGCGGCGCCGACCCGCAGCAGCAGGGGCCGGTCGGCGCCGCTGCTGCTCGCCCTCGGCGATGGTTGGGCGGGCCAGCTGGAGCGCAGCCGATTGCAGGCGTTCGCCGCGCCACGGCTGTTGGCGCAGCTGGCCCCGTTCGCCCACCCCCCCAGCCGTCTGTTTGCCCCCGAGGGGGCGCCGGCCCTGGCCTATCCATGGGCCTTCGGCACATGGCTGCTGCTTCTGCGCGACCGCCCCGATCTCTGGCGCCGCCGCGCTGCGGGCTGGCAGTTGCTGCTCGATCCGAGCCTGCGTGGCCGGCTGGTGCTGCCCTCGAGCCCGCGCGTGGTGGTTGACCTGGCCTGCAGGCAGCTCGGCCTGGCCAGCGCTGATCCCCAGGCCCTCGTCGATCCGCGCCTGCCCGGCCAGCTGCGGCGGTTGGTGGGCCAGGCGGCGGTCTTCGATGAGCGCGATGGCCTGAATCTGCTGCTGGCCGGTGATGCCGACGCGGCGGTGTTGCCCAGCCATCGGGTGATCCCCCTGCTGCAGAGCGATCCGCGCCTGCAGGCCCTGCTGCCGGAGAGCGGTTCACCGCTGTGGTGGCAGCTGCTGCTGCACGCCTCGGCGGGCTCCGGCCCGGGCGCCGATCTGCCTCTGCCCCTCTCCTGGCTGGCGGCCGGGGCGAGGCTGCCGATGCTCGATCGCCTCTTGGCGGGCGGCTGGGTGCCTCCCCTGCCGCCTGAACAGCTGCAGCCTGCTCTGGCCCGCTGGCCAGAGCGTCTGCGACCGCTGCTGCTGCCGCCGCAGCCCCTGCTGCGCCGTTGCACAAACCTGGTTCCCCTCAGCCCAGCCGAGCGGCAGCTCTGGCAGGGCCTCTGGGATGGGGCACAGCCCGGCGCCCGCTGAGCAGCTCAGGCCCGTTCACGTTTCAGGCCTCAGGGTTTGGCCCCACAGTTCAGCCCCACAGGCGCCGCCTTGGGGCTGCCGCCAGGCGCCGGTGGGTGTCCGCCAGCAGATCGGGGATCGGCAGCTGCTGCGGGCAGCGCGGCAGGCACTCTCCGCAGCCGGCGCAGGCGGCAGCATTCACCGTTTCCCACCAATGGCCGGCCCGGCCGATCAGGTTGTAGCGCTCCTCCGCGAAGGCCTGCATGCCATGGCCTACGGCCAGGTTGCGCAGCCGCAACAGCTCCGGGATCGGTACGGCGCTGGGGCAGGGCAGGCAGGCGCGGCACTGGCTGCAGCGCTCGGCGCCGAGGCGGCCGGCTCCGCTGGCCTCCAGCCGCGCCAGCGCCTGCCGCTGCGGTTCGCTCAGCCAGGGGGCCTCCGGGCTGTCCTGGCCGCATGCCCCAGAGGCAGCGGCCGGTCTGGCGATGGCGGCGGCCCAGGCCAGATCGCCGGGCTGCTCCGCCCCCAGGCTCAGGGTGGAGATCCCCTGATCCAGTAGGAATCGATAGGCCAGTTCCAGGGGATGGAACGGAGCGCAATCGGCCTGCAGCTCCGCCGGTGGCGCGTAAAGCCGGCCCCCCTTATCGGCCGGTGAGATCGCCAGCACGCCGATGCCCGTAGCCAGGGCGGCGCGGGCCAGGGGCAGGCGGGTCGGGTCGAACAGGTGCACGTGCAGGCTGCAGAAGCTGAAGCGACCCGTGGCCAGTGCCCGCTCGATCAGGCCGTTGTCGCCGTGGCTGGAGAAGCCCACCTGCCCCACCAGGCCCTCGCCCAGCGCCCAGTTGAGCAGTTCGGCGCCGGGGCCGCGGCTGGCCCAGGCCAGGTGCTCGGGAAGGTTCAGGCCGTGCACGGCCAGGTTGTCGAGGCGCGGCACGCCCAGCCGCGCCAGGATCGCCAGCAGCTGCTCCTGCCCATCGGCCAGCTCCGCACCTGGCAGCAGCTTGCTGGTGAGCACCAGGGCGGCATGGGCGGCGCCATCAGCTTCGGCCAGCCTCCGCAGCGCCTGGCCCAGGTGCGCTTCAGCGGAGCCATAGGCGGGGGCGGTTTCGATGTGGTTGATGCCTGCCGCCAGGGCGGCGTTCAGCACGGCCGCCATCTGCTCGGGGCTGCCCGTGGCCCGCATCGTGCCCAGGCAGAAAGCACTCACCGGCCGCCCCCGGCCGAACGGGCGCAGCTGCACGTCAGCCAGCGGTGTTCTCCGGGTCAGGGTTGGGCTCAGCGTCGGTGGCCGTGTCCTCGCCGCCGCCGGCATCGCTGCCAGCGGCCTCGTCGCTGCCCGCGTCCAATTCAGCGGCATCTGCCGCGGTTGGCTCCGCGCCGGGCATCAGCTCGGCCTCCGGCTGGGCGCGGCGGATCTGGCGCACCAGTTCCGCCGGGCTGACGGCATCGAGGAAGCGACGGAAATCAGCGGCGTCCTCGGCGTCGGCTTCGGCATCGACCGGGATCGAGGCGTCGGCCACCACTTCCTCCAGCATCCAGATGCCGCTGCCGGTGCGAAGGGCCAGGGCGATGGCGTCGCTGGGGCGGGCATCCAGTTCGGCGCTCCCCTCGGCGGCGCCGCTGAGTTTGAGCACCGCCCGGAACGTGTTGTCCTCGATCGTGTGGATGATCACCCGCTCGAGCGTGAGCCCGCCCGCCGTGAGCAGCCGCGCCATCAGGTCGTGGCTGAGGGGCCGCGGCGGCGCTTCGTCGTTGAGGCCGGCCAGGATGTTCTGGGCCTGGGCCTGGTCGATCCAGATCGGCACCTGGCGTCGGCCCGAGGGATCCCGCAGCAGCACGATGGGGCTGCGGCTGGCCGCATCGAGGGCAATGCCGGCAACGCGCATTTCGACCATGGCTGACCCGCTGGCCCCTTTGCCCGATTATGGCCAGGGTTGGGGGGCGCACTGCATGTTCACCGGGCTGGTGCAGGCCATGGGCCAGCTGCAGCGCTGCAGCGGCGGCGTGGAGCTGTGCGTTCCGGCCGGCAGCGGATTGGATCCAGCGGCCCTGACCCTCGGCGACAGCGTGGCGGTGGATGGCGTCTGCCTCACGGTGGTGCACCGCGATGCCGGCGGCTTTCGCGCCGATGTGAGCGAGGAGACCCTGGGGCGAACCACCCTGGCGGCCAAGGCTGAACGGCGTGCCTGGGTGAACCTGGAGCCGGCTCTGCGCCTGGCGGATCGCCTTGGCGGCCATCTGGTGAGCGGCCATGTCGATGGTCTCGGCACGGTGGTGGCGGTGGAGCGCCAGACCGGCTCCTGGCGGCTGACGCTGCGCTGGTGTGATCCCGCTTACGGCCGCTATGTGTGCGAGAAGGCCAGCGTGGCGGTGGATGGCATCAGCCTCACCGTGGCCGGCTGCAGCGCTGATGGTGCCGAGTTCTGGATTGCCGTGATCCCTCACACCTGGGCCTCTACCGCCCTGCAGCACCTGCGCCCCGGTGATGGGGTGAATCTGGAGGCGGATCTGCTCGCCAAATACACCGAGCGGCTGTTGCAGGCGGCCGCGGCTGGCGGCACGGCTGCAGCCCCTGCCGGCACGGCCGCCGCACCGGCCATCAGCGCCGCCTGGCTGGCGGAGCACGGCTGGGGCTGACGCCGCCGGACTGCGTGCTTAGGGTCCGGCTGTGTGCTGCGCCGGACGTCTCGCATGGCCTCAGATCAACCGGAATCCGCCCTTGATTCGTTGCGTGCCTTCACGCTGGCGGAGGGTGTGCTGCTGCTGGTGCTGGGCCTGTTGGCTCTGCTGTTCCCGCTGATCGCTTCGGCCTGGATCACCGTGGTGGTGGCGGTGGCGTTCCTGGTGGGCGGCATTGTCGGTTGGATCAACAACCTCAACCGCGCCCGGCGCCTGAACCGCTGGCACTGCTTCTGGCGGCTGGTGGTGTCGACCCTGTTTCTGGTCACCGGGGCCTGGATCCTGCAGCAGTGTGGTTCCGGCCGCTGCCTGATGCAGATCGCCGCGCTCGCCTTCGCGATCGGCATTGTCTTTCTGGCCGAGGGGGTGGTGACAGCTGTGGTCTCCCTGGCCCACCGCCAGGTGAGCGGTTGGGGCTGGGGCCTGGCCAACGGCATCGTCACCCTGATCCTCGGTCTGCTGATCCTGTCGCTGCCGGGGCTGGGTCAGCTGAGCGTGCTCGGCATCCTGGTGGGGGTGAGCTTTTTGTTCAGCGGCATCGATCTGCTGGTGTTCAGCGCTGCCTTCCATCGGCCGGAGCGCCCTTGAGCGATTCAGTCCTCGTCGTCGCTGTGCGGGGGCAGCGGCATCGTCCCTGAGGCCTCGCCCTCGAGCGGTAGCAGCCAGATGGCACCCGTTTCCGGGTGAATTTCGATTCGGAACTCCTGACCTGGCTCGAGACCCATGCGGCGGGTGTAGGCCTGGCCGATCAGCAGGTTGCCGTTGCCGTGCACCCGGGTGCGGAATTCAGCCTGGCGTCCCTTGCTGCCGCCACCGCTGCTGCCAGCATGGTTTGGCAGTTTGTACCCCTTCGCTTCCACCAGGGCGCGATAGAAGCTCTTCTTCAGCAGCCGGCCGCTGGGGCCCACATAGCCGCAGGCGCGGGCGATCTGATCTTCGGGGCGGTTGCTCAGGGAGCGGGCCTTGTCGAGCAGGGCCTTGCCCTCCAGCATCGGGGGCTGAGAGCTGACCTTCTCTTCAACGAACACCGGAAGTCCGACGCAGACACTGCATAAGTGTGCCGCTTTTGCATGGGGCTGTGCAAGACCCCTGCCAGCTCAGTTCCGGCTGTGCTGCGGCAGCATCTCGTCGGACTGCTGCACCGCAGGGGAGCTTGATCCGCTCAACCGTGATGGGCGGATCAAGCTGGTGGCCTGTCAGGATCAGATGATCGTCTTGCGGCTGCTGAACAGGTTGTCGGGGTCGAGGGAGTATGTCTGTTTGATCTCGATCAGGCTGGTGTAGCTCTTGTCGAAGTAGCGGCTGGTCGGGATACTGTTGTCCTTGAAGCTGATGAAGGCTCCCGATGTGTTGGGGATGTCATTGTCGCGGCATTGTTCCATCCAGTCGAGGGCGCGATTGAGTCGGCGAGATGTGGATTCAAGCGCTTTCCTGGCGTGCGGTTGTCCATCTGATGGCAGGACCCACCAGGTCTGGTATTGGATTGTGTAGAGGCGGTCTTTGTAGGGGAAGGCGCTCTGTTCTTTCTGCTCGCAGCTGATGATCTGTTGGTAGTAACAACCCGTGATCGCCCCCAGGGTCACATAGGTGTAGAGGCCGCAGTCGAGGTTTTCGTCGTCAAGTAGCGGTGATGTCAGGCTTTCGAGCAGACGGGCGTATCCCTCGCTGCCAAGTCCGCAGGCGTTCACAAGGCGAGAAGTGATTTTGTGCGCCTCTGGTGTTTCCAGGTCGGGTTTGTAGGGTGTGCCTTTTCTGAGCCCGAGTGCTGAGAGCTCGTGCCTGGATATCTGGTGCCAATCATTCATCAACATATTGCCGTATTGATGGCCTTCGGTGTCCTTGTATTTTCTGCCTGCGGGTGCGCCGATTGTTGATGTGTAGCCATCTTTTGGTGTTGCCGCTGCGGCGGCTATTGTCTCGATGAATCGCTCCAGGCTGTCTTTGTCTCCCTCCCAGTAGCCATACATCACGCAGCCATGGCAGATGCTTTCGGGGTCGAATGATGCGTTGTTGCTCAGGGGCTGGGCGTAGATCTTCAGATTGGTGCCAACGAGCTGGTTGGCTTGATCGCTATCTGTGTGAAGAATTGCCTGTTCCCAGGCTTTGAGAATGCGCAGCGTCGGTGTTCTGGCAGGTGCGCTGTTGGCGCTGGCAGCGGCGCGGTCGCTCCTGGTTGGATCAGCCGGATAGCGGGAATCGGGATTCCAGGTGATGCTGAACCGATACATTTCCCAGGGCAGCTCAAAGGTGCGGATCACCAGTTCCGTCACGATGCCGTAGCTGAAGCCGCCGCCGCCCTTGATCGCCCACAGCAGCTTCCGTTCGGCGTCGTTGCCATCGATCCGCGCCGTGATGATGCTGCCATCGCCCAGCACCATGGTTGCGGCCACGATATGTTCGCAGCACATGCCGTGCTTGCGGGTCCAGGGGCCCCAGCCGCCGCCCATGCTGAAGCCGCCGATGCAGACGCTGTCGCAGGTGCCATGGGGAATCATCACATCCTCCCTGGCCAAGACGGTCGTGAGCTCCCTGAAGGGAATGCCGGGTTCGATCCTGGCCAGGCTGACTGATTGTCCCGTTCCCGGCTCGATCTTGACCTGATTCAGTCCGGAGAGATCCAGTAACAGGCAATCCGTGCCTGAAGATTCACCTTCGTGATCGTGCCCGCCTGAACGCACCCGCAGACGCAGGTCGTGGGTTTTGGCGAAGCGAACGGCCACGCTCACCTGTTGCGTGCTGGTGCAGAGCACGATCGCCAGTGGAAACAGCTGGAAACGGCGGTTGAAGATCTGTCTTCTCTGTTCGTAGTCGTCATGGCGCGGCGGGCAGTCGCTCAGCAGGGCTGCATCGATCGGTTCATCGCGCGAACAATCCCAATAAATCTCGGGAGTGCCTGCCGAGGGCTCGTTCTGATAGGCGCTCAGAAGCTCACGAATGATCGAGCTGTGCGGCACAACTGCTTCGGCCATTGCAGGAAAATGGGAGGTCTATTGAGAAATTAGCTATCGTTGGCTCAATGTCAATCAGCCCGGCTGTTTACAGTGCAGCAAGCCATAGCATTGATACATTTTAGCGACGAGGCCCGGCCTTGCTGCGTGCCCCTTTAGATTAGATAAAGAATGGCGTAAAGAACCACCCAGATTCCATCCACAAAGTGCCAGTACAGCTCGGTGGCCTCCAGGGGAAATGGGTTGTCGGCGTTGACGCGGCCGCCGCTGCGGCTCTGCCACCACACGATCAGGATCATCAGGCCGCCCAGGGTCACGTGCAGACCGTGGAAGCCGGTGATGGCGTAGAAGGTGCTGGCGAACAGGTTGTCGGTCAGACCGAAGGGCAGTGTGAAGTATTCTTTCATCTGGCCGGCCAGAAAGGTGAAGCCCAGCGCTGCGGTGATCAGCAGCCAGGTGCGGCAGCCCTGGCGATCGCTGCGCTTGAGGGCCGAGCCGGCGCGATGGAATGTGAAGCTGCTGGCTAGCAGCAGGGCTGTGTTGATCGTGGGCAGGAGCAGCTCGAGCTCATAGATGGCCCCGGGCGGCAGCGGGTTCACGGCCCGAAAGGTGAGATAGGCGGCAAAGAAGCCGGCGAAGGTCATGCCGTCGGCCACCAGGAAGGTGGCCAGCCCGAACAGGCGGTGATCGTCGTGATGTTCACTGCCGTGGGCGATGGCATGGTCGCCGCTGCTGTTGAGGCTCTCGCTGGGGCTGAGGCTGGTCATCGCGCTGCTCAGGAACGGAGGTCGGAGCCGGCGCCGAGGCGCCAGAGATCGCGGCCGGAGGCCCCGGCCAGGTTGAGATCGCCCGGTTTGCTGCCGTAGCCGTAGGGCTCGTGCACCAGCGGCGGCTCACCCTTCCAGTTCTCCACTGGTGGCGGAGAGCTGGTGAGCCATTCCGGTGTCAGGGCCCGCCAGGGGTTGTCGCCGGCTGGTGCGCCGTTGAAGGCGCTCATCACCACGTTGATCAGGAACGGCAACGTGCTGATCGCCATCAGCAGGGCACCGACGCTGCTGAACTGGTTGATCAGTTGGAACTGAGGGTCGTATTCGGCGACGCGGCGCGGCATGCCGTTGAGACCGAGCCAGTGCTGTGGTGCGAAGCAGAGGTTGAAGCCCACGAAGGTGAGCAGCCAGTGCAGGCGTCCGAGCGGCTCGTTCAGCATGCGGCCGGTGACCTTCGGATACCAGTGGTAGATCGAGGCAAAGATCACGAACACCGTGCCGCCGTAGACGATGTAGTGGAAGTGGGCGACCACGAAGTAGGTGTCATGCACGTGGATGTCGAACGGCACCTGGGCAAGGGCGACGCCGGTGATGCCGCCAAACACGAAGTTCACAATGAAGGCACAGGAGAACAGCATGGCGCTGTTGAGGGCAATGCGTCCGCCCCAGAGTGTGGCCAGCCAGTTGAAGAACTTGATGCCGGTCGGCACCGCAATGAACGAGGTGGCGATGGTGAAGAACAGGCGCATCCAGGGCGGCGTGCCACTGGTGAACATGTGGTGTGCCCAGACGATCAATCCAAGGAAGACGATGCCCATGATCGAATACACCATTGTGGTGTAGCCAAACAGGGGTTTGCGGGCGTGTACCGGCAGGATTTCACTGACCAGGCCGAAGGCGGGTAGCACCATAATATAAACAGCTGGATGGGAATAGAACCAGAACAGATGCTGGTACACCACCGCATTGCCGCCCAGTGCCGGGTTGAAGAAGCCGGTGTGGGCGATGATGTCGAAGCTGAGCAATACCAGGGTCCCCGCCAGCACCGGGGTTGACAGCACAACCAGGATGCTGGTGCCGAGCATTGCCCAGCAGTACATCGGCAGCTGCATCAGCTTCAGCCCGGGCCGGCGCAGTTTGAGGATCGTGGCAATGAAGTTGATGCCGCCGAAGATTGAGCTTCCACCCAGCAGCAGTACGCTCAGGATCCAGATGATCTGTCCGGTGGCTGGTGTGGTCAGGCTCAGCGGTGGGTAGGCCGTCCAGCCAGACTGGGCTGCTCCGGCGATAAAATAGCTACTGATCAGTAGCAGGCCTGCCGGTGGGATCAGCCAGAAAGCCACGGCATTCAGGCGTGGGAATGCCATGTCCCGTGCTCCTACGTAGAAGGGGATCAGGTAGTTTCCGAAGGCGCCATTTACTACGGGCACGATCCAGAGGAAAATCATAACTGTGCCGTGCAGAGTGAGGACTTCGTTATAGGTTTCGCGTGGTAGAAAATCGGAGATTGGTGTGAGCAGCTCCGTGCGGATCGCGCCTGCCAGAGCGCCACCGATCAGGTAGAACAGAAAGCCGCAGACCAGATATTGCAGGCCGATCACCTTGTGATCGGTGCTGAAGCTCAGGTAGCGCAGCCAACCCTGGGGTTGCAGCGAGGGCCCGGGGATGTGGGTTGTTTCAGGGGTGAAGCTGATGGTCATGATGTCACCGCCGTGGGAGCAGGAGCAGGAGGGGCCGGACTGTTCTTCGCCACCCAGTCGGCGAATGTCTCCGGTTCTTCGACAATCACCGTCGAGCGCATACCACCGTGGTACGGACCACAGAGCTCGGCGCAGACGATCGGGAAGCGGCCGGTGCGGGTGGGTGTGAAGCTGAGCAGGGTGGGCTGACCAGGAATCACGTCCTGCTTGAGCCGGAACTGGGGTACCCAGAAAGCGTGGATCACATCGTTGGCCTTCATCGTCAGCGCCACCGGCTGACCCAGGGGTACGTGCAGTTCACCGCTGGTGATGCCCGCCTCGGGATAGTGGAAGATAAAGGCGAACTGCATGGCCGTCACGTCGACCGGCAGGGCCGCCATGCCGTCGTCGCTCTCCGCCATCGCCGGGCTGATCCCTGCCCAGGTGCGAGTGTCGCTGGCGCCGGCATGGGCGGTATGCAGGCTGTGGTCGTTGAGCGGTGTCATGCCGCCCATGCGCTCGTAGATGTCGTAGCTATAGATGCCGACGAACAGAACGACGATCGCTGGGATCGCCGTCCAGAGAATCTCAAGCGGCAGATTGCCCTCGATTGCTGCGCCGTCGCTCAGATCGGTCGCTCGCCGCCGGAAGCGCACCAGGCTGTAGACGATCAAGCCGATGATGCCAACAAAAAGGATGGTGCCAATGCTGAAGAGAACCTTGAACAGCTCGTCGTAGACCGGGGCGTTGCTGCTGGCGTCAACCGGCAGCAACGACACGTTCTGACCCACCCAAAGCCCGCTCAGCACAAGGCCCATGCCCAGCAGCAGGGTGAGGATGGCCGGTGGAATCGGCATCACCATGGCGCTCGATGACGCTCAGCCTATGGAGATCAGGCCTGGGTGGCTGCAACCTTGTCGCCGCTTGTGGCAATCCGCGCATCTGGCGCCGTCTGACGTGAGCATTTGCCCACGCGATGCAGCAGATCGTCACTGTTGATGTCGACGCGGTGGCTGCACCGGTTGACCTTCAAGCGCAATCGTTTGATCTCGTTAGCGTCAGTTCAATCGAGCCCAGGCCCCGTGCCTCAGGGAGACGATGAGCGCATCACCACGACAGCGACCTCGGTCGACGGCGACGGAGTCTCGCGATTCCCATCAGATTGTCTCGGTGTCGGCCGCCCTCGCCACCGATGGCCCCAGCGCCGCCTCGGCTGGTCACAGCGCTGGCCTTGAAGGCCGTCTGGCCTTGCTCGCTGGCCACCTGCTTGTCGCCGTGATCGCCCTGGTGGCGATTGGCGGTGCCACCCGGGTGATGCAGGCCGGTCTCGCCTGTCCCGACTGGCCCCTCTGCTACGGCACCCTGTTGCCCGGCCGGCAGATGAATCTCCAGGTGTTCCTGGAGTGGTTCCATCGCCTTGATGCCTTCGTCGTTGGGATCGGGTTGCTGGTTCTGGCCGGCGCCAGTGTTCACTGGCGCCGGCAGCTGCCCCGCTGGCAACCTCCTCTGGCTCTGGCTTGCCTGCTGCTGGTGATCGTTCAGGGTGGCCTTGGTGCCCTCACGGTGCTGCAGTTGCTGCCGGCGGCGGTGGTGACGGCCCACCTGATCACTGCCCTGCTCCTGGTGGCATTGCTCAGCAGTTGTCACCAAGGCCTGAACGGCGAAGCCTCGGCGCCGATCCCGTTCGCTGCCCATGCCAAACCAGCAGCGCTGCTGACGCCGCTGGCCTTGCTGCTGGTGATCGCTCAGTGCTTGCTGGGTGGCCTGATGGCCAGCCAGTGGGCGGCTGGCCGTTGCTTCGCCGTCGGCGAGGCCTGCGGCTGGTTGCTGGCCCATCGCCTGGTCGCTCGTCCAGCGGCCCTGCTGGTGCTGGTCGTGGCGGCCTGGCTTGGCTGGTGCTGGCCGCGGCAGCGGCCTCTGGCACTGCTGGCCGCCCTGCTGGTGTTGGCACAGATCGCCCTCGGCATCTTCACCCTGCGGCTCAGCCTGACGGTTCCCGCCTTGACCGTGGCCCATCAGATCACGGCGGCACTGCTGGTGGCGGTGCTGTCGGCCCTTGCGGTGCGCCTTGGGCGCACCGCCTTCACCCCCCTGGAGCAGAGCCATGGTTGATACAACGGCGACTGTCCTGAGCCGTGAGCAGATCGTTCCCTCCCGGGCGCGCCTCAAGCTGCCGCCCTGGCTTGAAATCGCCAAGCCGCGGCTGATTCCACTCTTGCTGGCCACCACCCTCGGCGGCATGGCCCTCTCGGAAGGGTGGCCGCTGCCCACCACCCGCCTGGCCTGCACCCTTGGCGGCGGCGCCCTGGCCGCCGCCGCCGCCGGCGTGCTCAATTGCCTCTGGGAGCAGGGGCTGGATGGCCGCATGCAGCGCACCAGCGGCCGGGCCCTGCCCTCCGGCCGCCTCTCGGTGGGCACTGCGTTCGCGATCGCCGTGGCCTTGGCCCTGGCGGCCGCCACGCTGCTGGTCAGCGGTGTCAACTGCCTGGCGGCCAGCCTCTCGCTGCTGGGCCTATGCAGCTATGTCCTGCTTTACACGGTGCTGCTCAAGCCGCGCACGCCTCAGAACATTGTCATCGGCGGTGTCGCCGGTGCGATTCCGCCGCTGGTGGGGGCTGCCGCTGCCACGGGGCACATCGGCCTGAGCAGCTGGTGGTTGTTCGCCCTGGTGATGGTTTGGACTCCGGCCCACTTCTGGGCCCTGGCTCTGCTGCTCCAGGACGACTACCGCGCCGTCGGCATCCCGATGCTGCCGGTGGTGAAAGGGTCTGCCGCCACCGCCCGAGCCATCGGCCTCTATGCCGCGGCGACCGTGCTGCTCAGCCTCGCTGGTGTCTGGGCCCTGCCCAGTGGTGGTCTGCTTTATGGCCTGCTGCTGCTGCCGTTCAATGGTCGGCTGGTGCAGATGGTCTGGCGGCTGCAACAGGCGCCGACCGACCTGCAGCGAGCCCGGTCACTGTTCCGTTGGTCGATCCTTTACCTGTTCGGGATCTGCCTGCTGCTGCTGCTGGCTCGCATGCCGGCCGGCGATCGCTTCAGCAGCCAGGGCCTCGACCTGCTCGGGCTTGCAGGGGCCGGCGCTCCAGCCTTCACCCTGGCCGCACCCTCGGCCATCGGGCCTTTCTAGATTGGAATCTTCCAGAGGCTGAGCGGAGATAGGCGGCGGTGCCAGAGGCGGTGATCGAGCTTCAGGAGGTGTGCAAGAGCTACGGCCGCGGCGCGCGGGCGGTGCAGGCTCTCCACAACCTCAACCTGGTGGTGCCCCGTGGCAGCCTGTTTGGCATGCTCGGCCCGAACGGTGCCGGCAAGACCACCAGCCTGCGCATCCTTGCGACGCTGCTCGCCCCCGATGCCGGTCGGGTGTGGGTGGCGGGTGTGGACGCCCTCGCCGATCCGCGTGGGGTGCGTGAGCGCCTCGGCTACGTGGCCCAGGAGGTGGCGCTCGACAAGATCCTCAGCGGCCGTGAGCTGCTGCAGCTCCAGGGTGATCTCTATCATCTCGATCGCGCCGTGCGCGACAGCCGCATCGCCGAGCTCACCGAGCTGCTGGCTATGGGCGACTGGCTCGATCGCCGCTGCGGCACCTACTCCGGTGGGATGCGCCGCCGCCTTGATCTGGCCTCCGGCCTGCTGCACAGTCCCGAGCTGCTGGTGCTCGATGAGCCCACCGTTGGGCTGGATATTGAAAGTCGCGCCGCCATCTGGCAGGTGCTCCGCCAGCTGCGCGATCAAGGCACCACGGTGCTGCTGAGCAGCCATTACCTCGAAGAGGTGGATGCCCTGGCCGATCAGCTCGCGATCATCGAGGGGGGGCGCGTCATCGCCGCCGGTGCCCCCTCTGCCCTCAAGGCCGAGCTTGGTGGTGATCGCGTCACCCTGCGCGTGCGCGAGTTCAGCGATGAGCCCGAGGCGCTGCGGGTGCAGCAGCTGTTGCAGGCCTGCCCTGGCGTACGCCAGGTGGTGGTCAACCGTGCCCAGGGCTATTCGCTCAACCTGGTGGTGGAACACGACGGTGTGGTGGAACAGCTGCGGCGTCAGCTGTCGGAAGCCCAGCTGCCGGTGTTCGCCCTGGCCCAGAGTCGCCCCAGTCTCGATGACGTCTATCTCCAGGCCACGGGGCGCACGCTGATGGATGCTGAGCTGGCGGTGGCCGGCAGCCGCGATGCCAAGGCGGAGCGCAAGCAGGCCATGCGCTGATCTCCCCCATGGCGCCCTCAGCGTCGCCGGGGTGTGCCCTGTGAATCCAGCCACCCATCGCCTACAGCCGAACGGCCCTGATCCGAGCCCTCCGGTTCACAACGATTCAGCTCACACCGATTCAGTTCACGCCGCTCCATCCGTCGCCGCCATGACCAGCGCCAGTCCCAGTCTTCAGAGTTCCGAGGCGCCGTCCGCCGTCCGCTCCCCGCTGGCTGACCTCAGCCAGGAGACCCTGGCTCTGACCCGCCGCCTGTTTCTGCAGCTGGCACGCCGACCTTCCACCCTGGTGGCCGGTGTGCTGCAGCCACTGATCTGGCTGGTGCTGTTCGGTGCCCTGTTCGCCAAGGCCCCGGCCGGTCTGCTGCCGGATGGTCTCAGCTACGGGCGTTTTCTCGGTGCTGGAGTGATCGTGTTCACCGCCTTCAGCGCGGCCCTCAATGCCGGTCTGCCGGTGATGTTCGATCGCGAGTTCGGTTTCCTGAACCGGCTGCTGGTGGCGCCCCTGCGCTCGCGCAGTTCGATTGTGCTGGCCTCAGTGCTCTACATCACGGCCTTGAGCCTGCTGCAGAGCCTGGCGATCATGGTCACCGCCTGGGCCCTCGGCTATGGCTGGCCCGGTGGCGCCGGTCTGGTGCTGGTGCTGGCGGTGCTGCTGCTGTTGGTCTTTGCCGTCACAGGGCTGAGCCTTGGCCTGGCCTTCGCCCTGCCCGGCCACATCGAGCTGATCGCTGTGATCTTCGTGGCCAATCTGCCGCTGCTGTTCGCCAGCACCGCTCTGGCACCGATCAGCTTCATGCCCACCTGGCTCGGTTGGCTGGCGGCGCTCAACCCGCTCACCTTCGCGATTGAGCCGATCCGTGCCGCCTATGCCGGCGAGTTTTCGCTGGGGGCGGTGGTGCTGCATGCCCCCTATGGCGACCTCACGGCGTCGACCTGTCTGGTGGTGCTGGCGGTGCTGGCGGCAGGTCTGTTCCTGCTGATCCGGCCGCTGCTGGATCGCAAGCTCGCCTGAGGGATCACCATGGCTTTGCTGACCACCAGCCAGCTCAGCGGCGGTCTGATCGTGTCGGTGCAGGCTCCTGAAGGGTCGCCGCTGCGGCATCCGGATGTGATCGCTGCCATGGCCGAAGCCAGCCTCAACAACGGGGCGATCGGAGTGCGCCTGGAGAGCCCCGAGCACATCGGTGCGGTGCGGCGCCGCTGCCCTCAGGCTCTGATCATTGGGTTGTGGAAGCGCACTTTCCCGGATAGCTCGGTCTACATCACACCAGGTTGGGAGGAGATCCGCGCCGTATGGGCTGCTGGCGCCGATGTGATCGCCCTCGATGCCACCGACCGCCGCCGGCCCAGTGATCAACAGCTGCCTGAGCTGCTGGGTCGTGCTCGCGATCAGCTGGGTGCTGTGCTGATGGCAGATGTCGACAGCGTCGCCAACGGGCTGCGGGCCGCCGAGCTTGGCTGCACCTGGATCGGCACCACCCTCTTTGGTTACACCGAAGCAACGGCCAGCGCGCGTCCTCCGGCCTGGGCTCTGCTGCCGCAACTTCGGCAGCAACTGCCTGCAGAGTTGACGCTGATCTGTGAGGGTGGGATTGCTTCGCCCGAACAGGCCGCTCGTGCCTTGGCGGAGGGGGCTGATGCTGTGGTGGTCGGTACCGCCATCACCGGCGTGGATCTTCAGGTGGCCGCCTATCGGCAGGCCATGCAGCCGCGTTTCAGCGAAGCCTGATCCAAAGCTTTCTGAAGTCGGGCCGTGCTGTCCGGTACCGCTCTACAGACTGAAGGCGTCCCGTTCGTCTCGTGCCGAGGTGGTCAGTGGCCTCCAATCCTCGATCCGGCGCCGGGAATGGCGGCAAAGCGTTCTGTCTCAGTGGTCAGCCCCAGCTGTTGTCGCTGGGGCTGGGCTTCCTGTTGCTGAGCATGCCGGTGGCCGGCTTGCCGATGGCCGAGCTGCAGGCTTTGAATCGGGAGCTGGGGCGGCTCTGCAGTGATCCGCCCCGGGAAGCGATCACGGTATGCCGATTGCACGCCCGCCTGGTGCGGGCCCTCTGAGCTGGGGCACGCTGCGGCGGGCGGCTGGACTCACATCATCCCGGGCATGCCCATGCCACCCATGCCACCCATGCCACCCATGCCGCCCATCTCACCACCGGCCGGCGCAGCCGCAGCCGGTTCGGGCTTGTCGGCAATCACGGCTTCAGTGGTGAGCAGCAGCGCTGCGATCGAGACTGCATCCTGTAGCGCCAGACGCACCACCTTGGCGGCATCGAGGATGCCGGCGGCCAGCAGGTCTTCGTAGGTGCCGGTGGCGGCATTGAAGCCCTGGCCGCCGCTGCGCACCCGCTCGCTCACCACATCAGGATCATGGCCGGCGTTCCTGGCGATCTGCTGCAGCGGAGCGGCCAGGGCGCGCTGCACAATCTGCACACCGGTGCGCTCATCGCCGCTTTGTGCCGCCGCCAGTGCGTCGAGCTCGGTCGCCAGCTGCACCAACACGCTGCCGCCACCGGCGACGATCCCCTCTTCGACGGCGGCGCGGGTGGCATTGAGAGCGTCTTCAATGCGCAGCTTGCGGTTGCGCAGTTCGGTTTCGGTGGGGGCGCCCACCTTGATCACCGCCACGCCGCCAGCCAGCTTGGCGACGCGCTCGGCCAGTTTCTCGCGGTCGTAGTCCGAGTCGGTGTTCTCCAGCTCCCGCTTGATGGCGGCCACCCGGTCGGCCACGGCCGCCTGGTGCTCACCGGTGGCCACGATCGTGGTCTGGTCCTTGCTGATCGTGATCCGGCGAACCGTGCCCAGATCGGCCAGGGTCACGGCGTCAAGCGCCATGGCCCGGTCTTCGCTGACCAGTGTTGCGCCCGTAAGGATGGCGATGTCCTGCAGGCTGGCTTTGCGGCGCTCCCCGAACCCGGGTGCGCGCACCGCCGCCACCTGCAGCACGCCGCGGTTCTTGTTCATCACCAGCGTGGCCAGGGCTTCGCCCTCCACCTCCTCCGAGAGGATCACCAGCGGCCTGCCGGCGCGTGACACCGCTTCCAGCACCGGCACCAGATCGGTGATGGAGCTGATCTTGCGGTCGGTGACCAGCAGCAGGGCGTTCTCGTATTCGCACACCTGGCGGTCGCCATCGGTGACGAAGTAGGGGGAGCTGTAGCCGCGATCGAAGGCCATGCCCTCGGTGATCTCCAGCTCGGTGGCCAGGCTCTTGCTCTCCTCCACCGTGATCACGCCATCGACGCTGACCTTGGCCATCGCCTCGCTGATCATGCGGCCCACCTCCTCATCGCCGCCTGAGCTCACGGTGGCCACCTGACGGATGGCGTCGCCGGCCACGGCGCTGGCGCGGGCTTCGATGCCCTGCACCACCTGGGCAGCAGCCTTCTCCATGCCGCGACGCAGGTTCACGGGGCTGGCGCCGGCGGCCACGTTGCGCAGACCCTCCCGGGCCATGGCCTGTGCCAGCACCGTGGCGGTGGTGGTGCCGTCACCGGCCTTGTCCTTGGTTTTGGTGGCGACCTGCAGCAGCAGCTTGGCGCCGATGTTCTCGAACGGATCCTCCAGTTCGATCTCACGGGCGATGGTGACGCCGTCGTTCACCACATCCGGTGCCCCGAATTTCTTCTCCAGCACCACGTTGCGGCCCTTGGGGCCGATCGTGACCTTGACCGCATCCGCCAGGGCATTCACGCCCCGCTCCAGGGAAGCGCGGGAGGCATCGGAGAACGAGAGCAGCTTGGCCATCGCGGCGGTTGAACGGGCACGGTGTTTCAGGATCCCATCGCCGAGGGGGCCCTGGCTGGTGGGGAAAGCCGAATGAACGCTGGGATCGGGGCGACCCGGGGCCGTTGCCGCCGATAGGGTTCGGCGATGGACGACAGCTTCAGCGACGCCTTGGCCCTCGATCTCGGCGCCCCCCTGCGTGAGGCCCTGGCCGATCCGGCCGCAGGCAGCAACGTGATGGCCTTCCTGCTGGTGGCTGGTCTGGGGCTGGGCATGGCCCTGATCTACGTGCCACTGCGTCTGTTCCTCACGATCACCGCCCGCAGCCGTCGGTTGCGCCTGCTGCAGCGCATCCGCCGCCTGCGGGAGGAGCTGGGCCAGCCCATCAACAGTTGAGCCTCAGCGCATCACCATGCCGCCATCCACCTGCAGCACCTGGCCGGTCATGTAGGCGGCTGCAGGGTCGGCGGCAAGGAATCGCACGGCACCGGCCACCTCGGCGGCGCTGCCCATGCGGCCCATCGGGATGGCCTTGAGGATCGGCTCCTTGTCAAGCTCGGCCGTCATGTCGCTCTCGATGAAGCCGGGGGCCACGGCGTTCACGGTGACGCCGCGGGCCGCGAATTCCGCCGCGTTGCTGCGGGTCAGGCCGATCACACCGGCCTTGGCAGCGCTGTAGTTGGCCTGGCCGGGATTGCCCATCAGCCCCACCACTGAGGTGATGTTGATGATGCGACCCCGTCGGGCCTTGAGCATCGAGCGGCTCACGGCCCGGGTGCAGAGAAATACGCCGCTGAGGTTGAGATCGATCACGCTCTGCCAGTCGGCCGTCTTCATCCGCATCAGCAGCCCATCGCGGGTGATGCCGGCGTTGTTCACCAGAACATCGAGGCGCCCCTCCTTCTCCAGCACCGCCTTCACCAGTGCTTCCACCTGCTCCTCATCGGCCACGTTGGCCTGATGGGCCCAGGCGCTGCCGCCGGCGGCCATGATCTCGGCCACCACCGCCTCAGCCGCCGCTGCTGAGCTGGCGTAGTTCACCACCACCGTGGCGCCGGCGGCACCGAGTTCGCGGGAGATGGCGGCGCCGATGCCACGGCTGGCACCGGTCACCAGGGCGACCTGACCGGCTAAGGGGGTGGCGTTGGCCATGGGGTAAGAGGATTCGGTCGGGCGAGCGTAGGGCGCACCTGCTCCGCGGCTGGCCTCAGCCCTGCATCGTCTCCACGGCGCTCAGCGCATCACCCAGCAGCTCGCCGAAGCCCTGCAGCTGCCGCTTGCTGCCCATCACCACCAGCAGTTGCCCCGGCGCCAGTCGCACGTCACCGCCGGGATTGGCGATCAGGGCTGGCAGCCCCTCCGCGAGCGCGGCAGCGCGGTCGAAGCGGCCACCGCGCTGCGGGGCCTGGGGGTTGCGGATCGCCAGCACCAGGGCACCGCTGCGGCGCCCCAGCTGCAGATCAGCGAGGGAGCGGCCGTTCAGATCCCCGAGGCGGCGTGGATCCTCGCTGAGTTGAAATTCCTCCACTTCGCAATCGCTGCCGGCCAGGAGCTCCATGAAGTTCACCGCCAGCGGTCGTAGGGCGGTGGCGGCCATGGTGCGGCCACCGGCCACATAGGGACTCACCACCTGGTCGGCCCCCGCCAGGCGCAGCTTGCCCTCGGCCTCGTCGCTGTCGGCCCGCGCGATCAGCCGGGTGCTGGGTGCCAGGCCGCGGGCGCTGAGGATCACGTAGAGATTGGCCGCATTGCTGGGCAGGGCCGCCACCAGGGCCCGGCAGTGGCGGATGCCGGCCTCCTCGAGGGTGCCATCCAGGGTGGCGTCACCCTGCAGCACCGTCAGACCCCGCTGCTGGGCCTCGGCGATGCGATCGGGCTCCATCTCCACCACCAGCAGCGGCACCGCTTCGGCGCTGAGCTGCTGGGCGATCTCCCGGCCGATGCGGCCATAGCCGCAGAGGATCACGTGCTGTTTCATCGTGCGTTGCAGCAGCTGGCGGTAGCGGCGTTCCCGCAGCCGTTGGAAGTGGCCGGAGTTGGTCAATTCCAGCAGCTTCTGCAGCGTCTGCTGCACCACCACCAGGCCGCCCATCAGCAGCAGTGCCGTCACCAGCCGCCCGCCACCATGGATGACCGGCGTGTGGGGATCGCTGAACCCCATCGTGCTGAGGGTGATCAGCACCATCCAGTAGCAGTCGCCCCAGTCCCAGCCTTCCGCCAGCCGGTAGCCCGCTGCACCGGCGTTCACCACCAGGGCCAGCGCCAGCACCGGTCCCGCCCAGGGGCGCCTGGCCAGCAGCGCCGACAACGATGGCGGCCAGCGCCGGCTGACTTGGCGGGTGAGTCGCCGGCCGCCGCTCATGCCAGGCCGAGCGCCTGCAGAACCGCCGCCGGCTGCAGCTGCTCCAGTCGGCTTGGATCACCCACCGCCTGCACAGCCTGCCGCTGCGGCAGCGCCGTGGCGGGCCGATCCATGGTCACCAGCGGTGAGCCGTTGAGCAGGGCCAGTTCGGTGGTGATGGGGTCGCTGCTGAGCACCACATCGCAGCTGGCCAGCTGGGCAGCCCGTTCGATCAGGCTGCCGCTCGTTTGGGCCGCCACCACGCGCACATCCGGCAGCCGGCTGCGCAGCAGCTCCGGCAGGGCCTGCCACTGGGCTGCGGGCCAATCGCCGGCACCGCGGGCGGGGGCGAGCAGCAGGGCCGGGCCCTGGCCTGCGGGCAGGGCTGCCGCTGCCTTCTCCAGGGCGGGGCGGGGCAGGCCCAGGCGGAAGGCGCCGGCATCAAGGCTGACGCCAAGTGGTTGCAGGTAGGCCGCCAGCCCCTGGGCGGCCCATCCCCCAGACACCGTCACGATGCTGGTGGCTGAAAAGCCGGAACTGGCCACGCGGTTGGGAATGTGGCTCATCGAGAGCATCAGATCCACCTGCCGGCCGCTGGCGAGGTTGATGCAGGCCTGAAAATCCGGCTCGCGCACGTTGCCGAGCAGGTTGGCCCAGTCCGCCAGGCTGGCGCCTCCGTCGAAGTCGAATGGGATCAGCTTCTCCACCGCCGGCAGCAGGCTCCAGGCCGCGCCGGCGCTGGGGGTGCAGGCCACCTGCACCTTGGCGCCGAGTGCCTCGGCCACCCGGGCCGCCGCCGGTATCGCCTGCAGCTGTGCGCAGATGCTGCCCGGGATCAGAAACAGAACGCGCATGGCGGCGGGCAGCGGGAGGCGGGTCGCGGGCTGATTGTATGGAGCGTGCTCGATTCAGACCGCCGGAGGGAGTTCGCTGTGCATTTGCTGATTGCCTGTGCCGGCAGCGGTCGCCGCATGGGGGCGGAGCGCAACAAATTGCTGTTGCCGGTGGCCGGTCGGCCCGTGTTGGCCTGGACCCTGCAGGCGGCCCTGGCCTCGCCCGTGATCCGCTGGATCGGGATCGTCGGCCAGCCGGTGGACCGGGTTGCTATCGAGGCCCTGGTCGCCGCTGCCGCGCCCGACCGGCCCGTTGTTTGGATTGAGGGTGGTGACACCCGGCAGGATTCGGTCTGCAATGGTCTGGCGGCTCTGCCGACTGCGGCGGAGGCTGTGCTGATCCACGATGGCGCTCGCTGCCTGGTGGAACCGGAGCTGATCGAGCGCTGCGCCGCTGCCGCAGCCAGCGGCCGGGCCCTGATTGCTGCCGCTCCTGTCACCGACACGATCAAGCGGGTCGATCCAGATGGCCTGATTCAGGACACTCCTGATCGCTCCCAGCTCTGGGGTGCTCAGACCCCCCAGGGCTTCCCGGTGGAGCGGCTGCGTCAGGCTCATGCCCGAGCCCGGGCCGAGGGCTGGAGCGTCACCGACGACGCCTCCCTGTTCGAGCGCCTCGGCTGGCCCGTGCAGGTGATCGATTCCTCCCCGGCCAACATCAAGATCACCACACCGTTTGATCTCACCATCGCCGAGGCGGTGTTGGCGGCGCGGCGGCACTGACGGAGAGCCGCCCCAAGGAGCCAAGCTCCGCTTCAGGGGGCCAGCAGCTCGAGTCGGCCGGCTGTGGCATCGAGCCGGGCGTGAACCCCCAACGGCAGGGCTGCATTGCCGGCCTCATGGCCCACCGGCAGGCCAGCCAATACCGGGATGCCGAGATCGGCGGTGCGCTCTCGCAGCACCGCCTCGGCGCTGTCGCCGCCTGCGGGGTCGTCGCAGCCGCTGAAGTGGCCGAAGCCGATGGCGGCCAGCTGCTGCAGGGCGCCGCTCAGGCGCCAGTGGGTGAGCATCCGGTCAAGGCGGTAGGGAGCCTCGCCCACGTCCTCCAGCACCAGCACCGTTCCCTGCAGTGGTGGCAGGTGCGGCGTGCCCAGCAGATGGCTCGCCACGGTGAGATTGCCCACCAGCAGAGGGCCTTCGGCGGCGCCCGCCCGCCAGGTTTCGCCCGTCAGCGCTGGCACTGGCCGTCCGAACAGGAGATCGCGCAGGCGCTGCCGGCTCCAGTCCGGTTCCGCCGCCAGACTGGTGAGCATCGGCCCGTGGATGCCACCTGCGAGCCCCGCCGCCTGGCGGGCCCAGAGCAGGGAGGTGACATCCGAGAAGCCCAGCAGCCAGCGAGCCGTGGCTGTGGGTGGCAACGCTCCGCTGCGGACGTCGCCGTGGTTGGCTTCCAGTAGCCGTGCTGAGCCCCAGCCGCCGCGGATACAGGCCAGCAGCGCTGCTGATCCCGCCTGGAGATCGGCCATGCGCTGGTGATCGTCGCCGGCCAGGTGGCCCCAGCGGCGTGATGGTGTGGGATGAGGCTCCACCGCCAGCCCCCAGCGCTCCAGTTCGGCGATGCCGGCCTCCAGCCGCTCCAGGGCTGAGGCATCGAGCGCTGAGCTGGCGGCCGCCAGCCGTACCCGGTCGCCCGGTCGCAGGGGTTGGGGCCAGACCGTGCAGTTCACGGCAGCAGGGGCGTGCGGCCAACCACCAGGGCCAGCAGCAGCAGAGCGCCCAGCTGCACCTGATGGCGGAAGTGGCGGCTGAAGGCGGAGCGGGGTAGATCCGGACGCAGCAGCAGCCGTGCTTCACGCAGCAGACCGGCTGCAGCCATGGCCCAGAGCGGCCAAAACAACGGTTGTGCCCCCTGAAGAGCAGCAGCCACTGCCAGCAGTATGGCCGTGGCGCCATAGCACAGACCCACGGCCAGCGGAGCCCGATCTCCGAGGCTGAGGGCACTGCTGCGCACGCCGATCCTGGCGTCATCGGGGCGGTCGGCCATGGCGTAGACGGTGTCGAAGCCGAAGGTCCACAGCAGGGTGGCGAGCCAGACCGCCGCCAGCGGCCCGCCCCCGCTCAGGCTGCCGCTGGCGGCAGCCCAGGGAATCAGCACCGCGAAGCCCCAGCAGAGGGCCAGTACCGCCTGGGGGTAGGCGAACCAGCGCTTGGCGGAGGGGTAGAGCAGCACGGGTGGCAGGGTGGCGATGGCGAGGCCCAGGCACAGGGGGCGGCTGCCCGGAGGCAGACCCCACAGCACCACTGCCAGGGCAGCCAGCAGACAGAGCGCCAGCAGCAGCACCGCTGCGGTGATACCGATGCGGCCGCTGGCCAGTGGCCGGCTGCGGGTGCGTTCCACCAGCGGGTCGATGCGTCGGTCCCAGAGGTCGTTGGCGATGCAGCCGGCGCCACTGACCGCCAGGCCGCCGAGCACGATCCAGCCCACCAGATCGGTGGCCGGTGGAGCGGTGGGCAGCAACCAGAGGCTCCAGCCGGCGGGAATCAGCAGGATCAGCCGGCCGCTGGGCTTATCCCAGCGCAGCAGTGCCAGCCAGGGCTGCAGTGCGGCAGTGGGGCCCGTGGGGGCAGCGGCCAAGGCAGGCGGATCAGGTAGGGCGACCCTAGGGCGGCCCATGAGCCGCAGCGATGCGAAAGTGTCAGCGCTCCGCCCGTGTGGCTGCGTGACCGACTCGACTCCCGGCTCGACCCCCGGCTCGAGTGCTCCCGATGTTCTGCCACGGCGTCAGACCGCCGACATGGCGACGATCCGCCCGGTGGCTGGCATCGACATCGGCACCAACTCGATCCATCTGCTGGTCGCGGCCGTCGATCCGGTCCTGCGCAGCTTCTCGGTGCTGCTCACCGAGAAATCCACCACGCGGCTGGGGGAGCGGGATCCGGAAACGGGCAACCTCAGCGCTGAGGCGATCGAACGCGCCTTCACCACGCTGCGCCATTGCCGTGATCTGGCCGCCAGCCATGGCGTTCAGCCCGGTGATGTCGTCACCGCCGCCACCAGCGCCGTGCGTGAAGCGCCCAATGGCCGCGAGTTTCTGCAGGCGATTCAGGAGCAGCTTGGGCTCGAGGTGGATCTGGTCAGCGGTCCCGAGGAGGCCCGCCTGATCTATCTGGGTGTGCTTTCGGGCATGGCCTTTGGCGATCAGCCCCATCTGATCCTGGATATCGGTGGCGGTTCCACGGAACTGGTGCTGGCGGATGGTCGCGATGCCCGCGCCTTGACCAGCACCCGGATCGGGGCCGTGAGGCTGCAGCGCGATTTCGTGCGAGAGGATCCGCTGCCGCCGCGGCGGGTGGAGTTTCTGCGTGCCTTCATTCAGGGGGCGCTGGAGCCGGCGGTGCTGAAGGTGCGCCAGCGCCTGGGCAGTGGTGAGCAGCCGGTGATGGTGGCCACCAGTGGCACCGCCATGGCGATTGCCGCGATGGCCGCGGCCGAGGATCCGCGACCGCCATTGCGGATGCAGGGCTATCGCGTCTCCAGGCAGCGGCTGGATCAGCTGCTGAACCGCTTGCTGACGCTGACGCCGGAGCAACGCCGCGCCATTCCAGGCCTGAATGAACGGAGGGCCGAAATCATCGTGCCCGGCGCTCTGATCCTGCAGACGGCGATGGCGATGCTGGGGGCCCGCGAGCTGGTGATCAGTGAGCGTGCTCTGCGGGAGGGGCTGATTGTCGACTGGATGCTGCGCAACGATCTGATCGTTGATCGCTTCGCTTTCCAGAGCAGCATTCGTCAGCGCACAGTGCTGCATCAGGTGCAGCGCTATGGGGTGGATCAGGGGCGCGCCGAGCGGGTGGCGGGCTACGCCCTCAGCCTCTACGGTCAGACCCGCGGCCTGCTCCACAACGATGACGGCAGCGGCCGTCAGCTGTTGTGGGCGGCGGCGATGCTGCATAGCTGCGGGCAGCACATCAACAGCGGCGCTTATCACAAGCACAGTTGGTATCTGATCCGCCACGGTGATCTGCTCGGCTATTCCGACAGCGAGCATCTGATGGTGGCGGCCATCGCCCGCTATCACCGCCGCTCGCTTCCCAAGAAGCGCCATGAAGCCTGGCAGTTGATTGAGGGGCGTGAGCAGCGCCGCACGGTGGCTTCGATGGCGTTGTTGCTGCGTCTGGCTACGGCCCTCGACCGCCGGCCGCAGCCCACGGTGGCGGGTATCCAGGTGCGGCCGGAGCCCTCAAATACCTGCGCGATCCGTTTGGAGCCGATGACGACCGAACTGGATCTGAGCCTGGAGCGCTGGAGCCTGCAGGCCTGTGGGCCGGCAGTGGAGGAGGCTGTGGGCGTGCGGCTCAGGGTGATGGAGCCTCCCCTGGCGGCCGTCACGGCCTGATGGTCGCTGATGTTGGGTGTCGTCCGGCGCTGCCGCCTGCGGGTGGTTGGAGCGTCACCCAGCGGATCTCTTCGATGCGCCCGAGCGGCCGTGGTGCGGCGCCAGCAATGCTGACGCTGACCAGATCGGGGCGGCCGGCCAGCACCCGCAGTGGCTGGCTGATCCCGAAGCGTCGTTCCCCCTGGAAGCTGCCGCGGAACAGCACCTGTCCGGCCGGCAGGCGCACCTCCAGCCAGCTGGGCTCGGTACTGCGTAGCAGCAGGCCAGCGGTGGTCGCCGCTGATTTGTTGATCGGTCCTGGCGTGGCGGCGGCTTGACTGGCCGGAGCGGTGCCCGGACCCCGTTGTTGCAACCGTGCCCAGGCCCAGCAACCTGCAGCCGTGACCAGTGCGGCGGCCAGCAGCATCGCGGCCCGCCGCCGCGCCTGTGACCGATCCGCGTCGTTGGTGCCGATGGGTGCCCGAAGTGATCCACGCGGCCTGGCCCCGTTCTTGCGGCCCTTGCCAGCGGCGCTGGCAAGGGCCGCTTCGGTCTGCTTGAGGGCTGTCACCTGTGCTGTGATGTCCACCCCGAGCTGGTCTGCCACCCGGCGGGCCTGGGCGATCACGAACACGGATTCAGGCAGACGGTCGCGGTCGGCTGTTTCGAGGGCGTGCAGTTGCTCCTCGCCCATGTGCAGTTGGGCGGCGAGCGTCGATCGGTCCAAACCGCGTTCAAGGCGCGCTGTCAGCAGGACGTGGCCGAGGCGCTCCAGCACGGAAATCTCGCCTGCACGATCATCGGTGCGTGGTGGCGCGTCGTCGGCAGGTGTGGTGCCGGCGCTGGCGTGCGATCGCTGGATGCCGTCCACCCGATGCCGAGCTTGGTTTGGGTGATTATCTCAAAAATTCCCCCGATAGCTTCAGGCCTTCGATAATGTTCGCGAATCTGTAGCGCTTGCCACAAGGATTGCCCTTGTTGGCTTGGAGCATCCAGCCACACGCGCCTCGATCGATAAGGATTATCGGTGCTTGGCTCGCGAGCCAGAACGGCTGGCGAGTCTTCGCGCTACTGGCTCTGCAGCCAAACCGCTTGAGCACTGATTGAACAATGGGCGATACTGGATTCGAACCAGTGACCCCTTCCGTGTGAAGGAAGTGCGCTACCGCTGTGCTAATCGCCCTGGCAGAGCTTGCGGCTGAGCCGCTTGCCCGCATGCAAGAACTTTAAGCCATCGCCCGCCGCTGCCCTGCAGGGCTCAGGCGCCGCCGCGGAACAGGTGGTGGTGGCTGGCCGAGTAGAGGCGCGAGCGGGCCTCACCCGGCGCTGCCAGGGCTGGGCTCACCACGTACAGCGTGGTGCGGATCAGCTGCCGCTCGGCGCTGACGCGGGCCATCTCCGACAGGGGCACCACGTTCAGCCACTGGTCAGGCCAGCTGACCCGGTAGCCGATCGCCACCGGTGTGTCTGCCGGGTAGTGACGCAGCAGCTCCGCCTGCACCTCGGCGACATGCCGGGCGCTGAGGTAGAGGCAGAGTGAGGCGTTGAGAGCCGCCAGCCGCTCCAGCGCCTCGGTTTCGGGCACGCCGGTGCGGCCGCCGGCACGGCTGAGCACGATCGTCTGCACAAGGCCGGGAATGGTGAGCTCGGCCCGCAGGGCGGCGGCTG
>JBEBCC010000079.1:0-10792 GCA_041158125.1 Cyanobacteriota bacterium
TCGATGCCCACCTGAAGTGCTCGTTCTGCGGCAAATCGCAGGACCAGGTGCGCAAGCTGATCGCCGGCCCCGGGGTCTACATCTGCGACGAGTGCATCGATCTCTGCAACGAGATCCTCGATGAGGAGCTGGTCGAGGGTGGCGGCGGGGGCGGCCGGCAGACGGCGGAACCGAAGAGCAAACCCACCGCCAAGAAAGCGAGCAAGCCCGCCCCGACCCTCGCCCAGATCCCCAAGCCCAAGGAGATCAAGGCCCACCTCGATGCCCAGGTGGTGGGCCAGGAGGAGGCCAAGAAGGTGCTGGCGGTGGCCGTCTACAACCACTACAAGCGCCTGGCGTGGCAGGGCGACGGCAAGGGCGAGACCAGCCAGACGGCCACGCGGCTGCACAAGAGCAACATCCTGCTGATCGGGCCCACCGGCTGCGGCAAGACGCTGCTGGCCCAGACCCTGGCCGAGCTGCTCGACGTGCCCTTCGCGGTGGCCGACGCCACCACCCTCACCGAAGCGGGCTACGTGGGCGAGGACGTGGAAAACATCCTGCTGCGGCTGCTGCAGAAGGCCGACCTGGATGTGGAGCAGGCCCAGCGGGGCATCATCTACATCGACGAGATCGACAAGATCGCCCGCAAAAGCGAGAACCCCTCCATCACCCGCGATGTTTCGGGTGAGGGGGTGCAGCAGGCCCTGCTCAAGCTGCTGGAGGGCACCGTGGCCAACGTGCCGCCGCAGGGTGGCCGCAAGCATCCTTACCAGGACTGCATTCAGATCGACACAAGCCAGATCCTGTTCATCTGCGGCGGTGCGTTCGTCGGCCTGGAGGATGTGGTGCAGCGGCGCATGGGTCGCAATGCCATCGGCTTCATCCCGGAAGGCGGTCGCAGCCGCAGCCACAAGAAAGACCAGCACGCCGCCCAGGTGCTGCGCCACCTGGAACCGGATGACCTGGTGAAGTATGGACTGATTCCTGAATTCATCGGCCGCCTGCCGGTGAGCGCCGTGCTCGAACCGCTCGACAGCCGCGCCCTGGAGGCGATCCTCACCGAACCGCGCGACGCACTGGTGAAGCAGTTCCAGACCCTGCTCAGCATGGATGATGTGCGCCTGGTGTTTGAGCCCGGTGCCGTCGAGGCGATCGCCGCCGAAGCTCACCGCCGCAAGACCGGCGCCCGCGCCCTGCGCGGCATCGTCGAAGAGCTGATGCTGGATGTGATGTACGAACTGCCCTCCGACCAGGGAACCAAGGCCTTCACAATCACGCGCGAGCTGGTGGAGGAGCGCACCCGGGCCAAGGTGCTGCCGCACCCCAGTGCTCTGGCTGAGCTTGAGCAGCAGGTCACAGCCTGACAGCTGCGCCACGGCGCGGCATGGTTGGCCGGCATTCCCTCCCCACAGCGACCTTGCCGGCCCCGGGCCGTTAACGCGAGCCTGATCACCCGGCATTCCGCTTCATGGCCGCCGCCGATCACCTGCAGGTGCCGCGCCAGCATGGCCTGTTCAATCATCACGGCATCGACCTGGGCGACGGCAGCGTGGCCCACTACCTCGAAGGGCGGGCGATCCTGCGCAGCTCCCTGGCCGAGTTCAGCCGCGACCAGCCCGTGAGCGTGGTGCCCTACACGCCAGGGCAATGTTCCGCCGCAGGAGTGACCCTGCGGCGGGCCATGGGCCGACTGGGCGAGCAGAACTACAACCTGCTGTTCAACAACTGCGAGCACTTCGCCCACTGGTGCAAGACCGGCCGCCATCGCAGTGCCCAGGTTGAGGACTGGCTGCACACCGGCAGCCTTGGCGCCCTGGCCTTTGGCCAGTTTGTGCCGGCAGCGGTGCTCAGCGGTGCGCGCATGCTGCTGCGCCAGGGATTGAATCTCGGCCCCGACCAACTGGAGCAAGGCCGCAGGCTGGCGTTGCGCAGCCTGGAGCAGCTCGATGGTCTGCGCCTGCGCCTGCAGGTGCGGCTGGAGCAGGAGCTGGCCCGGGCCGAAGAGCGCTGGGGCGGCGGGCCGGGCGGCCGCAGCGGCGCCGACGATGGCGCGGCCGAGTTCCGCCGCCTGCGGCTGGCAGCACAGTCGCTGGCCGACCAGCTCAGCGAGGTGGAGGAGCTGGAAGGTCGACTGGAGCGTTGGCTGGCTCCCACGGCAGCCGCCGCTGAGGCGGTGGTTCCGCCCGCGGCGACAGCCCCCGCCGACCACGGCCAGTAGCCTCCAGCGATGCGGTCCGCCTACCAGCCTCTTCACCACAAGTACCGCCCGCAGCGGCTGGATCAGCTGGTGGGGCAGGAGGCGATCGCCGCCACCCTCGGCAATGCCCTGCGCTCGAACCGGATCGCCCCGGCTTACCTGTTCAGCGGTCCGCGCGGCACCGGCAAGACCTCCAGCGCCCGCATCCTGGCCCGCTCGCTCAACTGTCTGAGCAGCGACGGCCCCACACCGGAGCCCTGCGGTCAGTGCGAGCTGTGCACTGCGATCGCCGCCGGCACAGCCCTCGATGTGATCGAGATCGATGCCGCCTCGAACACCGGCGTCGACAACATCCGCGAACTGATCGAGCGCTCCCGTTTCGCCCCGGTGCAGGCGCGCTGGAAGGTTTACGTGGTGGACGAGTGCCACATGCTCTCCACCGCGGCCTTCAACGCCCTGCTCAAGACCCTGGAGGAACCACCGCCGCGGGTGGTGTTCGTGCTGGCCACCACGGACCCGCAGCGGGTGCTGCCCACGATCCTGAGCCGCTGCCAGCGCTTCGACTTCCGCCGCATCCCGCTGGAGGCCCTGGAGGGCCACCTGTGCTGGATCGCGGAACAGGAGCAGATCCCGATCACGGCGGAAGCGCTGCATGTGGTGGCCCAGCGGGCCCAGGGTGGTCTGCGCGACGCCGAGAGCCTGCTCGATCAGCTCAGCCTGCTGCCGGCACCGATCAAACCGGCGGCCGTGTGGGAGCTGCTCGGCGCCGTGCCGGAGCAGGAGCTGCTGCAGCTGGCGGCAGCCCTGGCCGACACCGAACCCCTCGGGGTGATCGAAGCGATCCGCACCCTGCTGGAGCGAGGCCGGGAGCCAGCGGCGGTGCTGCAGGGGCTGGCCGGCCTGCTGCGGGATCTGGTGCTGGCGGGGGTGGCCCCCGACAGGCTTGAGCTCACGGGGTTCTCACCCCAGTTCCGGCCGGAACTGCCGGCCCTGGCGCGGCGACTCGGCAAGGCGCGCCTGCTGCAGTGGCAAGCCCAGCTCAAGGGCAGCGAACAGCAGCTGCGCCAGAGCGTGCAACCGCGGCTCTGGCTGGAGGTCTTGCTGCTGGGTCTGCTGGCGGAGGCGCCGGCGACCGCCTCAACCCGTGCGAGCACGGCAGCGATGACCACCGCAGCCAGTGCAGTACCGCTACCGAGTCCTGCACAGGTGGCTGCAGCACCACCGGCCGCACCAGCTGCTCCACAGGTGACGACACCGGCGCCTCACCCCCCCCAACCGCCAGCGCCGCCGGCGACCGCGGCGGCAGCCAGCGCCGACCTGACAGAACTGTGGCAACAGATCCTGGCGGGCCTGGAGCTGCCCTCCACGCGCATGCTGCTGTCGCAGCAGGCCCGACTGGCCCGTCTGGACGGACAGCGGGCGGTGGTGCAGGTGGCGGGGAACTGGATGGCGATGGTGCAGAGCCGTCTGCCGCTGCTGGAGAAAGCCGTGGCCGCATCCCTGGGTAGTCCGCGACAGGTGGTGCTCGAAGCGGGCCACGGCGGCAGTGGACCGGTAACAGCACCGGCACCAGCCGCCGAGCCCATGGCGATCTCGTCGCCGCCGGCGACAAGCCCCGCAGCAGCTGCCAGCAGCGCAGCGGCCACGGTCGCTGACGCCCCAGCGAGCAGGCCGCCGGCCGCTCCGAGCATGCCGCAGCACCACCAGATCGTGCAGCCGGTGCAGCCGCCCAGCACCGCAATGGCCGAACCAGCTCTTGCCGAGCCGGCCCTCGGCGGCAGCTCGGATCGTGTGCCGCCAACGCCGACACCACCATCCCCACCAGCAACACCTGCCGCGAATGCGAACGCGACCGTGATCGACGAAAGGGCCCGCCGCCTGGCGGAGTTCTTCAATGGCGAAGTGGTGCAGCTGGATGAACCCCTACCAGGGCTCAGTGGCGACGAAGCCGCCGCCTGAAACAGCCTCCACTCATGAGGTCTGGGTGCTGAGATCAGTCTCCTCGCCGCTCTCGACATGACCATCGCCCACATGCAGGGTCTTGGCCCACACCAGACGCTTGGGCAACAGGGCCATACGCACGGAGGTGTAGGGAATCACGATGAACCAATGGCCGAGATAGGCAATGCCCAGGGCGAGGTTGAGGGGATGCATAGCCGGCAGAGAGGGGCCCTCGCTGGTACGGCGACACCCCACCAGAATCGCTCCACCGGAGAGACCGAAGGCCACAAATGAGAGCGGCCAGAGAGCCGGCGCTGAATGGGTGATGGCGGCACCAAGCATGTCGGCGATCGCCATCACCGGCAGCACGTACTGCAGCAGGAAGAAGCCGGTGAGATCAAGCTTGCGGCCGGCCGAGAGCACGGGGCCGGTCAGGCCTGGCCAGTAATCGAAGAAGCGCTGCAGGCCACCTTCGGCCCAGCGCTGCCGCTGGCGCCAGAGGGAGCTGAGGGTGGTGACAGCCTCCTCCTGCACGGGCGGATCCCAGAGCAGCCCGACGGGCTGCCCCTGCACCAGCAGCCGGAAGCTGAGGTCGAGGTCATCGGTGACGGTGGCCTCGTTGAAACCATCACAGGCCAGCACGGCCTCACGACGCAGCAGCTGGCCATTGCCACGCAGCTCCACAACACCGCCGCTGCGCAGGCGCCCCTGCTGAATCACCGCATCGAGGGCCATCTCCATGGCTTGGGCGCGGGTGAGCCAGTTGATGTCGGCATTGACCACAGCCTTGCGCAACTGCACGGCTGCCCAGGAGCCCGCCTCTGCGAACGGCACCAGCCGCTCCAGGGCATCGGGCTGGAGCTCGGCGTCGGCATCGAGCACCATCAGCCAGCGACCCTGCAGCTGAGGGAGCAGGGTGTTCAGGGCACCAGACTTGCCGCCACCGGCATCGCGGGCACGACGTACCACCTGGAGCTGGGGATAGCGGCATTGATAGGCCGCGAGAACCTCTGGGGTGCGGTCCTCACTGCCGTCGTCCACCACCCAGAAGCGCAGGCGCTCCTGGGGATAACGCACCTGGGCCAGACGCTCCACCAGGCGCCCGATCACAGCCTCCTCATCACGGGCGGCGACCACCAGATCGACACTGGGCCAGTCGGCCGGGACCGGCGTAGCAGCGAGATCAGGCTGTGTCACCGGCCTGATCAGAGGCAAAAACACCGTGCGTGCGGCGTAGAGCCCGAGCAGCAGGGTGAGGGCAAGGGCAGGCCAGAGACGCTGATCGGCGGGCAGCCAGTGCGGGGCCAGACCCGCAGCGGCGCAGCTCAGCACGAAGAGCATGGCCCTGGGACGGCGGGCTCCTGGGGCTGTGCCGCCGGCGTCCATGGCGTTCTCAGCAATACGCGCAACTCTAAAGGCCGCCTAAAGGCGGGCTAGGAGCCGGGCCCACCGGCCGGCTCCAGGGCCTCGAGGCGCACGAGGCTGGTGCCGGGGTAGTAATGGCTGAGGATGCGCTCCAGCGACCAGCCGCGACCGGCCAGTTCGATCGCACCGGCCTGGGAGAGACCGGCACCGTGGCCGAAGCCGCCCCCCTCGAACCGCCAGACCCCTGGAGCATCGCTGCGCAGCACGAACAGCGTGCTGGGTAGACCCCGCAGGGTGCGCCGGATCGCATCGCGCTGCAGCACCAGCGAACCGGTGCTGCCCCGGAGGGCGAGCCGCAGCACCCGACCGCTGGGGCCGCGCTCAAGCACCTGCACCTGCTGCAGCCGACCGATACCGGCGGCGCGGCTGCCGAGGGCGCGCTCAATCTGAGCGCGATCGAAGCGCCGGGTCCAGCGGAACAGCTCGTGAGCGCTGCCATGGGCCTGGCCACCCCGCTGCAGCAAGACGCGCAGGCCCACTTCAGCGCTGAGAGGCAGGGCAACGACCGCCAGCAGCGATGGCGGACCATCGACGCCAGGGCGCAGATAAGGCAGAGGCGGCGCGTTCCAGGCCTCCTCGTAGGCCGCCGCCACGCCGCCATTGGTGGCGTGATAGACGGCATGGACCGGCTGCCGGCGCCAGCTGAGCACGCGAGCGGTGGTGGCGGCGATGGCCCGGCGGACGCTGCCGCCGGCCTGGCGCGGGTCGCTGTAGACCTGGCACTGGGTATCGGCGCAGAGGTGGTAGCCGTCCACCACGAAACGATGCTGATTGCGCAAAGCCCAGGTGCGGGCCAGCACCGCCTGCGCCGCCAGGGCCGCCGCTGGCGCTCCAGCGCCGATCTCATGGGGCACCACCCCCTCGAGGTAGCGCTCCAGCGGCACCTGCTCCACCAGCGACCAGCCACCATGGGCATCGGCCTGCAGGCGGAAGGGTCCGGCATAAACACCACCCTGCCAGCGCAGGCCCCGTGGCGCGGTGATGCGCACGGGGCCCTGGAGCCGCCGCCAGCCACCGGCGCTGCGGAGCTGCGGCACCAGCTGTTGACTGATGCGCAGCTGCTGCAGACGCGGGCGTTGACCTGGCGGCGGTGGCAGACCGGGTTCGGCCCACACCTCCCAATCCGCCGGATGGGCGATCACCGGCTCGCGACCTGGGCGGGCCCAGGCCTGGGCAATCTGTTCAGCGGATTCAAAGCTGGCGAAGGGCCCCAGCACCTGGCGCTCCAGGCGCAGGGGCTGGGGCAGAGGTTCGTTGCGCCAGGCCAGCTCCAGGGAGTCGGCACGGTGGCGCTGGCCGCGGGCATCCACGAGCTCCAGGGGAGCTCCAGCGCCCTGGAGCCGCAGGGGTGACTGCCCCAGGTGGGCTGCCAGGGCGACCCAGAGCACCGGGCGGGAGGCGCTGAGCGGGGGTGGCGGCGGCACGGGCCGGCGGATCAGCGCCTCCGCCGGTCGGCAGCCGACGGCGAGCGGCCCCACAGCCAGCAGCAGCAACGGCAATGGCAGCAACGGAGACCGCACAAACGGCGGAGCGAGGGGCCCCATGGTGGGCGGACAGGCAGCCGGCCGACCCTAGGGGGTCTTGGCGAAAGGCAGGTCCAGGCCGTAGCGTCATCGTTTGTGCCCGAGCGCGTCAACAATGCCGAAGCTCAAGACCCGCAAAGCAGCCGCCAAGCGGTTCAAAGCCACCGGCAGCGGGAAGTTCATGCGCCGCCACGCTTTCCGCAACCACCTGCTCGACCACAAGAGTGCGAAGCGCAAGCGCCACCTCGGCACCATGGCCGTGGTGGATGAGCGCGATGCGGACAACGTGAGCGCGATGCTCCCCTACAGCTGAGCTCCGCCGGCTGACCCGCTGTATCCACCTTTTCTGAGAACCACCCATGGCCCGCGTCAAGAGGGGCAACGTCGCCCGTAAACGCCGCAACAAGATCCTGCGCCTGGCGCGTGGCTTCCGCGGGGGCAACGGCGCCCTGTTCCGCACCGCCAATCAGCGGGTGATGAAGGCACTCTGCAACGCCTACCGCGACCGTCGTCGTCGCAAGCGCGACTTCCGCCGTCTGTGGATTGCCCGCATCAACGCGGCTGCCCGCATGAACGGTCTGAGCTACAGCCGTTTGATCGGTGGCCTCAAGAAGGCGGATGTGCAGCTGAACCGCAAGATGTTGGCCCAGCTGGCCGTGCTCGATCCCGGCAGCTTCACCGCTGTCGCCGGCACCGCCAAGGGCTGAGCCAGAGCGGGGATCGGCCTGGCAAGGTGGGGCGCATGGATTTCTCCCTTCCCCAGGCCTATCTCACCGGCCTGCTCGTTCTCCTCAGCGGCGCCGCTGTGGTCGTTGCTCGTCAGATCCTGCGGGTGCGTCGCGACGAAGCCGCACTCGCACGTCTGGAGGCCCAAGGTCGCGACAGCGAACCCAGCGTGGCCGAGCTGTATGAACTTGGTTCCGTGCAGCTGCGCAAGCGGCTGTACGGCCAGGCCACCGAAACATTGAAACGGGCCGCCAAGCGCTCCGCCGAGGAACCCTCTGAAGCCCAGGCGCTGATTGAGAATGCACTCGGGTTCGCTCTGGCAGCCCAGACCAACTACAACGCCGCGATCCGCCACTACCGAGCCGCGCTGCGGGCCAAAGCCGATTACCCGGTGGCCCTCAACAACCTGGCCTTTGCCCTTGAGAAGCAGCAAAAAGAGGACGAGGCCCGCAGCACTTACGAAAAAGTGCTGGAACTCGACAGCGGCAATCGCACCGCTCAGAAGCGGCTGAAGCGTCTCAACCGCCTGGCCGCCTGAGGCTGACCAGCCGGTAGACGTGACCTAAAGGTGGCCAGCGGACCACCCCTCGGATCCGGCAGGCCACCAAAAGGTTGCCTGCCGGATCAACCTGCTCTGTCAACCCTGAGCAAAAAGCTTTTACCAGAGGCCACGAACTGGAGCCGTGACCTTGGCGGAGGCTTGAGCAGCACTGGCCGTCAGCACCAGCAGACCACCGGGGTGCGTCAGCCGTGAAGAGCGCCAACCGCTGAGGCTGAACCCCTGCAAACCGCGGAATTCGCCACCGTTCTCCAGACCCGCTGCGGTGATCCCACCCAGCAGCAGCAGATCCAACTGATCGGATTTAGCGTTGAGGTTGCCCTGAATCGGCACGGTGCTGTCGCCGACGGTCATGCTGCCGCGCACATCCACCATCTGCCCGAGGGGAATGGCGGAGCTGAGGCTGAGACGAACCTTGAGTGGCGTCTGACCGGTGAACGCCTGATAGGTGCCGTCCCACTGGCGGGGAATCTGCTGGGCCAGCACCACAGCGCGGGCGATCGGATCAAAGGTCTCCACCTGGATCTGCTCGCCGAAACCCAGCGGCAGCTCCTGACGGATCGGCGCCGGCTCCAGGAAGGGAACCGTGCTGCCCACTGGCAGAGGTGTGGCAGCCAGCAACAACGGAAGCACGGCGATTTCGGCAGGGTGGACCAAGGGTAAGGGCGCTGCAGCCGTCAGTCAGGGTCAAGCTGTACGGTCGCAGCAGAGCGAGCAGCAGCGCCGTGTCCGCAGCCCCCCATGCCGAACCGGTCGCCGCTGGAAGCGGCGCCAGCGCTGGCAGCGCACTGGCCGATCAAGCAAACGACAACCTGGTGATCGGCGGCCGGCCATTTCGCAGCCGCCTGATGACTGGCACAGGCAAATACCCCAGCCTGGCGGCGATGCAGGCGAGCCTCACAGCCAGCGCCTGCGACATCGTCACCGTCGCTGTGCGACGTGTTCAGACGCAGGCGGCGGGCCATGAGGGGCTGATGGAGGCGATCGACTGGAGTTCGATCTGGATGCTGCCCAACACCGCCGGCTGTGCCACGGCGGAGGAAGCGATCCGCGTGGCCCGGCTCGGGCGCGAGCTGGCCAAACTGGCCGGCCAGGAGGACAACACCTTCATCAAGCTGGAGGTGATCCCGGATCCCAGGCACCTGCTGCCGGATCCGATCGGCACCCTGCAAGCAGCCGAGCAGCTGGTGAAGGAGGGCTTCACGGTGCTGCCCTACATCAATGCCGATCCGCTGCTGGCCAAGCGTCTGGAGGAGGCCGGCTGCGCCACGGTGATGCCGCTCGGTTCCCCGATCGGTTCCGGCCAGGGCATCCGCAATGCCGCCAACATCGCCCTGATCATTGAGAACGCCACCGTGCCGGTGGTGGTGGATGCGGGCATCGGCGTGCCCAGCGAAGCGGCCCAGGCGATGGAGATGGGGGCCGATGCCCTGCTGATCAACAGCGCCATCGCCATGGCGGGCGACCCGCCGGCGATGGCGAGAGCCATGGCCATGGCCTGTGAAGCCGGCCGCAGCGCCCGCCTGGCCGGCCGTCTGCCGATCCGCGCCGAAGCCAGCCCCAGCTCACCCACCAGCGGTCGCATCGGCAGCTGAGCGGGTGTGAAGCTTCATCGCGACGGGCAGCCGCAACAGCAGAACCTCCGTACTGTCGCCTGACACACACTCCAGCGCCATGCAGGTCACCGAAGAGGACGGCGGCAGGTTGAACGCCTTCGCCAAGGAACCGCGGATGCAGGTGATGGAGGTGGGCGAGACCAGCAGCAGCAACAGCCGCCTGCTGCTGATCGGTGGCGGCCTGCTGGTGCTGCTGCTGGTGGGTGTGGCGGCAGGGATCAGCTGAATCCCTGTAGTAGCTTGCCCTGACGGAGCGGACAACCGTTCAGTTCGCTCGTTCAGTGGAGCACAGCGGTGAAGGTTCTCGTTCTCGGCGGCGACGGCTTCTGCGGCTGGCCCTGTGCCGTGAACCTGGCCGACCAGGGCCACGACGTGCTGATCGTCGACAACCTCAGCCGGCGCAAGATCGATGTCGATCTGGCGGTGGAGTCGCTGACGCCGATCGCCACCATGCCGGACCGGCTGCGGGCCTGGGAGCAGACCGGCGGCAGGCCGATGCGCTTTGAGCTCATGGACATCGCCCATGAGTACCAGCGGCTGCTGGATCTGCTCCTGGCCGAGCGCCCCGATGCAGTGGTGCACTTCGCCGAACAGCGCGCAGCGCCCTATTCGATGAAGAGCAGCGCCACCAAGCGCTACACCGTTGATAACAACGTCAACGGCACCCACAACCTGCTGGCGGCAATCGTCGAAAGCGGCCTCGACATCCATGTGGTGCACCTGGGCACGATGGGCGTCTATGGCTACGGCTCACACCGCGGCGCCACCATCCCCGAGGGCTACCTGAAGGTGGAGGTGCCCCAGCCCGACGGCTCACGCTTCG
>JBEBCC010000080.1:0-24072 GCA_041158125.1 Cyanobacteriota bacterium
ATCGGGGCGACAGGATTCGAACCTGCGACCTAGTGCTCCCAAAGCACCCGCGCTACCAAGCTGCGCCACGCCCCGTTGGGGCACACCATAGCGGGCGACAGCTGGGGAGCACCCTGAGCCGGCAGTGCTGAGGACGGACTCAGCGGACTCCGAGGCCGGGACGACGGAAGAGGCCATTGAGGTAGTGCTGCACGACAGCTGGCTCCTTGCAGCCCTGCTGGAACAGGAAGCCAGCGACGGCCGATTGGATCAGGCGGTATTGATCCCATTCGGGATGACAGGCGATGAAACCGGCCATGGCGTCGAACAGATCCTCCGGGAACTGGTTTTCCACACTCACGTGGGGGGCCAGTGTGTCGGGGATGCTCGCCATGCCGTCGCCTCGCTTGAACCCATCCATCACCACACAGCGAGCCCCTCGCCGTCAAAGAGCGGTATCGGATTGCGTCTCATAAGCGTGTTTAAGAGACAGCCTGCAGCGCAGTCGATCTGCGCAATCAAATCCGGTGAGGGATCCGCGTGTTGCCCTTGGGGTGGCGACTGTCAATGTGCACCAGCTTTTCCGCCAGGACGCAGCGGAGCGCAGAGATGGCAGCCAGTCTCGGGATACAGCCCTGGGGAAAAGCTGTGGAAAACCCCCGGCGGGATGTGGGTTACGGCTCGCTTAAGGGCTGCTGATCGGTGGGGGACGCAGCCCAAGCATTCGCGATCAGTGCCGATTTGGGTTCGTTGCCCTGATTGACAGGCGTCCGGTGGAGCACCATTGCGGCAGGTTCTGACCGCGCCATCGCCCGTGATCCGGATCGAACGCCCTGGCCTGAGGCTGCGCCACCACCCCGCCTGGTTGCAGGCCCACGGCTTCGACACCACAGCCCTGCAGCGACACCTGGTTCAAACGCTGCCCTGGGATCAGCCAGAGGTGCTGGTCTATGGACGCCGCCACAGCACACCGCGGCTCACCTGCTGGATGGCCGACCCCGGCTGCACCTACCGCTACAGCGGCTTCGCCCAGGCGATCACCGCCTGGACCCCCGAGCTCAGCGCCCTGCGCGCCATGCTGCACACCCGGCTCGGGCTGCACTGCAACAGCCTGCTGCTCAACCGCTACCGCAACGGTGCTGATCGCATGGGCTGGCATGCGGATGATGAACCCGAGCTCGATCCCCTGGCGCCGATCCTCTCGCTCAGCCTTGGCGTCAGCCGGCCTCTGCGGTTCAGACCCCGTGCGGGTGATCCGCTCTCCCAGGGGATCAGCCCTGTCACCGTGGAGCTGGCCGATGGCGACCTGCTGCTGATGGATCCGCCCAGCCAGTGCCACTGGCAGCACGGCCTACCGGCGCGCCTGCGGCTGCTGGGGGAGCGGATCAACCTCACATTCCGGCTGATTCAACCGAGCACGGCGATGCAATCGATCTCAACCCGTGCGCCCTTGGGCAGGGCAGCCACCTCCACGCAGGCCCGCGCCGGCGGCACCGCGCCGTCAAACACCTCGGCATAGAGGGCATTGACACGAGCGAAATCGCCGAGGTCGGCCAGAAACACGGTGGTACGCACCACCTGATCGACGCTGGCGCCGCCGGCGGCCAGAACGGCCTGCAGGTTGGTCAGCACCTGGCGGGTCTCCGCCTCGACATCACCAGCACCGACCATCAGGCCAGTGGCCGGATCGAGGGCGATCTGGCCGGAGCAGTAAAGGACTCCCCCCGCTTTGACGGCCTGGTTGTAAGGGCCCACGGGCGCCGGAGCGGCGGTGGTGATCACGGCCTCAATGCCTGCGCTGGTCATGGCGGGGGAAGATGGGGGGCTGAGCCTATGGCGGCCCGCCCTGATGCGTCCCGAGTTGCCCTCCCCCGAGCTGCCGCTGCGGCCCCAGGTGGAGCTCTCCGGTGTGTGGCACCGCTACCGCGGCCCGGCCGCCAGCGGCGACTGGACGCTGCGGGCCATCGACTTCCAGCTGCGCCCCGGTGAACTGGTGGGCCTGCTGGGACCATCCGGCTGCGGCAAGACCACCCTGCTGCGCCTGATCGCCGGCTTCGAGCAACCGGAGCGCGGCGTGGTGCAGATCGGCGGCCAGGAGGTGGCGGGCCCGCAGCGCTGGCTGCCGCCGGAGCGCCGCGGCGTTGGCATGGTGTTTCAGGACTACGCCCTGTTCCCCCACCTCGACGCCTGGCACAACGCCACCTTCGGTCTGCGCCGGGGCCAGGACAGCAGCCGCGCCGCCTGGCTGCTGGAACTGCTCGGCCTGCAGGGACTGGAGCGCCGCTACCCGCACGAACTCTCGGGCGGCCAACGCCAACGCCTGGCCCTGGCCCGCGCCCTGGCGCCCGGCAGCTCGCTGGTGCTGCTCGATGAACCCTTCTCCAACCTCGATGTGGAGGTGCGGCTGCGCCTGCGCGCCGAGCTGCCGGGTGTGCTGGCCCGCTGTGGCGCCAGTGGCCTGATCGTGACCCACGATCCCGAGGAGGCCCTGGCCATCTGCGATCGGGTCGCCGTGCTGGAAGCGGGTCACCTGCACCAGTGCGCCAGCCCCAGCCAGCTGGTGAATGAGCCGGCCACGGCCTTCGTCGGACGGTTCGTGCTGCAGGGCAACCTGCTGCCAGCCCACTGGCAGGGCACGCGCCTGGCCACCGACCTGGGCTGGCTGGAGGCGGAGAACAGCCCGGCGGTACCACGCCCTGAAGCGGATCAACCGCTGCAGGTGCTCGTGAATCCACGAGGTCTGGAGCTCTTCCCGGATGAGAGCGCTGCTGCCTGGGTGATCGGTCGTGAATTCCTCGGCCGTGAATGGCTCTATCAGGTCCAATGCGGCGACCTGCGCCTGCGCCTGCGCCTGCCGCTGACGGCGGACTACTGCCGAGGCCAGCGCTGCCGGCTGCGGCTGCGTCCGGGCGAGCCCGCTCGCCTGTTCCCTGGCGGACTGGCCCTGCGCGCGGCCAGCGCCGTGCCGCAGGTGCTCTGAGCCGGCACGCTCCGTCGCCTCAGCAGCCCCCTCAGCCGCGCCAGAGGTCCTTATGGCCGCGCAGGCGGCCCAGCTCCGCCGCATCGGCCGCCCGCACGAACGGATTGGTGGCCCGCTCCAGCGCCACCGTGCTTGGGATCGTCGGCAACCCGGCGGCCCGCCGCTGCCGCACCGCCGCCAGCCGCTCGGCGATGGCCGCATCAGCGGGGAACTGCTGCATCGCCCAGCGCAGATTGGCCTCGGTGTACTCGTGGGCGCACCACACCCGCGTGGCAGCGGGCAGGGCGGCGAGGATCTGCAACGAACGATGCATCTGCTCCGGCGTGCCCTCGAACAGGCGACCGCAACCGGCGGCGAAGAGTGTGTCGCCGCAGAACAGCTCACCCGGATCCGCCGCGGTTCCCGCCGCGTCGGGCGGGGCCGACAGATGGAAAGCGATGTGGTGGGCTGTATGACCCGGAACCGCCAGCACCCGCACACAGCGCCCCAGCAGCTCCAGCCGATCACCACCACTCACCGGATCGCTCTGGAAGGGGATGCGCTCGTGGTCGGCGGCGCTGGCGATCACCCGGGCGGCGGGCCAGCGCTGCAGCAGCGCCGGTGTACCGCCGATGTGATCCTGATGGTGGTGGGTATGCAGCACGGCAGCGAGCTCCAGGTTGCGGTACTCCAGCCAGGCGATCACCGGCTCCGCCACCGCCGGATCCACAACCACCGCCTGCCCCGGCTCCTCGCCGTGCAGCACAAACACATAGTTGTCCTTCAGCACCGGAATCAGCGACACCCGCAGCTGCGGCACCGGAGCGCTCTGCTGGCCGCTTTCCTGGACGGACTGCCGCATCGTTAAAGTCCCGGTTCAGGTTTCCCCCCATGATCACCGTCGCCCTGGCCAAGGGAGCCCTGCTCAAGGATTCGGTGGCCCGCTTCGCCGCTGCCGGGCTCGACTTCGCCGCCGTGCTCGAACCGGGCAACCGCCAGCTGATGGTGCCGAGCGCCTGTGGTCGCGCCCGGGCCCTGCTGGTGCGCAACGCTGATGTGCCCGTTTACGTGGCCTACGGCCAGGCCCAGCTCGGCGTGGTGGGCTACGACGTGCTCCGCGAACACCAGCTGCCGGTGGCTCAGCTGGTGGATCTTGGCTTCGGTGGCTGCCGCATGAGCGTGGCGGTGAAGGCCTCCAGCCCCTACCGCCGCGCCGCCGACCTGCCGGCCCACTGCCGCATCGCCAGCAAGTTCACCCGCTGCGCTGAGGAGTACTTCGATGCCCTCGATCTGCCGGTGGAGCTGATCCATCTGGCCGGCTCCGTGGAGCTGGGGCCGATCACCGGCATGAGCGAGGCGATCGTGGATCTGGTGGCCACCGGCCGCACGCTGGTGGAGAACGGCCTGATCGCGATCGAGGATCTGTTTCACTCCACCGCCCGGCTGGTGGGCCATCCCCTGGCCCTGCGCCTGGATGACGGCGAGCTGCAGGCGATCGTGGATCGGATCGCAGCCGTCAGCCCCGCCGCCAACGCTGCAGCGGCCGCCGCCTGATGGCCGCCCTTGATCGCCAGCGGTTGCTGCGGCTGATTCCGTATCTGGGCCGCGACCGTCGCCGCCTCGTGCTCACCTTGGTGCTGCTGATCCCGGTGGCGGGTGCCGCCGCGGTGCAGCCGCTGCTGGTGGGCCAGGCCATCTCAGCCTTGCGCAAGGAGCCGGTGCTGCCCTGGCTTGAGGGCATGCCCCTCAGCGGCCAGCTCAACACCCTGGTGCTGCTGCTGCTGGCGGCGGTGCTGGTGCGGCTTGGCCTGCAGGGGCTGCAGAGCTTCAACGTACAGGCGGTGGGCCAGCGGCTCACGGCCCGCATCCGCGACGACCTGTTCGCCCATGCCCTTGATCTGTCGCTGCGCTTCCACGACCGCACGCCGGTGGGCAAGCTGCTGACGCGGCTCACCAGCGACGTGGACGCCCTGGCCGAGGTGTTCGGCAGCGGCGCCGTGGGCCTGCTGGCAGATCTGGTCACCCTGCTGGTGATCGCCGGCACGATGATCGCGATCGAACCGCGCCTCGGCGGCCTGCTGCTGGCCTCGCAGGTGCCGGTGACGCTGACGATGCTCTGGCTGCAGAAGCGCTATCGCAAGGCCAACTACCGCGTGCGCGAGGAGCTGGGCCAGCTCAACGCCGATCTGCAGGAGAAACTGCAGGGGCTGGAGGTGGTGCAGATGTTCCGGCGTGAGGCTTACAACAGCGCCCGCTTCGCCCGCACCACCGCCGCCTATCGCCGCGCCGTCACCGGCACCATCCTCTACGACTCCTCCATCTCCGCCATGATCGAGTGGGTGTCGCTGGCGGCGATCGCCGCCGTGCTCGCCCTCGGCGGCTGGATGGTGACCAACAAGGTGATGGGCCTCGGCACCCTGACCACCTTCATCCTCTATTCCCAGCGCCTGTTCGATCCGCTGCGACAGCTGGCTGAGCGCTTCACCCAGATCCAGGGAGGTCTGACGGCCGTGGAGCGGATCGGTGAACTGCTGGAAGAACCGGTGGAGATCCGTGAGCTGCCAGGCGCGGAGCGCTCCGCCGCCGCCCGAGCCAGCGGTGCCCTGCGCAGCAGCGCCGGCGAAGTGATCTTCGAGAACGTGTCGTTCGCCTACCGCAACGACGAGCCGATTCTCTCGGACCTCTCCTTCCGCATTGCTCCCGGGGAGCACGTGGCCCTGGTGGGCCCCACAGGATCCGGCAAGACCACCGTGATCCGCCTGCTGTGCCGCCTCTACGAACCGCAACAGGGCCGGATCCTGCTCGATGGCATCGACATCCGCGAGCTGCCGATCCCCACCCTGCGCCAGCGGCTCGGCGTGGTGCTGCAGGACACGTTCCTGTTCAGCGGCAACGTGGCCGACAACCTGCGCCTCGATGCCGCCATCGATGACGCCGCACTGCAACAGCTCTGCAGCGAGCTCGGGCTGGATCAACTCCTGGAGCGACTGCCCAGGGGCCTGGCCAGTGAGCTACGCGAGCGGGGCGGCAACCTCTCCTCCGGCGAACGGCAGCTGCTGGCGGTGGCGCGGGTGGCGATCCGCGACCCTTCGGTGCTGGTGATGGATGAGGCCACCGCCTTCCTGGATCCCTCCACCGAGGCCACACTCCAGCGCGATCTGGACCGGTTGCTGCGCCAGCGCACCGCGATCGTGATCGCCCATCGGCTGGCCACCGTCGAGGCAGCCGATCGGATCCTGGTGCTGCGGCGCGGCCGCCTGATTGAACAGGGCACCCACACCGCGCTGCGGGCAGCCGGCGGCCTCTATGCGCAGTTGGCGGACCTCCAGGAGCGGGGGCTGGCCAGGCTCTGACCCTCACAACCTGGATTGACCGCGAGCTCCGCGCGGCGATCCGGTAACCGCAGCTCGTCCAGCCAGTCGCTGATCAGCGGTGCCAGCCGATCGGGAGCGCTCCGCATCGGCAGATGGCCCTCGCCCTCCAGCAGGGCCAGCTGATGGCCGGCGCTGTAGCCCGCCAGGTGGCGCACATAGCGGGGTTCCATCACCGCGTCGCGGCTGCCGGTGATCCACAGGCTCGGCACCGCCAGGGCCGCCACCATTGCCGGCAGACGGCGCACTGCGCCCGCCTGCATGCTGCAGGCAAGCAGGCCGCGGGCAGCGTGAAGGTCGGCCTGAAGCGGGCTGCGGATGGCGCCGGTGCCGGGCAGCTGCGCCAGCCAGCCGGGCCGCCAGCGCAGGAAGGCGGCACCACCGCGGCGCACCATCCGGAACGGGCGTGGCTGATAGACCCCGCCCCCGGCGGCCACCTGAACCACCCCCACCAGCTGATCGCCAAGCTCGGCCGCCGCGTGCAGCACCAGGCTGCCACCCAGCGAATGGCCGATCAGCACCAGGGGCCTGCCCTCGGCTCGTTCACGAGCCGCCTCGGCCAACCAGCGGCCGTAGCTCACCAGGCTGGGCTGCAGCCCCCGCGGCCGGGGCTGGGCGCCGAAGCCGGGCAGATCCGGAGTCCAGAGGTGCCAGCGCGGTTCCAGCCGCTGCGCCAGCGGCTGCCACAACCGGCCCGAGAGGAGCCAGCCATGCACACACACCAGCAGAGGAGAACGCTTCAGGACTGACGGTTGCGGGAACGTTCACCAGCCTGCACCAGTCGCGGCTGCTGTGGGGCAGGATCGTGTCGCCGCAGACGTCAGCCGCCATCGACCGCGACAACCTTGACCAGCTCTACGGTCCGGAGCATCGCCTGTGCACCACGCCCAACCCCCAGCTCAGCCTGGTGCTGAGCCCTGATCGCGAGATTGATCTGTTTGAGCTTGAGCAGCTCTGCGATGCAGTGGGATGGAGCCGAAGGCCGGTGCGCCGGGTGCGGAAGGCATTGCAGCACAGCCTGCTGGTGGTGGGGCTCTGGCGCCATGATCCGCGCCTGCCGCGGCTGGTTGGCTTTGCCCGCTGCACAGGCGACGGCGTGATCGAAGCCACGGTCTGGGATGTGGCGGTCCACCCGCTGTATCAGGGGGCGGGCCTCGGCCGCCAGTTGATGGCTTTCGTGCTCGATCGCCTGCGCCTGCTGCAGGTGGAGCGGGTGAGCCTGTTCGCCGATCCGGGGGTGGTCGACTTCTACAGCGCTCAGGGATGGCAGCTGGAACCCCAGAACCGCCGCTGCGCCTTCTGGTATTCCCCCTGAGGCGACGGATCGCCGTAGTAAAGCCGAGCCAGCGTTTCCTCAGCACAGCCCCGCCGCCAGGCCCGGCGCAGACGGGCATTGCGCCAGGCGCAGCTGAGCACGCCATGGCGATGCCAGCGGCGACCATCCACCCGCAGTGGTAGGCCGAGACGGCGCAGCGGTGCCTGCCGCCGTAAGCGCAGCACCAGATCCAGGTCTTCCATCAACGGCAGTGGCGCTACCCCCCCACAGGCGGCCAGCAGGCTGCGGGGCAACAGCAGCCCCTGATCGCCATAGGGAAGCCGACGCAGGCGGGTGCGGCAGGCCACAGCCAGTTCCAGCAAACGCAGAGACAGGCCTGAGCCCTCCACGGCCAGATCGAAACACCAGGCACCGCTGGCAGTGGCCATGGCCGCCACCACCGCCCGATCCCAGGCGGGAGGCAGGCGCGCATCGGCGTGCAGCAGCAGCAGCCAGGGGGCGGTGGTCGCCGCCACGCCGCACTTCAGCTGCGGGCCACGCCCGGCACTGCTGCGGATCAGCCGCGCCCCCGCCAGGCGAGCCAGGCGATCGCTGCCATCACGGCTGCCGCCGTCCACCACCACCCGCTCACTGATCAAACCGGCGGGTGCAGCGGCCAGATCCGCCAGCAGCAGCGGCAGCCGGGCGGCCTCCTCCAGGGCCGGGATCACCACCGCCAGGGGTGGGGCCATGTTCAGCGGCTCCAGGGTTGAAGCGCGGGCCGCAGCCACGGCTGCAGATCGCTGCAGCGATCGAGATCGCTCTGCTGGCGAAGGAGAAGTGGCGGCAGTTCGAGGGCCAGGGCCCGCGCCAGCGTCTGCGGCAGCACAGCCTCAGTACCCCAGGGCATCCCCACCATCAGGCGGGCACCGGCGCGGTTGAAACCAGAGCGGTTCAGGCCGATCAGCCAGTAACCACCGTCGCTGGCGGGCCCCAGCACCAGCGGCTGGCGCTCCAGCGCCGCAAAGGCCTGGAGGAGATCTGCGCATTCCAGACTGGGCAGATCGGTGCCGATCACCACCACGCGCTCAGCACCGGCGCGGAAGGACAGCCGCAGCTGGCGCTGCAGGCGACAGCCCAGGCTGCCGCTGCCCTGGCGGGCGCTGTGCGAAACCGCCAACTGCCGGGCCCAGCGGCGCCGGGCCCGTGCACCGATGCCATCGACCACCAGCTCCAATCGGGCACCAGCCTGCCGCGCCGCCAGCCGGGCCACGGCCAGGGTGTGGGCGGTCAGCGCGCGCTGCACGGCCGCCGCCGCCGCCGAACCGCAACCGGCCGCCAGTCGACGTTTGCAGCGCCCGGGAGCCGGCCAGCGCGCCAGAACCACCAGCCGCTGCCGCATCAACCCTGCCGTGGGAGCTCCGCCGGACGCAGATCCAGCTGCAGCTCACGGGCACCGCGCTGCACCTGCACCCGCAGGTTCTGGCCGACGCGCCCCTGATCAACCGCCACCTGCACCTCTGAGGGGTTGTCGACGGCGACACCGCCGACGCGTTCGATCAGGTCGCAGGGGCGCATGCCGCCCTGGGCTGCGGGACTGCCGGGCATCACTTCAACCACGACCACGCCATTGGTCTCGGGCAGGCGACATTCGGCGTCGGTGGCATTGACCTCCCGTGCCAGCTGGGGAGTGAGCGCCTGCAGCCGCACACCGATATAGGGGTGAGAGGCTCGACCACGCTCAAGGATCTGAGCGGCGATCTGCCGGCCGAGGTTGATTGGGATCGCAAAGCTGAGACCCGCCCCAGGCGCCTTGCGGATGGCGGTGTTGATGCCGATCACCTCGCCGCGGTCGTTGATCAGGGGACCACCGCTGTTGCCGGGGTTCACGGCCGCGTCCGTCTGGATGTACGGCACCCGCTGGCCCTCGCCGACGGCATTGGTGCGCTGCACGGCGCTGATGATGCCAGCGGTGACGGTGTTGTCGAGCCCAAGGGGATTGCCGATGGCGATCGCCCATTCACCGGGCCGCACCTTGGCGGAATCGCCCAGGGGAGCCACCGGCAGGCCCGTGGCAGCCACCTTGACGACGGCCACGTCGGTGATGGGATCAGCCCCGAGCACCTTGCCGCTGAAACTGCGGCCATCGGGCAGGGTGACATCCACATCGCTGGCACCGTCAACCACATGGGCGTTGGTCAGGATCACGCCGTCGGAGCGGGTGATGAAGCCGGACCCTTGACCCTGCTGCTGCTGGATGGAAGGACCGCTGCCGAACAGCCCCCCCAGGGGATTCACCACCCGCCGGGTGGTGTCGATGCGCACCACCGCCGGCCCCACCTTGTCGACCGCTGCAACGATGACGTTGTTGCCGGTGGGCAGCGGGGGGCTCGGCATGGCGTCGCTGACGCGGGCCGGATCGCCGCCTTGGCCGACACCGGGCAGGCGAGCGCGACAGGCAGAGAGGCAGCTGATGCCCAGGCAGAGGCTGATCAGCGGAACCAGCAGGGCGCCGCGATGGCGCCGTCGCAGCTGAGAGGTCATGGAGTGGGCGGCGGCCCGGTTTGGACTGGGCTCATTAAAGACGGAGCCGGCGGCAGCACACCCCTAAGATCCGGAACCGGAGGTTGGGCTTGACGGTGCAGCAGGGCGAACAGCTGTGGCGTCAGGTGCAGGAAGCGCTGCAGCGCAGTCTTTCCAAACCGACCTTCGAGACCTGGATCCGGCCGGCTGTCTGCGCCGATCTGGCAGCCGACCAGCTGTTGCTGCTGGCCCCGAATGCCTTTGCCTGCACCTGGCTGCGCAAGAACTACCTGACCACGATCGCCACGGTGGCCAGCGAAATCGCCGGCCGATCGATCCGCGTGGCGGTCGATGCCCCGGCCGAAGAAGAGGGGCAGCAGGCGGGGCCCGTGCTCGAAGCGGCCCCACAGGGCGAATCGCGGCTGGGCCGCAACGGTCATGGCGAGCCAACGACGACGGTCCTGGGCGGAGCCACCGCCACCGGCGAGGCACCGCGCAAGCTGGCACCCGGGCTGAACCCCCGCTATGTGTTCAACCGCTTCGTGGTGGGCCCCAACAGCCGCATGGCCCACGCCGCAGCCCTGGCGGTGGCGGAAGCCCCTGGCCGCGAGTTCAACCCATTGTTCATCTGCGGCGGCGTCGGGCTGGGCAAGACGCACCTGATGCAGGCGATCGGCCACTACCGGCTGGAAATCGATCCGGATGCGCGCGTGGCCTACGTGAGCACCGAGACCTTCACCAACGACCTGATCCAGGCCATCCGCAAGGACGGCATGCAGAAATTCCGCGACCGGTACCGAGCCGCTGATCTGATCCTGGTGGATGACATCCAGTTCATCGAGGGCAAGGAGTACACCCAGGAGGAGTTCTTCCACACCTTCAACGCTCTGCATGAAGCCGGTCGCCAGATCGTGATCGCCTCCGATCGCCCGCCCAGCCAGATTCCACGCCTGCAGGAGCGCTTGATCTCTCGCTTCTCAATGGGCCTGATCGCCGACATCCAGGCACCCGATCTGGAAACACGGATGGCGATTCTGCACAAGAAAGCCGAGCAGGAGCGTGTCAACCTGCCACGGGATCTGATTCACTACCTGGCTGGGCGCTTCACCTCCAACATCCGCGAACTGGAGGGTGCCCTCACCCGGGCCGTGGCCTTTGCCTCGATCACTGGTCTGCCGATGACAGTGGAATCGGTGGCGCCGATGCTGGATCCGGCGGGCGTGGATGTGGAGGTGACTCCCACGCAGGTGCTCAACAAAGTGGCGGAGGTCTTTGCCGTATCGGTGGAGGAGATGAAGAGCCCCAGCCGCAAACGTGCGGTCAGCCAGGCCCGCCAGGTGGGCATGTACCTGATGCGGCAGAGCACGAACCTCTCCCTGCCGCGCATCGGCGATGAGTTTGGCGGCAAGGATCATTCCACCGTGATGTATGCGGTGGAGCAGATCGAGAAGAAACTGGGTTCAGATCCGCAGTTGGGTCGCCAGGTGCAGCAGGTGCGCGATCTGCTGCAGATCGATTCACGCCGCCGGGTGCGCTGAGCCCCCGGCCATTCCCAGGCCCGCACCGCAGCGCAGCTCTCTCAGCCCGTGATCGGTTCGCTGCGGTCGAGCCCCTCTACTTCACCGGCGAAGACGCGACTGGCGGTGATGTCATCCGCTTCGATCGTCATCAGATCAAGCTTGGTGATGCCGCCGCTGCTCATCTGATTGAACAGACGGTTCGCCTGACGCATGCGCGACCGATCAATCGCGTTGCGAATCGATCGGGCATTGGCAAAGAAGGGAAGACGCATCCGACGATGAATATAATCAGCGAAAGCGATGGTTGCCTCAGAACTGAACCGGTAATTTTCCTCAGCAAGGATCAAGCGAGCGATCGCCAACAGCTCATCAGCCGTATAATCGGGGAAGTCGATGTGATTGGCCACCCGCGAAGACAGGCCAGGATTGCTCTGATAGAACACATCCATGCGCTCCTTGTAACCCGCAAAGATCACAACCAGATCATCGCGGTTATTCTCCATCACCTGCAAAAGGATCTCAATCGCTTCGGCGCCGTAGTCGCGCTCATTCTCGGGGCGGTAAAGATAGTAGGCCTCATCGATGAACAACACCCCACCCATCGCTCTCTTGAGTATTTCACGGGTCTTGGGTGCCGTGTGGCCGATGTACTGCCCCACCAGATCATCGCGCGTAGCAGTGACCACATGCCCCTTGCGGACGTAGCCAAGACGATGCAGGATCTGCGACATGCGGGCCGCCACCGTGGTCTTGCCAGTGCCAGGGGGGCCGGTGAACGACATGTGCAGGCTTGGCGCCGTGGTGGCCAGGCCCACCTGCTTACGGGCGCGATCCACCACCAGCAGAGCAGCAATCTCGCGGATGCGCGTCTTCACCGGCCGCAGGCCGATCAACTCCTCATCAAGCTGGGCCAGAACCTGCTCCACATCGGCGCCGTCGTACGCCTCCTGCAGATTCACCGGTGTGTGATCCGGCTGCTGGCCGTGTTGAGCGCCGCCTCCGGCCGATGCTGGGCTTGCTTCAGATGAGGCCATCGATCGCCGCGGCAAAGGCATGATCAGCCTCGCCGATCGGCGACGCATCACCGTCTGAACGCAGGGTGATGTTCACGTAGGTGCGCCCGAAGCTGATGTCCGGATAACGACCCTGCTGCTCGCAGAAGTCATTCAGACGATCGAGGAACGCCCTGTTGCTGGCGTAGTCGTCGAACTCGATGCGACGCTCCAGCCACTCGATGCGATCCGGCTTGGGGCGGGGATTCCACTGGTGCTCCATGGCAACAGGCTAGATCGCCGTGGGGACCCACGCCTTCTCCCGGGTGGCTGCCCCTCAGTCGCCGGCAAGGCAATCGGTGCGACCGGCGGCCAGACGCGTCGCCCAGGCCATGGCATAGGCGGCATTGGCCTGCTGATGGGCCGGGTCGGCACTGTCGAGTGAATGTGGCATGGTGCCATTGATGGCTGCGTTGGTGACGCAGAACATCGACTTCTGGAAACTCATGCAGATCTTCACGCGCACGTCGCCCTCACCCCGGCTGCGCTGGAGATACCAGTCGTGCAATGCCTTGGGCAGATGACGGTACATGTCCTGCATCAGCAGACTGGGGGGGATGCCAGCGCCCATGCTCGGCAACGGATCGGCGTAGAGAGCGCCGTAGGCGAACTGGCCCTGATCAGGGGAGATCTGCTGGGCCTGGGCGTTGAAGCTCACGGTGCCGAGGAATGGCATGCCACGCAGGAAGACCGCCTCCACATAGGGCACGGCCACATCCACCAGGAAGGTGAGCCCCGCCTGGGGTGGCAGGATCCAGTACGACCGGCCGCCGATCCGCACCGCATAGGTGATCGGGTTGGCGGCGGCAGCCACGAGACCCTGCTTGATGAACTCCACCACCGCCGGGATGGAGCGCACGCGACCATCGCGTTCGGCGGCGGCGAGGTCCAGGAACAGATCACTCATCACCCGCCAGAACTGACCCAGGGCATGGGTGGTGGCTGCCGTGCGGATCAGCTCGGGCAGGAAGCCGGGAGCCAGCGGCTGCAGCAGCGCCAGCAGCGGGTCGCGGCGACGCTTGGCGGCAATCACCTGGGTGCAGTCAGCGCCGAAAGCCTCGCTGTCGAGATAGGCATCCAACCCGCCGGTACCGTGCCAGAGCATCCCCTTCATGCAATACTCAGCGTATTCGAAGTTGATACGGTCGTGATTGAGATGGCGCCAGATCTTTGCTGGGCTTAGATCACCATCAAGGTATTTGAAGATCGGCAGCGGATTGAGAAACTGATGTTCGGCCTGATAGATAAGGTTGCGGCTGTAGGCGTCGAGCACTTCGCCGTAGCTCTCCAGTACACCCACCACTTCCAGCAGATGGTCCGGTGTGTCAGCCAGGAGTGTGCGGCCACTGAGCAGATGAGCCTGAATAGCTTCCCGGGACAGAGAAGGATTGGCATGCACCAGCTGGGCAGGAATGATCGGCATCTCAGCTCACCCCCCGGGCAGCAAGGCTCATTGCCGTGGTGGTCACATCGCTGATACGGCTCAGAGCGATTGGCAAGAGGCCAAGACCAACCACACCCGCCACCAAGGCGACGGCGGGAATCGTTTCACGGGGCGCCACCGGCGCCAGAGCCACATCGAGGCGTGTATCGACAAGCGGATCACCCGTGACTGGCGTGATCGCAAGACGGCCGAAGAAGGCCCGATTCACAAGCAACAGGAAATAGACAGCTGTCAAACCCGAACCAACCATCGACAGCAGCGTGGCGACGGGAAACACGTTGATCGCTCCACGGAACACCAGAAATTCGGAGATGAAGCCAGCCATGCCGGGCAGGCCAGCGCTGGCCATCACCCCAACGATCATCAGCGAGCCGGTGAAGGGCAGACCTTTCTCCGGGTTGAGCAAGCCGCGCAACACCTCAAGATCGCGCGTGCCGGTCTTGCGGTAAACGATCCCCACCAGCAGGAACAACAGAGCCGAGATCAGGCCATGACTCACCATCTGAAACACCGCACCGAGCAGGCTGACGGGAGTATTAGCCGCCGCAGCCAACAACACATAGCCCATATGACCCACTGAGCTGTACGCCACCATCCGCTTCATGTCGGTTTGAGCAATGGCGGCAAGGGAGCCATAGAGCACCGAAACCGCCGCCCAGATCGCCAGGATCGGTGCCAGCTTGGCCCAGGCTTCGGGAAACAGACCAAGGCCGAAGCGCAACAGACCATAGGTGCCGAGCTTGAGCAGCACCCCCGCCAGAAGCACCGACACCGGAGTGGAGGCCTGGGTGTGGGCATCAGGAAGCCAGTTGTGCAGCGGCACCAGCGGAATCTTGATGCCGAAGCCAATCAGCAACGCAGCGAGCAGCAGCATCTGCCCACCCATCGAGAGGCGATCGCTGAGCACCGGCGTAAGACTGAAATCAACACTACCGGTGAGTAACGCCAGTCCCAGGAAGGCCCCGAGGATCAACATGCCGGAGATGGCTGTGAAGATCAGGAACTTGGTGGCTGCATAGGTGCGATTAACACCACCCCATACTGAGATCAGCAACCAAAGCGGAATCAGCTCAAGCTCGTAGAACAGGAAAAACAGCAGCAGATTCTGAGCCAGGAAAGCGCCGTTAACTGCACCACTGATCAACAGCAGCATCGCGAAATAGATGCGGGGCCGTTTGTCGATATCACGGGTGATCACAGCCGCCACCAGGGTGAGGGCTCCATTGATCAACACCAACGGCATCGAGAGGCCGTCCACACCAAGGCTGTAGTCGAGACCGATCCCAGGCAGCCACCGGTGCAGCTCTACCAGCTGTAGCCCGCTGCGGCTGCCATCGAAGTCAGCCAGCGTGAGCAGGGAGAACAGCAGCTGCAGCGCCAGGATGGCAATGCTGATCAGGCGCAGGCGCTGGGGACTGGGTGATCCGGGCCAAAGCAGCAGCACCAGGCTGCCGAGGAAGGGAACCAGAAGCAGAGAAGACAGAAGCATGACGTTCAGATCCCCACTCAGATCCCGACCCGGATCCATTGCAGGACCGCGAGCAGCATCACAATGGCAACAATCAGAGTGAGCACATAACTCTGGAGTTGTCCGCTGACACTGAGCTTGAGGCCTTCAGCTGTAACCAGGGAGAGACGACCGATGCCATCAACCAACCCCTTGACAACGGTGAGATCAAACCAACGGGTGGCGGTGGCCATGCCAGCCACCAGACGGACGATCGTGGCTCGGTAGATCACCGGCGTATAGAAGTCGTAGGCCAGCAGGTCCTGAACAACCCGCAGACTGGACTGACTGGACCGAGACCAGAACTGATCCTGCGGGAGCAGGCAGCCGGTCAGCACACCGGCCAGCCCACTACCAGCCACCGCGAGTGCCACTGGCAGCGGGAAGGCTGCAATGCCCGGAACTGGGTCGATGCGCTGCATGATCCAGGGCAGCAGAAGCACGATCACCGCCAGGCTCACCATCGGCAGGGCCATCAGCCAGATCACCTCTGGTGCGCGACGCGTCTTGGGCATGACCGGACCAAGGAACACCGACCGGAACACACGCACAACATTGGCCGCCGTCAGCAGGTTGGTGATCAGGAAAACGGCGACAAATCCAGGCGAAGCCGGGAGCAGGGTGTGCACGATCAGGCCGTAACACCAGAAGCAACCCAGTGGCAGTAGACCGACCAAGCCGGCGCTGCCGACCAGAAAGGCCAGAGCCGTGGCCGGCATGCGGCTGCCCAGACCGCCAAGCTCAGTCAGATCCTGGCAGGTGGTGGTGGCGATGATGCTGCCGACACTCATGAACTGCAGCGCCCGGGCCAAGCCGTGGGCGAACAGGAACAACAGCGCGATTCCGGGCTTCTGGAGGGCGATGGCGATGAACACCAGGCCCAGATAGGAGGTGGTGGAATAACTGAAGGCCCGCTTGAGATCAACCTGAGCCAGGGCCACCAAGGCACCACCGATGGCACTGATCGAGCCGACGGCCAACAACACCTGAATCGCCAGTGGTGAGAGCACCAGCACCGGCATCAGCTTGAGCAGCACGATGGCACCGCAGGTGACCACCACAGAATTGCGCAGGATCGAGGCGGGGTTGGGTCCCTCCATCGCCTCATCCAGCCAGAGGTGCATCGGGAACTGAGCGCATTTGCCCATTGGTCCTGCGATCAGCCCCAAGCCCAGCAGGCAGGCACCAAGAGGTCCGATGGCGCCGGATTCAAGCGCATGGGCTGCCCAGCTGTAGAGGTCGGTGAATTCCATCGATCCGGCCTTGGCGGAAAGACCGACGACACCCATCAGCAGCAGCACATCACCCACACGCTTGGTGAGGAAGGCATCGCGGGCGGCGGTGACCACCAGGGGCTGGGCATACCAGAAGCCCACCAGCAGATAGGTGGACAAGGTGAGCATCTCCAGCAGGAAATAGCTGATGAACAGGTTGCTGCTCAAGACAACACCGCTCATCGCCCCCTCGAAGAAACCAACCAGGGCGTAGAAGCGGGCTAACGACCATTCCTTATCCAGGTAGCCGAGCGCGAAGACCTGGCAAACCAGGCTCATGGTGGTGACCAACTCCAGAGCCGCGAGATTGGAGAGCGACAGGTCAAAACCGATGCGCAACCTGAGGTCTGCCACCTCCAGCCAGGGAAACTCGAGATGCTGAGGCCCGAGCTCAGAAACCATGCGAATCACCACACTGCCGTGAATGACTGCCAGCAGGGTGACCAACAGGTTGAGATAAGCAGCCGGGCGGGGGCCATTGCGCTTGATCCAGCCCGTGGCCCAGGGCAGCGACAGCAGCATGCCGCTGAATCCGTAGAGGGGAATCAGCCAGGTGAACTGCAGGGGTAGCGGGAGGGCGGCGCTCAAGCGGATTGAAGAGTGCAAACCGATGTGCCGAAACCAGAGGGGAGGTTTCGGCACAGGGGCATAGGCGGCGGAATCTAGGCGGTAATGGAACCTGGCAGGTGGCTTGACGCCAGAGTCCGCTCAGAATGTGGCGCGCTGGTGATGGGCCGGGCGGCGCGCACCGCCGAAGCGGGCGTAGCCGCGACGGCGGCGGCCACCGAGCTGCTGCAACCAGGCCTCCAGCTCCTGACCATGGTGCTGCTCATCCTCCAGGAGGGCCTGGAAGAAGGCGCCGCTGTTCTGATCACCGATCAGGGAGCAGAAACGAACAGCTTGGTCGTAGTGCTGAATCAGCTGCTCCTCCAGCTCAGTGTTCTGCTCCAGCAGACCCAGCAGATCGGGGGCATGGCGCACGGGTTGCAGCTGCGACGCCGCCGGAGCGACCCCAAGCGAAAGCATGTGCTGAACGATCCGTTCAGCATGCTCCATCTCCTCAACGGTTTCCTCGCGGAACCGCTCAGCGGAGGCCTGGTCGCCCCAGAGGCCGACCAGAGAGGCCTGGGTCATGTACTGCTGCACGGCTGTCAGCTCAAGGCTGAGGGCGCGGCCGAGGTCGGCAAGGACCCGCGGATGGACGGCGTCCATCACCATCAGGCCCGACGGTTGTCGGTGCCGGCCAGAGCAGGTTCCACCTCGCTGTGGGGACGAGCAATGATGTGGGCAGCCACCAAGCCATCGCCCACTCGCTCACAGGCATCGGCACCGGCGCGAACGGCAGCGTTCACCGCACCGGTTTCACCACGCACCATCACGGTCACATAACCGCCACCAACGAATTCGCGGGCGACGAGGCTCACCTCGGCGGCTTTGGTCATGGCGTCCGCTGCTTCGATCGCGGGCACCAGACCGCGGGTTTCGATCATGCCGAGGGCGATGCCCTGAACGGAAGAAGCCATGGGGTTTGAGGAAGGGGTGGGTAGAGAACGGTTACCACCGCCAGTGCCGGAAGCACCGGAGGAGCCGGAAGCGCCGAGGGCTCGGCTGCCGGAGCCAGAAGCCTGACTACCGGCGGCCACCGTCTGGGCAGGAACGGTGATCGAGTCGCCGGCGGTCGAAGCCTCCGGCGGCAACGGTTCAGGCGATTCAGGCGCTGCCGCCGGGGCCGTGATGGCTGCAGGGGCAGGTACCGGGCTGGCCGAAGCGCTGGGCTGAGCTGCCGGCTGGCTGGTGTTCGCCTTGGCGGCGTTCGACCGGCTGGCAGCGGCCTTGCTGGTGGAAGCTCGGGATCTGGGTGTGGCCATGGCGGAATGGGGCGGTGCCCGATGAGTGGTGCGCGATGGGAGGAGGCGATCAGATGAGGACCGCTTCAGCCGTCGGGCGACCAGTGGTCGATGATGCCGCCGATCGTGAGATCGGTGAACAGATTCGGATCTCCGGTGGCGAAACGAGCTGCCGAGCCACTGGCGGTGAACACCCAGTTGCCGGGTGATGCGCCCACCGGGTCAGTGGCGACATTGAGCTTGCCCTTGGCCGTGCGCAGAATCCTGAGGTTCTGGTGAGCAAAACCCTCAACCCGCTGCGTGCAGACGAGTGATCCCATCACCTGCATGATCTCCACTAGGACTTGCCTCCCTGGGGGCTGGTGGGCTTGCCAGCGGCCATCTCCTTGGCTGCGTCAGGATCCCAGTGGTCGATGATGCCAACGATCGTGAGATCGCTGGGGTAGGACTTGCTACCAGCGGCTTCCCGGGCCGCGGAGCTGCCCACACAGATCACCCAATCTCCGGGAACCGCGCCAACAGCATCAACGGCAACCTTCTGGGTGCTGCCATCGAGAACGACCTGAAGGTGCTTGTGTTGAAAATCAGCAATGCGGTTGGTGGAGACCAAAGGTTTAACGACCTTGCAGATCAACATGTCAATGTCCCCCTCCGTTGTTGAAGCTGATGGAGGACCTTACGGTCTCAGCCGGCACAGAACGGTCGCGGTCGCGCACCGTGAGCAGCGTATGCAGCAGACCCTGCTGGCAGAGCTGGGCATAGCGGCTTTCGATGGCGGCCTGGACGCGCTCGCAGTGGGCAATGGCCCGCTCGCGGGCGCCCGGCACACCACCGTGGTAATCAAAGCGGAGCACCACCGGGATCGGCAGACCGCGCGACACATTCAGACCACTGAAGATTTTGACACCAACATCAAGGTCTGGTGCTCCTTCCTCCACTGTATCCAGATAAGCGAAGTAGGTGAGGTTGCGCAGATGAATCTCCTTGAAGCCGATGCCAACACCGATGAAGCGTTCGGCGTGGCCGAAATCGCTGTAGCTGCCGCCGTGATACTGGCGAACGTAATCGATCTGGGAGAGATTCTGCTCGATCAGCCGGGCCACCAGTCGCACCATGCCAGGGTCAGGGCTGGTGGGAGCGGCATCATGAACCATGCCACCAATCCGCTCACGGGCGGCATCGACGGAGAGCTGACGGGTCGCGTCGTACACAGCGCGAGCATCGAGCCAGTGCTCAAGATCGGTTGCGCCATCACGACCGGGCACATGCACCCGAATCGCGTCGGTGTCGGTATCCATACCGACGAGCAGCAGATCAACAGAAGCACCACAACAGAAGCTGTTCTCCACGGCCTGCTGGAAATCCTTGAGCCGTTGCAGACCGGCGGCCGCCGCTGCCTTGTCATCACTGCCATGGGCAGCGCAACCTTCGTGGCAGGGATCCTTGGTGCTGAAGTGGTAAACAACCACCTTCAGGTAGCGGGTGTCGGCATGGGCCGGGTTCGGCAAACCTTCGCGGTAGCGACGGTGCTCGGTCTTGACCCAGCGATTGACCGTGTTCTCAACGTCGAACAGTGCACCGGCATGGGAACGACGACGCACCGAGCTGAAGGGCAGGCGCAGGCCATAGGCGATGGCATGGGCCAGGCGACCGTCGGCGCAGGGGGTGACATCCAGCAGATGAAAGCCGCAGTCGAGCAGAAAGGTCTCGAACGCCTGGGCGTCAGCGCTGCCGGCGGCAGCCGCCAGGGGGTCGTTGTTGAAGAAACTGAGGCTGGTCTGCTCGTAGGCCTCGAACACGCACCAGGCGAACAGGGTGCGCATGTCCAGCTGGCTGGTCCACGCCGTTTCCAGCACCGGCAGAGGCAGGGGATGGCCAAGTTCGCGCTGAGCCAGGCGCTGAGCCTGGTCAACGAAGTCGGGCTCATGCTGCAGCGCTGAAAGGCGCTTCAGCACCGGAACAATGCGGTCAAAGGCTCCCAGGGTTTGCTCCTCATAGGCGCGCAGAGCCGCATTGGCGCGGCCATCGCTGAGGGGATGCAGCCCGCTGGATCCAGGCGTTGGAGCAGACGCGGGCACATCAGGCTCGGTGACCGCAGGGCGTGAGGCGCTACGGATCACCTGGGTCGCGACAGGGCGAACACGACGTCCGGCTGGGGCCACGGATCGGCTGGCTTCAGCCTCAGCCTTGGCCCGGGCACTGCGGCTGCGGGCTGCGCTGGCCAGCTCGCGCTGGCGCAGAACCTTGCTGAGACTGGACACAGGGCTGAGACCGGGGTCAGAGCCGGTAGGCGCTACTGGGGACTGGGTGCTACTGGGGCCATCAGCACCGGGCCGGCGGCGGACTGCCGTGGGCCCGGTAGGCCGCTGGTTGTTGCTGGCGGGGCGCCGGGGCATCGTTCAGCCCTCAGCCGCGAGCGCCGCCGGACACCGTGATCAGGGAGCCCTGGTCGGTGCTGCCGCTGGAACCGGTGACCTTGCTGGTGGGAGCAGGAACTTCCTCGTTGCGCTTGTTCTGCAGACCGGGCATGGCGCTCATCGGACCGACCCGGGTGGGGTTGCGGCGGCGGGCGGAACTGCCCTCCGTGCCGGTGACACGGTCACCACGATCCCAGTCGTCGCCGGTGATCTTGTGACCGGAACCCTCGCCGGTGACGCGTGAAGCCGCGGGCTGGACTTCAGCGGTCGCACCGGCTGCAGGGGCAGCGCCAGCCAGACGCTGCGCTTGGCGACGATCAAAGCGGAAGTGCTCGGTGCCCGTCACCTTGCCGGTGGCCATATCGAACGGACCGGTGATCCGACCGCCCTGCTCATACGTGCTGCCGGTCACGGTGCCGGTGGTCTCACGCTCGACCTGGGCGGCACGAGCGGGGGACTGGACGCTGAATTGTTGCCAGGCAGCGGGGTTGAGAGGCTGAGGAAAGTCGGCGTCACGGGCCGGAGAGCCGCCGCAGGCAGCCTGCTGCTGCTCTGCACCGACGTAAGGCGTGCCGGTGACGTCCTCGCATGCACCCTTCTCAGCACCGGTGAGGCTGCCGCCGATCCCAGGCTGGATGCCGGTCATGCGGTTGCTGCCCCGAACGGGGGTGCGCTCACGGGTGGCGCGCACTGCAGCGGCGTTGCAGAAATCACCGGCCTGCTCAAGGCCGGCATAGGGGGTGCCGGTGACCACCTTGCAGGTGCCGGGTTCATCGCCGGTCACCTTGTTGGAGCGGCCGGTGCGGGTGCCACTGACCACCAGGTTGCGGTTGGTGATGCTGAAGCCCACCTTGGCGGCTTCGGGGGCGGGCTTGGCGCCGCAGAAGCCTTCGAATTGCTGGCTGCCGATGTACTCATCACCGGTGATGTTGCGGCAGCTGCCGGGCTCATCGCCGGTGACCCGCTCGCTGCGACCGACATGGGTGCCGGTGATACCGGTACCGCGCAGGGTATTGAGGGCGCTGACCTTGGCGGGGGCACGACCAGGGGTCGGTGCTTCAGCACCCAGATACTGATCACCGGTGAGCTGACGGCCTGAGCCGGGCTCATCGCCGGTGACCTTCTCACTGCGACCGACCATCACGCCGCTGACGGCCTGACCACCGAGGGTCTGACTGCGGCCCACCTTGCGGATCGAGGGCGTGGTGGTGGTGCCGCAGTAGGCGGCCGATTGATGGGGTGAGAGGTATTCGGTGCCGGTGACGCTCTTGCAGGTGCCGGGCTCATCGCCGGTCACCTTCTCGCTACGACCGACTTCATTGCCGGTGACGCGATTGCCATGGCTGGTGGCGCTGACGCGTACCTTGGCGGGCTGGTTCGGGGTAGCGGGCTGGGTGCCGCAGAAGGTCTGGAACACCTCGGCGCCGAGATACTCCGTGCCGGTGATGGTGCGGCAGGTGGCGGCTTCGTTGCCGGTGGTCTTCAGCGAGCGGTTGGCCTGGGTGCCGGTAACGGTCTGACCGGCGAGGGTTTCGCTCACACCCACCTTCCAGGAGGCATCAGCAGCGGCAGCCTGGCTGGCGCCCTTGCGGTTGGGGCCACTGGGACGGGTGGTGCCACTGCCGCTGCCACTGCGCACGAGGCCGGCTGAGCCACTCTTGTTCTTCAGTTCGCGCAGCTTCTGGGAGAGCTCGCGGGTGCTGAGGTCGGGGTTGCCCTGGCGCACCACGGCAGCGGCACCGCCATTCGCGGCTGTGCTGGCGGACTTGCCGCGCTTGGCCAGGGCATCACGGCGTGCCAGCACCAGAGCGCGACTGGGGTTGTGCTGGGCGGTGCTCTTCTTGGTGGCGGCGCGGGGAGCGGACTTGGCCGTACCGCTGGCGACTGAACGGCCACTGTCAAGGGAAAGGCTGGCGCTGCGGGCGGCTGTGCGGGACTCAGCAGCAGATTTCTCCTGGCACTTGCACTTGTGCTCGGCGGCTGCAGGAGCCGTGCTCTTGGCTTCCTTGGCAGCATCCGTCCGGCTGCGGTCCTTGGAGCGATCGGCGCGTTTGCCGGAGCGGCTCAGTGCTTCGCGGCGAGCGAGCACCAGCTCGCGACTGGGATTCGCCACGGGCTTGGCTGTGCTGCGGCGGCCGGCCGGAGGAGCAGAGCTCAGAGATGCGCTGGGACGGGCGGCAGCGGCACGCGGTGCCGGTGCCGCCGGGGCCGGTTCAGGGCTGGCCACCGGAGCCGGGGTGTTGGTCCGCGTCGGGCGGGCATCGGCCGCTGTGCGCACACGGCTGGGCGAGGAGGTGTAGCGGCCCGAGGCTTTTTTGCCACCGTTGGTCAGCGCCTTCCGGCGCTCCAGAGCTGCTTCACGACTCGATGTGCTGGCCATGTCCGCCCGGCGAATGGAATGACTGAATAGGGGGCGACAGATACGCAACTCCAGAACCGCGCCAACTCAAGGGCGTGGCCAGAAGCAGGACTGATCGCTGAAACAAAGCGCCAGCAGCGGCTGAACCGCCGTGCTCGCGCTACAGGAGCGATGACCCCGCCTGGGCGAGGTCATCGCCATTGAGCTCCGCTGAATCAGCGGCCCTCAAACACCACGAAGCAAGCACCCTGGCTCTGGGTGTAGGCGTCGTAGCCAACCAGACGCACGTGGTGGTCGGGGTAAGCGCGGTGGCAAGCCTCGAGCTCGCTCACGATCACGCTCAGATCCTTCTCACCGAAGAAGGGCAGCTTCCAGTAGGACCAATAGGTGGCCATGGAATTGCTGGGGTGGACGTGCTCAACGAGCGGGCTCCAACCCTGGGCGATGATGTAAGCGATCTGGTCGTAGATCTCGTCCTGGGTGAAGGGCGGCAGGAAGCCGAACGTCTCCAGGGTGGCGACTGTTTGGTAGTCACCCACGGTGCTCTTGAAGGGCATGGGGATCC
>JBEBCC010000081.1:0-15305 GCA_041158125.1 Cyanobacteriota bacterium
CCATGCGCCTGCTCTTCGTTCACCAGAACTTTCCCGGCCAGTTCAAGCATCTGGCGCCGGCATTGGTGCAGCAAGGCCACCAGGTGGATGCCCTCTGCTGGGGGCAGGGTGGCCCGGAAACCTGGCAGGGCGTCAACGTGCACCGCTACCGCGCCAGCCGCGGCTCCACCCCGGCAATTCACCCCTGGCTGGTTGATCTGGAAACCAAGGTGATCCGCGGTGAAGCCTGCCTGCAGGCCGCCCGGACTCTCGCCGCCTCCGGTTATATCCCCGACGCGATCATCGCCCACCCCGGCTGGGGTGAAAGCTTGTTTCTCCGCCAAGTGTGGCCCCACACCCCACTTGGCATCTACTGCGAATTCCACTATTCCTTTACTGGCGCAGACGTGGGTTTCGACCCTGAATTCAGCCAGCCAGATCCGATCGCGGATGCCTGCCGATTACGCCTTAAAACCATCAACAACCTGCTTCACTTTGATGATGCATGCGCCGGCATCTGTCCCACCCAGTGGCAGGCCAGCACCTTCCCAGAACCGTTCGCCAGTCGCATCAGCGTGATCCACGACGGTATCGACACCGATCGCCTGATCCCCGATGCCAATGCCCGCGTGACCCTCTCCAGCGCCGATGGAACCTCCTTCACCCTCAGCCGCGACGATGAGGTGATCACCTTCGTGAACCGCAACCTTGAGCCCTACCGCGGCTACCACATCTTCATGCGCGCCCTGCCCGATCTGCTGCGCAGGCGCCCCCATGCGCGCATTCTGCTCGTTGGCGGTGATGAGGTGAGCTACGGCAGCCGCCCCGATCCCAGGCGCTACGGCCAACGCTCCTGGCGCGATATCTTCGCAGCCGAAGTGCGTCCAGCCATCACCGATGACGACTGGCAGCGCGTGCACTTCCTCGGCAAGATTGCCTATCCCACCTTCATCAACCTACTGCAGCTCTCCACCGTTCACGTTTACCTCACCTATCCCTTCGTGCTCAGCTGGAGCCTGCTCGAAGCGATGAGCATCGGCTGCGCCATCGTCGCCAGCGACACCGCACCCCTGCGCGAGGTGATCAATCACGACGAGACTGGTCGCCTGGTGGACTTCTTCGATCACCAGGCCCTCGCCGATGCCGTCATCGCCTTGCTCGATGACCCAGCCGCCCGCCAGCGCCTCGGTGACGCCGCCCGCGCCTTCGCGATCGCCCACTACGACCTCCACAGCCACTGCCTGCCCCGCCAGCTCGACTGGGTGCAGCAGCTGGCCAGCTCTGGCCCGGGCGGCTGAGCAGCAGGCGCCGCATCAGCCGCCGATGGCACGGCCCAGCTTGTCGGCCACGGTGTTCACGTCCTTATCGCCGCGGCCGGAGAGGTTGAGCACCACCTCGGTGCCGGGAGCCAGGGTGGGGCAGAGCTTCTCCAGCCAGGCGAAGGCATGGGCGGTTTCCAGCGCCGGGATGATGCCCTCCAAACGACATAAGAGCTGCAGAGCATCGAGAGCCTCAGCGTCGGTAACGGCGCCGTATTCGGCCCGGCCGATCGTTTTGAGGTAGCTGTGCTCGGGGCCCACACCCGGGTAATCGAGGCCGGCGCTGATCGAGTGGGCCTCCTGCACCTGGCCCTCCTCGTCCTGCAGCAGCAGGCTCATGGCGCCGTGCAGCACACCGACGCGCCCTTCGGTGATCGTGGCGGCATGGCGCCCCGTGGCCACACCATCGCCGGCAGCTTCCACACCCACCAGGCGCACCGCGGTGTCCTCCACGAAGGGATGGAACAGGCCCATGGCATTGGAGCCGCCGCCCACACAGGCCACCAGCACATCAGGGTTGCGGCCGAAGGCCTCCTGGCACTGGCGCTTGGTTTCCTCACCGATCACAGCGTGGAAATCGCGCACCAGCATCGGGAACGGGTGCGGGCCCGCCACCGAGCCGAGGATGTAGTGGGTGCTCTCCACATTCGTCACCCAGTCGCGGATCGCTTCGCTGGTGGCATCCTTGAGGGTGGCGGTGCCAGCGGTGACCGGCTGCACCGTGGCTCCCAGCAGCCGCATCCGGAACACATTCAGGGCCTGACGGCGCATGTCCTCAGCGCCCATGTAAACCACGCACTCCAGGCCGAAGCGGGCGCAGACGGTGGCCGTGGCCACACCATGCTGGCCGGCGCCGGTTTCCGCGATGATCCGCTTCTTGCCCATCCGCAGCGCCAGCAGCGCCTGGCCGAGGGCATTGTTGATCTTGTGGGCCCCGGTGTGATTCAGGTCTTCGCGCTTCAGCCAGATGCGCGGCCCCCCCTCGGCGCGGCGGTAGTGCTCCGTGAGCCGCTCGGCCTCATACAGCGGATTGGGGCGCCCCACATAGGTGCGCAGCAGATGGTTGAGCCGCTCCGTGAAGGCCGGATCCTGCCAGGCCTCAGCAGCGGCCTGCTCCAGCTCCGCCAGCGCCGGGATCAGGGTTTCCGGCACATACTGCCCGCCGAACTGGCCGTAGCGGCCGAGAGGATTGGGACGGGCGGCGATGGCCAGCGCTGCCGGATCCACAGCGATCGGGGGAACGGTGCTGGTCACCGACATCAACGCGGAGTTGCTGCAGCGTAGGAACTGGCGGTGGCAGCAGGACGGGGCCGCCGCTGCGCTGAACTGGATCCAACGACAGGGCTGGCCATGGCCAAGGGCGGTTGGCAGGAATTCAGCAGGCCGGAGAGCCTGCAGCGCAGCACCGGTCCGGCGGCTGAACCCACCGCCAAGGGGCAGCAGCGCGTGCGGGTGCAGCGCACCAAGGCCGGCAAAGGCGGCAAGCTCGTGACGGTGATCACCGGCATGGAAGCGCCCGAGGCCGAGCTCAAGGCCCTGCTCAAGCGGCTCAAGGCCGCTGCCGGCACCGGCGGCACCCTCAAGGACGGTGTGATCGAACTGCAGGGCGACCAGGTGGCCCCGGCCCTGGCGGCCCTGGAACAGGCCGGCTACCGGCCCAAGCAGGCCGGCGGCTGAAGCAGGCCAGACCGCGGAGCCGAACCACGCCAGGCCCCACCCCACCGCACCGCACCAGGCCGGCGCCCACCGTGCGCCAAGCCAGCGGCCCGCAGCGCGCCGGCGGGGAGAATGCCCCGATCCGACCTTCCGCACCGCAGACCGGCGCCATGACCGCAGCCCCCACCTACGGCGAACTCACCACCCAGGGCGCCTCCACCAACATCGCCTGGCATCACACCTCAGTGGATCGGGCGGCACGCGCCGCGCAGCGTGGCCATCGCAGCGCCATCCTCTGGTTCACCGGCCTCAGCGGCGCCGGCAAGAGCACCCTGGCCAACGCCGTGAACTCCGCCCTGTTTGAGCGTGGCCTCGCCTGCTACGTGCTCGATGGCGACAACATCCGCCACGGCCTCTGCAAGGACCTCGGCTTCTCCGATGCCGCCCGCGAGGAGAACATCCGCCGCATCGGTGAAGTGAGCAAGCTGTTCCTCGATGCCGGCGTGGTGGTGCTCACCGCCTTCGTCTCACCGTTCAAGGCCGACCGCGACCGCGCCCGCGCCCTGGTGGACGCCGGCGACTTCATCGAGATCCACTGCGCCGCCGATCTGGCCGTGTGCGAAGACCGCGACACCAAGGGCCTCTACGCCAAGGCCCGCGCCGGTGACATCAAGGAGTTCACCGGCATCTCCAGCCCCTACGAAGCTCCCGAAACCCCCGAACTGCGCGTCGACACCGGCAGCCAGACCCTCGAGCAGAGCGTGGAGCAGGTGCTGGCCTACCTGAGCGCCCAGGGCATCCTTCCCCAGCAGGGCTGAGCACACACCACCCCAGCCAGGACCGCAACCCGGGGGCCAGCAGCGATCAACCGACCGCTCAGCCCTCGGCCCCAGCCGACTCTCCCCCCCCAGGCCGCTGGGCCCAGAGATCCAGGAAGGTCTTCAGGCAACTGGCCAGCGGCACCGCCAGCAACAGGCCCAGCAGCTCCCCCAGCCCCATCAGGCTGCCGACGCGCGCGCCGATCGGTAGACACACCAGCAGCCAGGCCGGCTGCAAGCCAACAATGCTGCCCATCAGCCGCGGCTGGATCACCTGATCCACCACCTGACCCACCGTGATCGCCGCCGCCAGCACCTCCAGACCCGTGCGCGGATCCTGCAGGGCCAGCAGCAGACTCACCAGCACGATCGTGAGCGCACTGGCATAGGGCACCAGCGTGGTGAAGCCGATCGCCACAGCGAACAGCACGCCATAAGGAATCGCCAGCAGCGTGAAAACCACGATCTGCAAGGCGCTCAGAATCAGCGCCAGCAGCACCTGACCGGCGAAATAGCCGCGAAAGGTGCGGCCAAGCGTGCTCAGCACCGGTGCGCGCACAGCCTCCGGCAGCCAACCGGCCAGGCCGGCCACGATCCGCTCACCGCCCAGCAGCAGAAACACCGCCAGCACCACCACGATCACAGCATTCACCGTGAGCCCCACCGTGGCCCCCAGCAGCCCCAACAGGCGCTGACTCAGCTGGCTGGCGATCTGGCTGGCGCGGGCCAGCAGCGTGCTGCTCAGGTCGGTGAACTCCGTGGGCAGGCCATGGTCCGCAGACCAGGCCTCCAGCCGATCCAGCCACTGCTCCCCCTGCGCCAGCCAGGCGGGCAGGGCATTCACCAGCTCCCCCAGCTGCTCCACCAGCCGCGGCACCAGCCAGAGCGCCGCCAGCACCAGCAGGCCCAGACCCAGGCCCACCACCGCCAGCACCGCCAGGGGGCGCGGCAGACGCCGAGCCACCAGCCAGCGGGTGGGCAGATCCAGCAGAAAGGCGATCAGGGCGGCGGCCACCACCAACGCCGGGAACGGCGCCAGCGGCAGCAGCAGCTGGCGCAGCACCCAGAGATTGAGCGTGAACAGCGGCAGCGCCAGGCTCAGCCGCAGCCACAGGGGCAGCACCAACCGCTCCAGCATCGCGTCAGCTCACATCTGCGCCAGATAGGCCGCGCTGCCCAGCTCCAGCAGGCGGGCATCCTTGGTTGTCACCTGCTCGTGCAGCTCGCGCCGGTAGGCCGCCACCCGCTCCGCCAGGGTGGGATCGGCGATCGCCAGGATCTGGGCCGCCAGCAGGCCGGCATTGGCGCCGTTGCCGATCGCCACCGTGGCCACCGGGATACCGGCCGGCATCTGCACGATCGAATGAAGCGAATCCACGCCGGACAGCGCCCGGGTCTGCACCGGCACACCGATCACCGGCAGCGTCGTGAGGGAAGCCACCATGCCAGGCAGGTGGGCGGCGCCGCCGGCACCGGCGATGATCACCCGGAAGCCACGCGCCGCTGCCCCCTGGGCAAAGGCCACCATCTCCAGCGGCGTGCGATGCGCTGAGAGCACCCGCACCTCAGCCGCCACACCGAAGCGCTCGAGCATCGTCACCGCCGGCTGCATGGTGGGCAGATCCGAATCGCTGCCCATCACAACCGCCACCGGCACGGTGCCCTGCAGAGCGCTCGCCACAACGGGCGACGCCGCCGGATCAGCGGAGGGCGAGGCGGCGGCGGAAGTCAACGGGCGCAGAGGCGGCAAGACTGTCATTCTCCCGTGTGCGCGTGTGCGCCATGCGCTGGCTCACCAACCTGCGTCTGCCCCAGGCCCGCCGCTGCCGCCACAGCGATGCCCAGCGCTGGCGCATCGGCCATGCGGAGGGTGTGATCCAGGCCGTGGAACCGATCCCGGCCGGTGCCGCGGCCGCCGGCGACGACTGGCACGGCGACTGGCTCAGCCCGATGGGCGTGGACCTGCAGATCAACGGCGGCCTGGGGCTGGCTTTTCCCGAGCTGAGCAACGCTGATCTGCCGCGGCTGCAGGAGCTGCAGGCACTGCTCTGGCGCGATGGCGTCGAGGCCATCTGCCCCACGCTGGTGACCTGCGGCATCGCCCCCCTGCGCCAGGCCCTGGCGGTGCTGGCCGAGGCCCGTCGTCAGCACCGCCAGGATCAGCCCGGCAGCGCTCGCTGCCGCCTGCTGGGCGCCCACCTGGAGGGCCCCTTCCTGGCCCCGGCGCGGCGCGGCGCCCACCCCGATCAACACCTGGTGGCCCCCAGCCTCGCGGCCCTGCAGGAGCGCATCAGCGGCTTCGAACCGGAGATCGCGCTGGTGACGCTGGCGCCGGAGCTGGAGGGTGCCGCGGCAGTGATCGGCGCCCTGCGGCGCCTGGATATAGCCGTGAGCCTCGGCCACAGCGGCGCCGATGAACAGCAGGCCGCTGCGGCCTTCACCGCCGGTGTCGGCATGGTGACCCACGCCTTCAATGCCATGGGCGGGCTGCAGCACCGCAATCCCGGGCCGCTGGCGGCCGCTCTGCTGCGGGGCGACATCGCCCTGGGCCTGATCGCCGATGGCGTGCACGTGGCACCCTCGATGGCCGTGCTGCTGCAGCGGCTGGGCCCTGATCAGGTGGTGCTGGTCAGCGATGCCCTCGCCCCCTATGGCCTCGGGGAGGGGCAGCACCGCTGGGACGATCGCCTGCTGATCGTGGCCGACGGCAGCTGCCGCCTGACCGACGGCACCCTGGCCGGCGTCACCCTGCCGCTGCTGGAGGGGGTGCGCCGGCTGGCCCGCTGGAGCCATGAACCCGGCCGCGCCATCGCCGCCGCCACGGTGCTGCCACGGCGGGTGCTGGGCGACGGGCGCAGTGCAGCGCAACTGCTGCTCGGGCGACCGCTGAACCACTGCCTGCGCTGGAGTGCCGCAGCCGATGGACTGCAGTGGCGCCACGCTGCCTGAGCAGCATCGATCGCCACCCCCGGCAAATCCTGCGACGATGCCCGCCAGCCCACACCGGGCGGGCCCCCTCACCCCCGAGCAGCCGTGATCTCGACCGCCAGGCCCCTGCACAGCAGGCGCGACACCCCAGCCGCCGCGGCTCGGCATTCGCGTCGTCGGCGCACGGCCGCCGGTGTCGTGAGCGGCCTGCTGGCCATGGCCGCCCTGACGGCCCTGCTGCCGCCAGCACCAGCGCGGGCCCTGCCCGAAGCCGAGGTGATGGCCAAGCTGGATTCGGTGCTGCTGCTGATGGCCATCGACGGCCAGGGGCAGCCGAAGGCCATGACCGCCAACATCGACGGCAAGCCCGTGAAGGCCTATCTGGCGGCGATCTCGATCGCCGCGGCCGAGGAGATCAAGGCCGGCAAGCGCTTTGGCCTGGCCGAGAAGGAGCGGGCTGAGCTGCGCTTCACACCCGTGAGCCTGGCTCGGTTCAATCGGCTGGTGATGCCGTTGCTGCAGCAGAAGCAGGCGGATGTGGGTGCGGTGGCTCCGGATCCCGGCCAGATGGCCCTGGCGGAACAGCTGCTGATCAGCCAGAAGCTGCCGGCCGCTCAGGCCCGCGCGATCGCCGCGCAGCAGCCGATGATCTTCTGCCCGGAACCAGGCCTGGAGGTGAGCGCCAGCGAAGGCGCCAACAAGGGCAAACCGTTCGTGCCCTGCTCCACCGACGGCAGCTTCGTGCAGGCGATCGTGCAGCGGGGCATCAAGGAATCACCGCAGCTGGCCAAGGCCAACGCTCGGGTGATCGCCATTCCCCTCAATGCCTTCATCGCCTATCTGGGTCGGGAGCCGGCCGAACGGGTGGGCCTGGTGCGGGTGGTGCCGAGCGCTGGCCTGGTGCAGCTGGTGCAACAGCTCAGCAAGCAGACCAGACCGCCTGCCGCCCCGGCGAAGTGACACGGCCCCGGGCCGGGCTTCTAACGTGCTGCCCGGCCCCAGCCGCTTGCCGATGCCTGCCTCCGACGTGCTCCCTCCAGCCCCGACGTCACTCGCTGCGGAGAAAGCCGCCGAAAAGCAGGAGGTGAAGGGCTATTTCGAAACCACCGGCTTCGATCGCTGGAATCGCATCTACAGCGAATCCGACGATGTGAACAAGGTGCAGCGCAACATCCGCATCGGCCACCAGAAGACCGTGGACAACGTGCTGGCCTGGCTGCAGGAGCAGGGTGATCTGGCGCGGCGCAGCTTCTGCGATGCCGGCTGCGGTGTCGGCAGCCTGACGCTGCCGCTGGCGCAGCTGGGGGCCGGCTCGATCGCCGCCTCTGATCTTTCCGAGGCGATGGTGCAGGAGGCCGAGCGCCGTGCCGGTGCAGCCGGCATCGCCCCGGGCCGCATCAGCTTCCTGGCCTCCGATCTCGAAAGCCTCAGCGGTCGCTACGACACGGTGGTCTGCCTGGATGTGTTCATCCACTACCCACAGCAACCGGCCGAGGAGATGGTGCGCCACCTGGCCTCGCTGGCGGAGCGGCACCTGATCGTGAGCTTCGCCCCCTACACCCCCCTGCTGGCGCTGCTCAAGGGCATCGGCCAGCTGTTCCCCGGCCCCAGCAAGACCACCCGCGCCTACACCCTGCGGGAGGCCGGCATCGTGCAGGCCGCCGAGGCCGCCGGCTTCGTGCTCAGGCGCCGCAGCCTCAACAAGGCCCCCTTCTACTTCTCGCGGCTGCTGGCCTTCGAGAAGGCCTGAGCTGAGGCTCGGCCATCAATCCGTCAGCTCCGGCGGCAGCGGAGCCTCCACCGCCAGCCGATGGCCGGCGGGGTGCTGCAACTCCAGCCGATGGGCATGCAGCCGATAACCGCCATCGCCCGGTAAGGCGTCGCCACGGGGCACGCCGCCAGGGTCGTAGAGGGGATCCCCCAGCAGGGGGGCACCCGCCGCTGCGGCGTGAATGCGGATCTGATGGGGGCGGCCGCTGGCGATGGTGACCGCCACCAGCCAGCCCTTGGGGCGCCGGGCGATCAGGCGCACGGCACTGCGGGCCGGCAGGGCGGCCGGATCTGTCGGTTCGGCGGCGGCCCAGATCAGGCCGAGGCGGGCGTGGGATCGGCGGCCGATCGGGGTTTCGAGCCACAGGCCTGGTGCCTCAGCAACACCGGCAGCACCAGCAGCAGAGGCGGTGGCAGCAACCCGAGGGGCGCCGGGTTGTGCCAGTGCCAGCAGCACGGACCCGGGCTGCGGTGGGCGCAACAGAGCCCGGTAAAGCTTGAAGCAGGCCCGCGCCGAGGCCGGCAGCGCCGGGGCAGCGCCGGGGTGATCGGCGCCGGCCCCAGGGGTGGTGCTGTCCCGCAGCAGCGCGCTCAGCCAGGCGCGGCTGGCGGGACGGCGAGCGCAGACCAGCAGGCCGGACGTGAAGCGGCCGAGGCGATGGACCGGTCGAGGCAGACCGGCAGCGGGATCGAGCCACCCCGCCGCCAGCCAGCCCTCCAGCTGCCTCAGCAGCGTGTGTTCCAGAAACCCGCCGGCGGGCAGCACCGGCAGGCCGCTGGGTTTGTTGAGCACCAGCAGGTCGCCGTCGTCGAACACGATCGCGTGCTCCTGGAGCACCGGCACGGCGGCCTCCTGCCAGGGGGGCCGATGCCAGGCCAGCCGATCACCCGGCGCCAGGGGCCCATCGGCCCGGAGCCGCTGGCCGTTGCGAAGGATCTCGCCGGCGATCAGGCGCTGCTCCCACACCGCCCGATCCGAATGCGGATAGTGGCTGGCATAGAAACCGACCGTACTGGCGACGGGCTGGCTGACGCGATCGCGGTAGGTGTGGCCGCCATTGAAGGCCGCCGGCAGCCAGTCCGGCGCTGACCCAGGCGCGCTACTCAACCAGGCCGTGCTCCAGGGCGTAGCGCACCAGCTCGGTGCGGCTGGCGGTGCCGGTCTTGGTGAACAGCCGGCTCACATACTTCTCCACATTGCGGATCGAGGTTTCCAGCCGGCGGGCGATCTCCTTATTCATCAGCCCCTCAGCCACCAGCTGCAGCACCGAGGCCTCCCGCGGCGTGAAATCGTGCCGCACAGCACTGGCCGACCGACGGTTGCCGCCTGTGGCCAGCAACGAGCGGATCTCGGTGATCTGCTTGGCCATCTGGCCGATATCAGCATCGGCAAAACGGGCGGCTTCCGCCAGCAGCCGCTCCTGGCGACGCACCACGTTGCGCACGCGGGCCACCAGTTCATCGGGGTCGAACGGCTTGGGGATGTAGTCGTCGCAGCCGGCCTGGAAGCCCTCGATGCGATCGGCCGTCATGCCCTTGGCGGTGAGGAAGATCACCGGCGTGCCGCCGAGGCGCTCGTCGTCGCGCAACCTGCGCAGCAGGCCGTAGCCATCGAGCCGGGGCATCATCACGTCGGAGATCACCACATCCGGGATCAGCTCCTGGGCCTTGCTCCAGCCGTCCTCCCCATCCACCGCCGTGGTGACCGCAAAACCCTCATCCTCCAGATAGGCCTGCACAGCGCTGCGCAGTCCCGGCTCATCGTCCACCAGCAGCAGCCGCACCGGCGGCGGCGGCTGAGCAGCGGCCGCGGGTTCCGCAGCCTGGGGCGCAGCGGCTGAATCGGCGGACGGTGCGTCGGGATCGAGGCTCATGGTCCGCAGGGCGGCGGGCGGCATTGGCCGCAATCTATCGAGGGCTGCCGGGGAGCACCTGCTGCTGCTCGCGCAGCTGGCCTGAATAGCCCAGCTGCCGCGCCAGCGCCGTCAGCGCCGCCGGATCCCGGCCGGCCTGGGCGGGGAAGCAGGCCGCCCACCAGATCTGGTGATCGAGCCGGTTGGCAGGCCCCACCAGACCGCCGGGATTGAGCTCGCGGATCACCAGATCCGAACCGCGGCGCGTCAGCCGCATCGGGGCCGCCGGGCTGCAGCGCAGGGTTTCCACCGCCAGCTTCACACCGGTGGGCTCCTCCAGCCAGACCACGATCGTGCGGGCCGAAGGATCACGCGGGTCCGGCTTGGGGTCGTAGACGCCGATGGCGTGGGTGCCGGCCATGGTCTGCCACTCCCGCAGCAACACCAGCCCCGCCGGCCGCTGATCCTCAGGCCGGCGGAAGGAATTGCCCGCATCGGCAGCCCCGGTGCCTTCGGCGGCGGACTGGGCGACGGCCGGCCGCAGGGCCAGCGGCAGAACCAGGAGCGGCGGTAACGCCAGAACCGATGCCAGGGCCCGCCAGGCCAAACGCAGAGGACGCCGATGGGAAGCAACCATCGCGGCAGCCAGACCAAGTGCTTGCCAGCATGGGCGGACATGGCTGATCCCGTCATCTACCTCGACCATCAGGCCAGCACCCCCTGCAGAGCGGATGTGCTGGCAGCGATGGCCCCCTGGTGGAGCGAGCACTGCGCCAACCCCAGCAGCCGCCTGCATCGCAGCGGTCTGCGGGCCGCCGCCGCGCTGGAGCAGGCCCGCGGCCGCATCGGCATCGCCCTGGGGGTCGACCTGGCCGCCCAGCCGCAGCGGCTGGTGTTCACCAGCGGCGCCACCGAGGCCAACAACCTGGCCCTGAAGGGGCTGGCCGAGGCGGAACTTGCGGCGGGAGGGCAGCGGCGGCACCTGATCAGCGTGGTCAGCGAACACCGGGCCGTGCTCGACCCGCTGCAGCACCTGGCCCGCCACGGCTTCACGCTCACCACCTTGCCGGTGGGGCCGGATGGGCTGCTCGATCCAGGCCGCCTGGAGGCCGCCCTGCGGCCCGACACGCTGCTGGTGAGCGTGATGGCCGCCAACAACGAGATCGGTGTGCTGCAACCGCTGGCAGCAATCGCTGGCCTCTGCCGGGCCCGCGCCATCACCATCCACTGCGATGCCGCCCAGGCCGTGGGCCATATCCCCCTGCACCCCGATGCCCTCGGGATCGATCTGCTCAGCCTCAGCGGCCACAAGCTGGGCGGGCCTCCCGGGATCGGCGCCCTGCTGATTGCGCCGGGGCTGACCCTGGCACCGCAGCAGCATGGCGGTGGACAGGAGCATGGCCTGCGCGCCGGCACCGCACCGCTGCCACTGATCGTGGGGCTGGGCGTGGCCGTGCAGCAGGCCGTGGCGACGCAACCGCAACGCAGCGCCAGGCTGGCGGCCCTGCGCGATCAGCTCTGGCAGCACCTGCAGGCCATCGGTGGCATCCACCGCAACGGCGCCGCCGCACCGCGCCTGGCCCACAACCTCAACGTGCGGGTGGACGGAGTGGACGGGGCCGCCCTGCACAGCCGGCTGCGACGCCAGCTGGCCGTGAGCAGTGGCTCCGCCTGCGGCGGCGGCGCCCCCTCCCATGTGCTGCAGGCCCTGGGCCTGAGCCGGCAGCAGGCAGCGGCTTCGATTCGCTTCGGGCTGGGGGCTGACACCACAGCCGCCGAGATTGAGGCTGCCGCCGCCGTGGTGCGTGACGCCGTGCAGACGTTGCGGCGGGGGCCGGCCGGCTGAGCGGCAGCACGCTGCGGGAGGCTGCCCCGGCGCCGCAGCGCAGCGTCAGGACAGGTTGTGCATCAACAGCACAGAACCTTCTGGGCAGCCGCTGTTGTCATCGCTACGGTCCGACCAGTGACCGTTTGACGATGAGCCTGCCGACTCCCGGCACCAACCGGCTGCAGGTGCTGCGCGCCGTTGAAGACGGCTGGCAAGCCTTCTGCCGGGCCCCCTGGCCGTTCGTGCTGTTCCAGGTTCTGGTGCTCACGATCATGACGCCGTTCCTGCTGCTGATCAGCAAGGGGGTGCTGCACCTGGCCCTCGGCGATGCACCACTGATCCATCCAATCGCCACGCAGATCGCGCTGGTGGTGGGCGTGGTGGGGTACATCGTGGTGGCGCTCTGGGGCCTGGTGGGCTTCAGCCGCGGCGCCTGGATCAGCCTGAACGGACAGAAGCCGAGCTTCCGCAGCTTCACCCGCTGGGATGGAGACGCCAGTGCGCGCCTGCTCGGCTCGGTCCTGCTGCTGTTGATCGTGCTGGCCGTGGCGGGGGCCGCAGCCCTGGGCATCGGCCTGGGCCTGGAGAAGATCCGCGCTGGGCTGCTGCTGCTTCCCCTGCTGGCCTTCGCGATCTTCAAGATCTGGCTGATGGTCAGCCAGCACTTCCTGGTGCCGATGACCCTGTTCGGCGTCCAGAAGCCGGTGGAAACCCTGCAGGCCGGCATCGCCGGTGTGAACCCCAGCTGGTGGACCGTGTTCTGGTTCGCCATCGTGGAGGGCGTGGTGGCATCGGTGGCGTATCTGTTCAGCGCCGGCGGCCTGCTGGTGCTCGCCCCGGTGCTGATCTGCATCAGTACAGCGGCCTACCGGCAGCTGTTCGGCAGCCAGGACCACACCGGCTTGCTGCGGGAACCCCAACCCTGAAGACGTGGCCGACCGGCCGCAACAACGACCGCAACGATCCGGCAGCCGCTGCGGGCCGACTGGCGCGCCCCTCAGCCCAGCAGGCTCTCAGCTGCCTGCCGGCCCGAGAGATAAGCCCCGTGCAGGGTGGCGGGGAAGGCCGCGCTGGCCGCCTCGCCTGCCAGCACCAGGGCTCCCCATGGGCGCGCCAGCTCCTGACGCAACCCTGCAGCCTCAGCGAATCCCACCGCCGGGAACGAATAACTGCCCATCGCGTAGGGGTCCTCGCCCCAGCTGCTGCGCAGAACATCGCTGGGAACGGGGATCTCGGCCTGGGGGAAACAGCGCTGCAGCTGCTCGATGGCCGAGGCGACCAGGGCCGCGTCGGGTTGCCGAGCCAGACGCCTGGCGGTATCCGCGGCGTTGAAGCCCATCAGGGCGGGCCGACCGAGCAGCGGGGTGAGATCCAGCCACTCGCTCCAGAGCCCCGGCACCGGGCCGTCATTGCGTATCCAGCCTTCCCCCTCCCAGAAGCGTCGGGGGAAGGTGAGCACGATTTTGTCGAGCAGGCCCATGCCCAAACCGGCGATCGCCCGCTGCTTTGCCAACGGCAGGGGGGGATCAAATGTGATCGCACCGGCCTTGAGCACCCCCAGGGGCACGGTGCAACAGAGCTGCCGCGCCCGGCAGATCAGACCGGTGGCTGTGATCACCTGCACCCCCTGCGGACCATGCTGGATCTGGCGCACCGGCTCAGCGCAGCGAATCTCCAGGCCTTGGGCCAGGTGCCGGACCAACTGATCGAGTCCAGCCGGCACCAGCGCATCACCCCCCAGCAGAACCTGACCATCGCCGAGGGGGGCATCAGCCGCAATCGCCTTGAGCTCAGCACCCAGCTCATGCACGACATCAGCGATCAGGGTGAAGCGTTGATCGGGGCTGAGCCGGGCCGGTAACCAGCGGCTCAGGGCCTGATCCGGGGAGCCCTGCTGCTCCGCCCGCTGGACCTGGGACGCCAGCCAGGCCTCCGCCTGGGAGGTGCGGGCTGGCGTCCAGCGCCGGCCCGCCGGATCGATGGTGAGGCGGTTCCGATCTGAACTGGCCAGCAGGGACAGGCCCAGCTCCCGCGTCATCAGGCGGTGCAGAGGGTTGTTATCGATGCCGTGCAGCCACGACGCCCCCAGCTCGATCGCTCGTCCCTGGCGGTGTTCCGTCCAGATGCGACCACCCAGCCGCTGCCGCGCCTCGAGCACCAGCACCCGCCGCCCGGCCGCCCGCAGCCGCTGCGCGCAGGCCAGGCCGGCCAGACCAGCGCCGATCACGAGACCATCCGTGCTGACCACATCGCCTGCCGGCAGCGCAGCGGAGCGCTCCTGCCGGCAGCCGAAGGCGGCACTGGCCAGCGCCGCAGCCATCCCCAGGCCCTGCTGCACAACGCGGCGGCGCCGCATCAGCCGCACTCCCGCCGCCGGGCGATGCGCAACCTGGCGCTGCGGGCGCGGGGATTGGCGTTGCTCTCCTCCTCGCTGGCCTGCACGGCCTTGCGGGTGACGCGCTGCAGCCGCTCATCCGCCAGGAAGGCGGTCTTGACGCGGCGATCTTCAAGCGAGTGGAAGCTGATCACGCCGAACAGGCCGCCGGGCAGCAGCCAATCGGGGGCGGCCGCCAGCAGCCGATCCAGCACCCCCAGCTCGTTGTTGACGGCGATGCGCAGGGCCTGGAAGCTGCGGGTGGCCGGGTGGATGCGACCGCGCCGCGCGCGGGGCGGATAGCAACCGGCGATCAGGTAGGCCAGCTCGGCTGTGTTGCGGGGCTGGGACGCCTCACTCCAGGGCCCGTGCTCCTTGATGCGGCGGGCGATCCGGCGCGACAGGCGCTCCTCGCCATAGGCGTAGATCAGATCAGCCAGCTCGTTCTCATCCAGCCGATCGATCAGCGCCGCGGCCGTCTCACCGGCGAGGGGGTTCATACGCATGTCGAGGGGCCCCGCCAGCCGGAAGCTGAAACCGCGGGCGGCCACATCGAGCTGGGGGCTGCTCACGCCCAGGTCGGCCAGCACCGCCAGCACCGGAACGCTGGGGGTGTAATCGGCGAAGTTGGTGGCCACGATCGCCACCCGATCACCGAAGGGCGCCAGCCGCTCGGCAGCAGCGGCGCGGGCGGTGGGATCCTGATCCAGGCCGATCAGGCGCAGGCCGGGGTGAGCCTCCAGCAGCAGGGCGCTGTGGCCGCCGCCGCCGAGGGTGCAA
>JBEBCC010000082.1:0-23751 GCA_041158125.1 Cyanobacteriota bacterium
AGGTGGGTTGCCGGCTCGCCCGCAGTTCCAGCACCGTGGGGCCCACCCAGAAGCTGCCGGGGTCGCTGGCGGCGGCGCTGATCTCCGCTGCGGCTTCCGCGTGCTGCGCCGTGCTCCAGAGGCCCTGGGCGATCAGCTGAGCGCTGTAGACGCTGACGAACCGCTCCATCCAGCGGGCGGTCATGGAGCCTGGACCGCCCAGCACCGGCAGGGGTGTCAGGCTGTCGATGCGCCAGCCGCACGCCGCCAGCTGCGAGGGCAGGCGGCGGTTCACATCCGGATCGCCGCCTGCGGCCACGAAGCTCTGCTGCACCGCCTGGCCGAAGCGGTGGATGGCGGCGCCATGGGGATGCAACCCGAAGGTGTCCCAGTGCACGTATTCGTGCAGCACGAGTCGGCCACCGGGCCGCAGCACGGCCGGCAAGCCGGCCAGCAGCGGCTCCGGATCCGCCAGGAACATCGCCACCCAGCGCATCCACACCAGATCGAAACCGGCTGCGGCTTGATCGGCAGGGCCCTGCGGCAGCGGATCGTGCAGCAGGTCATGCTGACGCAACTCCAGCTGGCGGAGCCCGGCCTGGTGCGCCAGTTCCCGGCCGGCTGCCACGTACACCGGGCTGCGCTCCAACGCCAGCACGCGTCCCTGTGGCCCGACCCGGCGGGCCAGATCAAGGGCCGCGAAGCCCGGGCCAGCGCCCAGGTCGAGCACCCGCTCGCCACGGCTGAGGCCGGCGCGGTGCCAGGCCGCCTCAGCGCTGGGCCGCCAGAGGTCGTTCTGGAAGCGCAGGCGCTCCAGCTCTTCGGCGTGGGTGCCGAGCACGTAGCTGTCAGCACCGTGCGCTGGCCTGGCGGGTCGGGTGGTCAAGGGGTGTGGAGCGGCCGGCGCGACGACGTCAGGACGGTTCAGTCCTCCGGGAACAGCAGCGAGGCAAGTTCGTCCGCATCCACGTCGTAGACGCGGGCCAGGCTGGTTTCGATTGCGGCGGTCACCTCGCCGGGCAGGAAGCGCATCGCATTGAGGGCATCCTCGGCGATCTCATCGGTCAACAGCTGATCGCCGCCGAGCTTCTCGTCGTTGATCACAGCCATCACCCAGGTCTGATAGGCGTAGACCAGGTCGGCGAACTCCAGATCGGGATCGTTGAAGTCCAGGGCCATCGCGGGTGCGGGCGCAGCTGCCTGCAGTCTGCCGGCCGACGGGGAGGATGGAGACCATGACGATCGAAACTCCTGACCCCACGGCCCTGCAGGCCACGCTGGTGGATTTCGCCCTGGCGGAGCTGGTGCGCGCCAACCGCACCAGCTTCGAGCCGCTCTGGAGCGCTGAGAGCTGGGCCAAACTGTTGATCTGGCTGGCGCTCAACTGCGGCTGCAATGGCGATGAAGCCGGCCTGCGCGCTTTCGCCACCGCCCTCGGCGCCCACCAGACCGGCCGACTGCGGCGGCTGTTCTTCGAGCGCGAGCTGCTCGACCTCGATCTGCAGCTGATGGCTGATCCGGCCGAGCAGCAGGTGCTGGTGCTGCCGATCGAGCCCACCACCGGCCCCCTCGCCCTGGAGCCGGTTGCCGTTGCCCTGGAGCGGGTGGGCTTGAGCGGCCGGGTCGTGGCTGACAGCAGCCGCTGGCAGCAGCTCGATGCGCTGGTGGCGATCCCCTGGCGGCAGGCGGAGGCGGCCTGATGGAGCTGATCGCCCGCTACCGCAATGCCGGCTTCGAGGCCCTGGCCGATGGGGTGATGGCCTTCTTCGATCGCCGCGCCGATCTGCAGCGCCCCGGCATCGCCTTCGGGCCGGAGGGCGCCACCGGTTCAGGGCCGGCCGCCCCCCCCGAGCCCGCCAAGGTTTCCACCGACATCAGCCTGGTGGCGATCGACCGCAGCGATCCTGAGGCCTTCGCCCTGGCCGAGGTGATCCTGCGCGGTGTGAGCGCCGGCCTGGAGCGTTATCTGCAGGAGCGGGCGCTGTTTCGAGACTGCTGCCCGGAGCAGCAGCTGTTCGTGAATCCGATCTTCAACCTGCAGCGCTACGCCGCGGGCGAGGGCTTCAAACGCTGGCACTGCGACTGGACCATCAGCGACGAGGCCACCGAACCGGTGCACCGCGTGCTGGCCTGGATCCTCTACTGCAACAGCGTGGCGGAAGCCGGCACTGAGTTTCACTGGCAGCAGCATCACGAGGAAGCCGAGCGCGGCAAGCTGGTGATCTTTCCCGCTGGCCCCTCGCACATCCACCGCGGCCGGGTGAACAACACCGCCACCAAAACCATTGCCACCGGTTGGATCAATGCCGGCAGCCGCGAGGCCTATCTCAGGCGGCTGGCCAGCGGTTAATCCGGTGGCCCTGCGATCTGGTACTGAACCTGTTGCGGGAAGGGCATCTCGATGCCGTGCTCGCGGAAGGCATGCCAGATCGCCTGGTTCACCTCGCTGCAGATGCCGGCATTGTTCAGCGGATTGGTGATCCAGAAGCGCAGGGCGTAGTTGATCGTGGATTCGCCGTAGCCGAGCACCAGTGCCTTCGGCGCTGGTTCCGCCAACACCCGTGGCACCGCGAGGGCGGTTGTCTCCAGCAGGGCGATCACCTGGGTGGGATCGTGGCGATAGGCGGCTCCCACGCTCACCTGGCTGCGGCGCATGCGATCGGAGCCGGTGTAGGTGGTGGCGGCTTCGGTGAAGAAGGTCTGGTTGGGGATCAGCAGTTCGGCGTTGTCGCGGTCGCGCCAGAGCAGGGTCGCCCGCAGTCCCAGGTGACGCACTTCGCAGGGATCGCCGTCGATCATCAGCACCTCACCGGGGCGTACCGAGCCTTCGAACAGCAGCCACAGACCGCTCACGAAGTTTGAGAACACCTCCTTGATGCCGAAGCCCAGGCCCACCGACAGGCCGCCGGCGATGGCGATCAGGGCGTTGCTGTTCAGGCCCAGGTGCAGGGCGACCCCCACGAGTCCTGCGCCCACCACCAGATAGCGCAACATCAGTTCGCAGGCCTTGCGGCTGCCTTCGCTCATGCTCAAGGCGCGCTGCAGGAGCCAGGCCAGGCCCGCCGCCGGTGGTCCGCAGGCCACCAGCACCAGATAAAGCACCAGCAGGCCGTTGAACACCTTGCCCACACTCACCGCCACACCCTGCACCTGGCCGAGCTGGATCACCGCCACATCACTCAGGCTGTCCACTTCGCTGATCAGCAGCAGGGTGGCCACCAGCAGAAAAGCGGGCCGCAGCAGCCGGCTGTCCAGTTGATGCAGGCGGGCTGGCGGCAGTCGGCGTGCCAGCAGCCGGTGCAGCAGTTGCAGGCTCACCCAGCCCAGCCAGAGCTGGCTCAGCAACAGCATCAGTCCCTGCGGCTGTCCCAGGTTCCCGAGCAGGGCCGTCAGCAGTGCCAGCACCAACACCCCCAGCAGCGGGTAGGCGAGGGCCGGGAGCGGGGCCAGCCAGCGTCGCTGTCGCGCCACCCGGCTGAGCAGGATCACCACCAGGCTGAGCAGCAGCTGCAGCAGCACCGTTGGGCGTTCGAGGTAGCCCAGCCAGCCGAAGACTTCCAGCAGGAGCTCGTTCATGGTGTGGCAGCCAGGATTTGCACCAGCTTTTGGCGGGCAGCTCTGGCGCTGAGTTCGCCATACACCAGCTGGATGAGCAGGTTCCTCAGGCGCGCTGGTCGATTCCTGTCGCTGTGCAGCAGCGCAATCAGCTCGTTGGCCTGCAGGCCCTGGTCGGCGGCCTCCTGCATGCTGCGCAGCACCTGTGAGCTCTGCACCGGCACCGCTACGAAACGATTGGCTGGCAGCACGGTGTGGGAGCCGAGGGTCAGGGCCCGCTGCGTGAGTGGATTGGCGCCGAAGCGGCTGAAGGCCACGGCCCGCTGCCGACCAGCGCCGCTGGAGTTGCGCCCGAGTGCCATCACGCGCAGGCGGTTCACGGGACTGGCGCGATGGTCGGGGCCATCGGGCAGGGGCGCCACGGCCAGGGCCTCCCCCAGGCGCCGCCGCATCTGCGGCAGCATCGTGCTGCGGCAGGGGATCCAGGCCAGCCGGCCGGCCATGAATTCCGCGTCGGTCGTCTGCTGGCTGCCGAAGAACGTGACCCGCTGCTGATCGCTGGCGTTCTGCAGCCAGGCCAGCCACTGCTCCAGGCTCTGCTCCTGCTCAGGGCTGAGTGGGCGCCGTCGCGCCAGTTGTTCCAGGGCCGGGATCGCCCCGAGGCTGCCGGCGCTCCAGAGCAGGTTGACCGGATCCACCGCCAGGCCGATCGCCTGCCCTGCCGCGCTCACCTCCAGCAGCTCAGCCAGCGTGCGCGGTGCTTCAGGCAGGCGGCGACGGTCGAAGCAGGCCAACTGGGTCTGCACCAGCAGTGGCAGGCCAGCCAGACGGCCATCGGGGCTGCGTAACCGGTTCAGGACGTCGGGATCGAACTGGTTCTGGAGGGCCGCATCAGCGGGGAAGGGATCCACCAGGCCTGCTTCCAGCAGCTGCAGGGCCAGGTCACCGCTGATGATCAGCAGATCGGGCGCCAGACCGGCGTGGCTGCGGCGCTGGATCGCTGCCTGCATCTGGCGGTCGGGATAGATCCCGAGCTGGAAGGTGGTGCCGGGGTGCAGCTGCTGGAAGCCGGCTTGCATCAGGGCCAGGCGTCCCTGGTAGTCCTCGCGCAGGTTGGTATCCACCGTCTGATCGGCATTGGCGCCGATGGCGAGGTACACCACGCTGGGTGTGGGCAGCGAGGCGCCGGAGCTGCAGCCGCTCAGGGCCAGGCCGGCCAGGCCAGCCAGCAGCATCCACCGGCGGCGTTGGTCGGGGCTCCGCCTGTCGGCGGGGGTCGCGCGGCTGCCGTGGCGCTGTGTGCGGAACAGGATCGGCACCGCTGCAGGCGCTTCCCATCATCCCGCCCCCCGGCCGTTTTGCGAGCATGGCTCGATTGCCTGCCCCGCTGCCGTGACCGCCCCCACCGTTTCTCAACCGGTTTCGGAACAGGCTTCGGATCCGTCTGCCGACGCGGCGCTGCCCAAGACCTATGACCCCGCCGGCACCGAGAGCCGCTGGCAGCAGGCCTGGGAGAGCAGCGGCGCCTTCCATCCGGATCCGGCGGCTGCGGGTGAACCGTTCTCGGTGGTGATCCCACCGCCGAACGTGACCGGCAGCCTGCACATGGGCCATGCCTTCAACACGGCCCTGATCGACACGATCGTGCGCTTCCAGCGCCTTCGGGGCCGGAACGTGCTCTGCCTGCCCGGCACCGATCACGCTTCGATCGCGGTGCAGACGATCCTCGAGAAGCAGCTGAAGGCCGAGGGCCAGCGCAAGGAGGATCTGGGCCGTGAGGCGTTTCTGGAGAAGGCCTGGCAGTGGAAGGCCCAGAGCGGTGGCACCATCGTGGGCCAGCTGCGCCGCCTGGGTTATTCGGTGGATTGGCGGCGGGAGCGGTTCACGCTCGACGCCGGCTGCAGCGCTGCGGTGATCGAGGCCTTCAACCGCCTGCATGAGCAGGGCCTGATCTACCGCGGCGAATATCTGGTGAACTGGTGCCCCGCCTCGGGCTCGGCGGTGAGCGATCTGGAGGTGGAGATGAAGGAGGTGGATGGCCACCTCTGGCACTTCCGCTATCCGCTCACCGCTGGCGCCGCCGCCGATGGCCGCACCCATCTGGAGGTGGCCACCACCCGCCCGGAAACGCTGCTGGGTGACACGGCGGTGGCGGTGAACCCCAGGGATCCGCGCTATGCCGCCCTGGTGGGGCAGACCCTCACCCTGCCGCTGGTGGGCCGTGAGATCCCGATCGTGGCCGACGACCACGTGGATGCCGAGTTCGGCACCGGCTGCGTCAAGGTGACCCCCGCCCACGACCCCAACGACTTCGCGATCGGCCAGCGCCACAACCTGCCGCTGATCACGGTGATGGCCAAGGACGGCTCGATGAACGAGGCCGCCGGCCGCTTCCAGGGGCTGGATCGCTTCGAGGCCCGCAAGGCCGTGGTGGCGGCCATGGAGCAGGAAGGCTTCCTGGTGAAGGTGGAGGACTATCGCCACAGCGTGCCCTTCTCCGATCGCGGCAAGGTGCCGGTGGAGCCGCTGCTCTCCACCCAGTGGTTCGTGAGAACGGAGCCTCTGGCGGCCCGTTGCCGGGAGGCGCTGGAGCAGGCCGAACCGCGCTTCGTGCCGGAGCGCTGGAGCAAGGTGTATCGCGACTGGCTCACCGACATCCGCGACTGGTGCATCTCGCGCCAGCTGTGGTGGGGCCACCGCATTCCCGCCTGGTTTGTGGTGAGCGAAACCGGTGGTGTCATCACCGACAGCACGCCCTACGTGGTGGCGCGTGATGAAGCGGAGGCCCGCGCCAAGGCCGAGGCGCAGTTCAGTGGCGGCACCCACGTCCACCCCCTGCAGCTGGAGCAGGATCCCGACGCTCTCGACACCTGGTTTTCCAGCGGCCTCTGGCCCTTCTCCACCCTCGGCTGGCCCGATGCCGATGCCGCCGATCTGGCTCGCTGGTATCCCACCAGCGTGCTGGTGACGGGCTTCGACATCATCTTTTTCTGGGTGGCTCGGATGACGATGATGGCCGGCGCCTTCATGCAGGAGGACGAGCAGCCGCTCGGTGGCCGCGACACCTGGATGCCCTTCCGGGATGTCTACATCCACGGCCTGGTGCGCGATGAGAACAATCGCAAGATGAGCAAATCGGCGGGCAATGGCATCGACCCGCTGCTGCTGATCGAGCGCTATGGCGCCGATGCCCTGCGTTTCGCCCTGGTGCGCGAGGTGGCCGGTGCGGGGCAGGACATCCGCCTCGACTACGACCGCAAATCCGATACCTCCGCCACGGTGGAGGCCTCCCGCAACTTCGCCAACAAGCTCTGGAACGCCACCCGCTTTGCGCTGATGAACCTGGGCGGCGAGACGCCCATCTCCCTGGGTGAGCCGGATCCGGCTGCGCTGCAACTGGCAGACCGCTGGATCCTGTCGCGCCTGGCTCGTGTCAACCGCGAAACCGCCGAGCGCTATGGCAGCTACGCCCTCGGCGAAGCCGCCAAGGGCCTCTACGAGTTCGCCTGGAACGAGGTGTGTGATTGGTATGTGGAGCTGATCAAACGGCGCCTCCAGGTGCCGGCCGATCTGGAGGACGAGGCCCGTGCGGCGGCCCTGGCCGATCAGCGCACGGCGCGCCAGGTGCTGGCCAAGGTGCTGAGCGAGTTGCTGCTGATGCTGCACCCGCTGATGCCGCACCTGAGTGAGGAGCTGTGGCATGGGTTGACGGCACAGCCGGCGGAGACATTCCTGGCCCTGCAGAGCTGGCCGGCGGTCGACGTTGCAACCCTGGATGACGACCTGGAGGCGTCATTCGCCGAGCTGATTGAGGCGATCCGGGTGGTGCGCAACCTGCGGGCGGTGGCTGGCCTCAAGCCCAGCCAGAGCGTACCGGTGCGCTTCGTCAGCGGTCGGCCTGCCCTGGTGGCGGTGCTCAAGGCCGCCACGGCTGAGATCACCGCCCTCACCCGCGCCGATGGCGTTGAGGTGCTTGATCCAGCTGCAGCTGAAGCGGCCCCGGCCAGCCGCGCCCTGGCCGGAGTCAGCGGTGAGCTGCAGGTGCTGCTGCCGATCGAGGGCCTTGTGGATCTCGATGCCCTGCGCGGTCGCCTCGAGAAGGACATCGCCAAGGCTGAGAAGGAGATCAAGGGCCTGGCTGGTCGCCTGGCCAACCCCAACTTCGCGGGCAAAGCCCCGCCGGAGGTGGTGGCTGAGTGCAAGGCCAACCTGGCGGAAGCCGAGGCCCAGGCCGAGCTGGCCCGTCGTCGCCTGGCAGACCTGGGCTGAGGCCCGGGTCTGCTGTCGATCGGGTGGCGCCTGGCAGGATTCAGATTTCCCGCAGTGAGTCGGTTTTGTCCTTGAAGGTGCTGAGCATCAGCTGCAGGTAGGTCACCTTGCGCAGCTTGATATTGGCCGTCAGCGACATGCCAACCTGCAGTGGCAGTGCCTGGCCATTCTTGAGTTTGAGCTGCTGGCTGTCCAGCTGTACCTCCACCGGGAAGCGATAGGTCTGTTTGATCTGATCGGGTGGCAGTGCATCGGAGCCGATGCGTTTGATGCGTCCATCCACGACGCCGAAATCGGTGGAGGGGAAAGAGTCGATGCTGATCTCCACGGTCTGGCCGGTGCGCACAAAGCCGATCTTGCTGCTGTCGACTTCCACCTTGGCCTTGAGGGCATTGAACGGCACGATCTTCATCAGCGGTTCGCTGCCCTGGCCCACGAAGCCAGGGCCGGTGGGTTTGAGATCGAACACCACACCATTCACCGGAGAGCGAATCAACTGATAGCGATTGTTGACCCGTGATTCTGTGAGGCGACTGCGCAGATCCGCGAGATCGCCCTTGAGAGACTGAATCTGCTGATTGAACAACGAGCTCTGACGCTGACGATCAGCCTCCAGAGTCTGCAGCTTGGCTTCACCTTCATTGACCCGGCTGCGTTGCGAGAGCACCTGCACATCCGATACGGCTCCGGTGAGCTGTAGTTTCTGCAAGCGTTCCAGCAGGTTTGTATCGATGCTGAGGTTGCGGCGCGCCAGCTCCTGCTCGGCGTTGTTGCCTTCCAGGAAGCGGCTTATCTCCTGGGTCTTGAGGGTCAGCTCCTGAGTTTTGGCCGCGATCGACTGACGCAGACCCTTTTCACGATCGGTGCTGGCTTCGCTGTCGAGCCGCAGCAGCACCTCACCCTTGTTGACGCGCTGCCCCTCCTTCACGAGCATCTGTTGCAGAACGCCCCCCTGTGGCATCTGCACCACGCTCACATCACCGATCGGCTCAAGTTCGCCGGGGGCGGTGACCACTTCGTCGGTTTGGGCCACGCTCAGCCAGACCAGGCCGAAGCCGGTGGCACCCACCAACAACCAGGTCACCGAACGCACCCAGGTGCGCGATTGCTGCAGCACCACGTCCTGGTGGTTGGAGGATACGCTGCGCTCCAGCAGGTTCTGGGCACGGCGGAATAGCCGAAACGGTGAGGGAAATGATCGCATCAGATCGACTCCTGCTGGCGGTAGAGGGCGTAGTAGCGACCCTTGAGATCCATCAACTCATCGTGGCTGCCGGTTTCCACGATGGCGCCCTGGTGCATCATCACGATCAGATCGGCGCGGCGAATGGTTGATAGACGGTGGGTGATGAAGAACACGGTGCAGTGGCTGAGATTGTCGCGCAGGTTGTCGCAGACGCGCCGCTCGGTGTCGTAATCAAGGGCGCTGGTGGCCTCATCCAGCACCAGCAGCCGTGGCTGCAGCAGCAGTGTGCGCGCCAGGGCGATGCGCTGGCGCTGCCCGCCGGAGAGGCCGGCGCCGCGCTCGCCCACGTCGCTGCTGTAGCCCGATGGCATCTCCATGATGAAGTCGTGGGCGCAGGCCAGCCTGGCGGCGGCCACGATGGCGTCGCTGCTGGCATCGGGGTCGCCCAGGGCGATGTTGTCGGCGATGCTGCCGCTGAACAGCAGGGGTTCCTGGGGCACGATGCCGATCTGGCGCCGCAGCGAGTACAGCTCAACCTTGGAGATGTCGTAGTCGTCGACGATGATGCGTCCTTTGTTCGGCGCATAGAGGCGTGAGAGCATCTTGGTGAGGGTGCTCTTGCCACTGCCGCTTTGGCCAACCACGCCAACGAAGGTGCCGCTGGCGATGTGCAGGTTCACATCATTGAGCACCGGCGGTGTTGAGGGCGAGAAGGAGAAACTCACCTGGTCGAAGCGCACATCGCCCTGGATGGGTGGCAGGGGGATTTTGCGTTTGTCGTTTTCGTCGGATTCTTCTGGTGTATCCACCACGTCGGCCAGGCGCTCAAACGACACCTTCAGTTCCTGGATGTTCTGCCAGATGCCGGAAAGGCGTAGCAGCGGCTGGGTCACATAGCCGGAAATGATCCGGAAGGCAATCAATTGGCCGAGGGTGAGTTCGCCGTTGAGCACCATGGTGGCGCCAACCCAGAGCACCAGCAGCTGCGAGAGCTTCTGCAGCACCTGGCTGGTTTCGTTGATTGCAGTGCCGGTGATCGTCTTCTCGAAGGTGCGGGAGATGTACTTGGCGTAAAAGTCCTGCCACTTCCAGCGGCTGATCATTTCGATGTTCTGGGCCTTCACCGTCTGGATGCCGGTGAGCACCTCCACCAGATGGCTCTGGGTGCGGGCATTTTCCTGGGCGGCTTCGCGGAACTGGCGCCGGAACAGCGGTGCTCCCAGCAGCGTCAGTCCCACCTGAATCGGCAGCACCCCCAGGGCCACGATGGTGAGGAGCCAGCTGTAGGCCACCATCACAACGATGTAGATCACCGAGAGGGCGGCATCGAGCACGGTGCTCAGGGCCTGACCGGTGAGGAAGTTGCGGATCTTTTCCAGTTCGGCGATGCGCGAACCCAGTTCCCCCACCGGGCGGCGGTCGAAATAGTTGAGAGGCAGGCGCAGCAGGTGATCGATCACCTCGGCGCCGAGGCGCATGTCGATCCGGTTGCTGGTTTCGGTGAACAGGAAGGTGCGCAGTGAGCCGAGCACCCCCTCCAGCAGCGTCACCACCACCAGGGCGATGCCGAGCACCTGCAGGGTGTCCAGGCTGCGCTGGGTGATCACCTTGTCGATGATCACCTGGATCAGCAGCGGTCCGGTGAGGCCGAACAGCTGCACCACGAACGAGGCCACGAACACCTGCAGCAGGATGCCGCGATAGCGCTTGAGGGCAGGCAGGAACCAGCCGGGCCCGAAGCGCTGCTCCGGTGTTTGCGCTGAGCGCTCCAGCATCAGCAGCTGAATGCCCTCGGGGAAGGCTTCTTCGATCTCGCCGGGGCTGAGGCGCACCTCGCCATCGCGGGGGGAGGCGAGCACCAGGCCGGCGGCATTGCTGGCCCGCAGCAGCGCGAAGCCACTGTTCCAGGGCAGCAGGGCCGGCACCTGCAGGCGGGTTCCCATGGTGGCGGGAATGGTGGCGCCGCTGACGTGCAGGCCGAGCATCGCCGCCAGGTTGCCGCAGAGCTGGAGGTCGGGGGTCTGGCCGCGGCGCAGCACGTCGCGCAGAATCTTCTCGATGTTGTCGCGGCGGAAGGGGAGTTCCAGTTCCGCCGCCAGCATCTGGAAGCAGGCCAGGGTTTCATCCAGTGGCCCTTCGCCGCGGATCAGTCGGAAGCGGGGGCGACCGGCGTAGCGGTCCTGGCCGAGATCGAGGCTGGTGGCCAGCGGTGCCCCGGCGGGGGTGATGGCGCTGCTGTCCGTCGCTGTGGCGGCGGCGAGGGCGGCGGCGGGGGTGAGCAGCCCGGCGGAGAGGGCCAGCAGCCGCGCCGGCAGTGGCGGATGGCTGGCCGGTCGGCCGGCGTGAACGTCGAGGCGGGCGCCGTAGGCGTGCTGCTGCAGGTTGCAGCTGGCGGCGTAGAGATGCAGTTCCGGTGCAAGCTCCTCGGGATCGCCGAGCACCAGTTGCAGCTGGCCGGCGGCACTGCGGAGCGCCTGGCGCAGTCCCAGCGCCGCCGCCGCCTCGTGCTGCAGCAGATGGTCGAGCAGGGCGGCCACCTCGGCGGTGAACGGCTGGCTGCAGGCCTTGGCGAAGAAGCCTGGATCGGCGATCAGACGCACGGCCAGGCTGTCGGGGATGGCGGCGGCCACCACCGGTTCAGCGGAGGCCACCTCCTCGCAGGGACCGGCGCGCAGCAGTGAAGCCAGGCCGACCCATTGGCCGGGGCCCAGGCGCTCCAGGGTCACCCAGCGGCCTTCATCGCGCCCCAGCAGCCGCGCTGAGCCCTCCAGGATCAGCAGCAGTTCGGAGGACACCTGCTGGCCGAGGCTGAGGGCCTGGCCCACGGCGTAATGCCGCAGCTCAGCGGTTTGCAGCAGCTCCTGGCGCAGCGGTGCGGCCAGGGCGGCCACTGCCGGATGCTGCAGCAGCTGCGGATGACCGGTGGTGCTGGTCATCGTCCCAGTTCCGCGCTGATGGCGGTCAGTTGCGTGTCCACCTCATCTTCCAGCCAGGCTTCGAACAGCTCTCGGGCCATTGCGTCGCGGGTGCGTTCATCGAAGTTTGCCGGTGAATAGCTCTCCACGCGCAGCACCAGCCACCAGTTCTCGACCCGGAAGGGTTCCAGCAAGGTGCCGGCCGGGTTGCTGCGCAGGCGCCGCACCAGTTCCGGGTGTGCCTGCTCGATCGGCACGGGGCCGACGATGCCGCGGGTCTGGCGTTCCGGGCCCTGGCTGTAGTTCTGGGCCAGTTCGGCGAAATCGGCTTCCCCATCGGCGATGCGCAGGTAAAGCTCGCGGGCCAGGCCGGGGTCAGGAAGGCGCAGCAGGCTGTACACCACGCGATCCAGGGCGGTCTTGCGGTCGAGGAAGCGGGCTTCGGCCTTGTGGGCGAAGGCTTCGCTGCAGTGCCGTTGGATGCGCAGGGGGCGTTCCGCCAGGAGGCGCAGGCGCTCGAGCGTGAGCAGGTGCCGGGCCTGGTAGACATTGAGGGCTTCGGCATCGGCGATGCCCTGCTGCTGAGCGAAGGCGCTGAGCGATTGGTTCTGCTCCTCTTCACTCAGGATCACCGGTGCCAGGGCCTGATCCAGCAAATGCGCCTTGAGCGCAGTTCGCAGCAGCTGTTGATCGGCAAGCCAGCGCAGCGCCTCAGCGGTGAACGGCAGGGCCGGGGCGGTGTCGGCCATGGATGGTTGGTGACGCAGGCGCAGGGATGCAGCCGAAACCTAGGCCGGCGCGGCCGATTCGCCACCGGTGGAGCAGGGCGGTTTGCCGCTGTGCGGCGGCTGGGGGTTGGATACGGCCGGGGCCGATGCTGTCGTTAGGCTCAGGGCCAGCCGCTGGACCGGCATGGGACAAGCCAAGCGCAGGTCGGGTTCAGGCAGGCCGAACCGAGGCATGGGCCCTGGCAAGCCTGCGGGATTGGCGTCGTCATCGGCCGAGGTCGCGCCGTCTCGACGGCCGCGGCAATCCGAGCAATCGCTCGCCCTGGAGCGGCAGGCACTCCAGTTCCTCCAGCAGAACAGAGCGCAGGATGCCGAAACGATCTACCGAGACCTGATCGCTGCTGGCTATGGCAGCGACATGATCCTCAGCAATCTGGCCGGAATCTGTGGTGAAAGTGGCCGGGTCGATGAATGTATCGCCCTGCTGGAAGAATCCCTGGCGATCAACCCGATCAATCCACAGGCCAATTCTAATCTGGGCCTGGCGTTGTTGGATTTTCGTGGTGATGCTGAAGCTGCGAGGGTGCTTTTTGAGAAGGCTCTTCGGCTCAAGCCGGATTATCCGGAAGCCCTGAATAATCTTGGTAACGCCCTGCTGGCGCAAGGTGAGATAGAGCAGGCTACCGCCTGTTACAACAAGGCGTTGGCGTTGGATCCCGTCTGCGCTGCTGTTTTGCAGAACAGCGGCAATGCCTTGCTGGGCAGCGGCGATGTGGATGAAGCGATCCGGCTCTATGGAGACGCGCTTGAGCTCCGAGCTGATTACCACGAGGCCAATTTCAATCTAGGTCTGGCGACCTTGCTCAAGGGCGACTACGTCCGCGGCTGGCTCTGCTACGAAAGTCGCTTCAAGGTCCGTTTTCAGGCCGCGATTCTGTTTGCCCAGCCCGCCGGCCCGCGCTGGCAGGGCTCGCCCCTCGCCCCCGGCGATCGTCTGCTGGTGGTTGGTGAGCAGGGTCTGGGCGATACCCTGCAATTCATGCGTTATGTGCTGACCATGCGTCAGCGCGGTGTGGTGGTGTCGCTGTGCGCTCAGCCTGCGTTGCATGAGTTGATCCGCGAGTCGGGGATTGATCCCGATCCGCTCAGCCCGGAGCAGGCCGCGCAGGTGTCTGAGGTTGCCTGGGTTCCGCTGTTGTCGTTGCCACGCCATCTCGGGGTGAGTCCGGAGCAGCCGCTGATCACAGAGCCCTATATCCGAACAACAGAGTCGCTCCTGGCCAAATGGAAAGCGCTGCTTGCTGATGAACCCCGGCCGATTATTGCCATCAATTGGCAGGGCAATCCAAGCCATGAAAAGTCGATTTCTGCCGGGCGCTCCCTGCCGCTGGAGGCCTTCGCTCCGATCGCCAACTGCACCCAGGCCAGCTTGCTGTCGCTGCAGAAAGGCTTCGGCAGTGAACAGCTCGATCGCTGTTCTTTCCGCCATCGCTTTGTGCGTTGTCAGGAGCAGGTCAGCGAAACATGGGATTTCCTGGAAACGGCTGCCATGATTGCCAATTGTGATCTGGTGATCAGCAGCGATACATCGGTGGCGCACCTTGCCGGTGGCATGGGTCAGCCCACCTGGCTGCTGCTCAAGCATGCGCCGGAATGGCGCTGGGGTCTGGAGGGCGACACCAGTTTCTGGTATCCCTCGATGCGCCTGTTCCGCCAGCGCGAGCGCGGCAACTGGCAGGAGGTGCTGCAGCGGGTGGCCGAGGCGGTGCAACACGCCGTTGTTGGTGCTGCCATCTCCAGCGCCGAGGTGCCCCCCCGTGAGCCGGTGCTGCCGCAGGTGCCGGTGCAGCAGCAAACCATCATGGTGCCGATTTCTCTGGGTGAACTGATCGACAAGATCACGATCCTGCGGATCAAGGTGGTTCATCTCTCGGGTCTGCCTTTGCAGCATGTGCGCAGGGAGCTGACAGCCCTGGAGCAAACGCTTGAGCAGCTCAATCTGGTGATTGATCCCATGCTGATTGCGCGTCTGCAGGAGGTCAATCAGGATCTCTGGCTGATTGAAGATCAGATTCGTGATCAGGAGCGGCAAAAGCGATTCGGAGAAACCTTTGTCCGCTTGGCGCGTTCTGTTTATCAGCAGAATGATCGCCGTGCTGCGATCAAGAAGGAAATCAACGGCACCTACGGTTCCGTGATTGTCGAGGAGAAGTCATACCAGTCCTATTGATGGCTGGGCTCCGCTGGTCAGCGGAGCCCAGGCGCAACGCTCCAGGCTGGCGCTCAAGATCACTCACTTTGGCAGTCGTTGACTTCCATGCACACCTCGCCTTGCTCGGGTACATCGGCCATGCCCTTCACACCAGCCGAGTCGGGCCCGCCCACGCCGGCCAGGGCCTGGGATTGATTCTGCCCTTGCGCGGTCTCGTTGAGCTGGTAAGTGAGTAGGTTGCTGGCGCTGGCGGGCAGGTCGGGCAGCAGATCAGGCTGATCAGCTTTTTTGCTCTCAGAATTATAGAATCTCGACAGGGTGAAGTTGCCGACAGGCTGCGTGCCGGTGTAGACACGCGTGCCATCGATCGTGCCAATGTTGCCCTCGATCGTCACGTCTTTGAGCAGGGTGAATGGGCCGGAGTAATTTTGGTAGCCGTAGTTGACGCCGGGTGTTAGGTAGCCGGGGCTGATCACATCTCCGTTGAAATTGAGCATCGTTGTGGCGCTCATGTCAACGTTGCGGGCTTGCGTCTTGTCATTGATGTTGATGGTTCCTCCACTCAGATTCAGGTTGCCGAGTAGGGTGTTGCCGCCGGTTGGTCCGTTCAGGGAGATAGCTCCAGTGCCGGCCTTCACCGTCAGGTTGTTGCTGCTGCCGGTTGCTGAGTCAACGGCGCCTGAGAATGTCACATTGCCGTTGCCCGTGCTGGTGTCGATCGTGAGCGAGCGTTTGATGATCACGCTCTGTTCGTTGATCTGCGCGCCAACGGGACCGCTGAGGGTGATGTCGCCATTGAGGCTGGCCGTTCCCGGCGCGTCGGTGACCAGGCTCGCCGCCTTGACACTGGAGTTGAACAGGGTGGCGCCACCGGTGTTGATGGCAATGTCGCCCAACTCCTGATTGCCGCCAATGGCTGCATTCAGGGTCACATCACTGTTGCCGGCATTAACAACCAGGTCGCTCTGGTTGGGCGAGTCGATCGCCCCGCCACTGCTGCTTAAGGTTACGGGCCCGGCTTGGCTGGTGATCTCTACCTTTCTCTTGGTCGGATCCGCGTCGGGATTATTGATGGTCAGCGTTTGTTCAAGGATCTGGACACCATCACTGCCAGATGTGGTGATGTCGCCCTTGAGTTCAGCTGAGCCGGGCTTGTCGGTGAGCAGGCTGAGGGCGTCAACGCTGGATGCCAACAGGGTGTGGCCGCCGGTGTTGATCACGATGGCACCGAAGGGCGCGGTGTTGCTGCCGATAGCGGCATTAAGGCTGACGTTCTTGTTGTTGCCAGCTGTGATTGTCAGTCCGGTCTGATTGGGTGTGCTGATGGTTCCACCAGTGTCGCTCAACACCACATCGCCAGTTGTGCTGTTGATGTTGATCATCTGGGTGGTGGTGTCGTTCAACACCAGTGTGTTTTCCAGAATCTGAACGCCAGCGCTGCCGGTCACGCTGATGTCGCCATGGAGCTCTGCGCTGCCGGGCTTGTCGGTGATCAAGCTGAGGGCCTTGACGCTGGAGCCGAACAGGGTGTTGCCGCCTGTCTCAACGTTGATTGCACCGAGGGCGCCATTGCTGCCAGCGCCGATGGCTGCATTCAGGCTGACGTTCTTATTGTTGAGGGTTTTGATTGTGAGGTCGTTCGCTTCATTGGCCTCGGAGTTGATGGCACCGCCGGTATTGCTCAGTACGATATCGGCTTGGCTGCTGGTGATTTCCATGTCACGCTTGATCAAGATGGCGGCTTCGTTGATGGCTACACCGTTTGTTCCTGCCGCCCTGATGTCACCGTTCAGCTCCGCCGTACCCGCGGGATCGGTCACCAGGCTGAGCGCTTGCACACTGCCGTTGATCAGGGTTTTGCCGCCGGTGTTGATAGCAAGATCACCCAAGATTGCGGTCGCGCTGCCAATTGCTCCGTTGAGGCTGACATCCTGATTATTGCCCGCGGTGATTGTGAGGTTGTTCGGTTGGCCAATTGGTGCGTTGATGGCGCCACCATTGCCGCCCAGCACGACTGGGCCACGCGGACTGCTGATCTCCACAGGACTGTTGATCAGGATGTTCAGTTCATTGATCTGGACTCCGCCAGTACCACTGCTGCTGACGGGGCTGACGGCGATTTTGCCATTGAGGATCGCGCTACCGGGCTGATCCGTGAACAGACTGTCGGCGGTCACATCCGATGTGAAGGTGGTTGCACCGCTGGTGTTCACCACCACATCGCCCAGAATCACCCCCCCAGCGCTGCTGTTGCCTACGGTGCCGGAGAACGTCACGTCGCTGCCACTGCCGTTGCCGGCGTTGACTGTCAGATCCTCATTCAGGCTGGTGGTGCCTTTCACATCGGCGCCGAAGCTGACCGCAGCCCCGGCCGGGCTGGTGTTCAGAGTTGTATCAATGCGGCTGCTGGCCTGCAGGGTGACACCACCGGAGCCGAAATCAATGGTTTTGCCTGCGCTGCCGATGACCCCACTGAGCACGCTGGCTGCGTTACCGCTGAAGCTCAGGCCGCCGAGGAATCGGAAGAGATCCGGTGTTGCCGTATCGGTGCCGTCATCGCCAAGGGTGACGGTGCCTGAATTGGCAAAATCCACAGCCTGAGTGATGGTGTTGCTGGTGCCCAACAGGCTGATGTTGTAGGGATTTGTCGTTGTGATCAAATCGCTCAGGGTCAGATTGCCGGCGATGTTCACCACCTTGGCATTCGCGATCGTCAGATCCTTGAGGTTGATGGCTCCAGCTGCATCGATGCCATTGCCGTTGATCGTGCCGGTGCTGCCAGCGCTGAGGCTGAGGTTGAAGGCCGAACCGCTTAGTGTGCTGTCGAAGCTGATGTTGCCACCGTCCGTATTCGTGCCCTTGTTTGTTGTATCAAGCAGGCTTGTGCTGATCAGCTCGATTGGGCGATTGCCGAACTCCATCGCAGCCGGCACCGTCGCCGTTGAGGTGTAGATCTTGCCGCCGATCATGATGGTGGCGCTTGGCGGCACAGGTGGGGTGATGGGGCTGAAGCTGAGTCCGCCATTGAAGAAGAACTCGTCGCTGCCGGCGGCATCACCGAGGGTTACCTTGCCGGTGTTCAGGAATACAACCTTGTTGGTGAAGCTGTTGGTGCTACCGGTGAAGCTGACCGAATAGGGCTGACTTGTTGTGATGAAGTCAGTCAGCGTCACATTGTCGCTGAAGCTGGCGCTGTTCGGCGCAGCATTGGTAACGGTGAGCGTGTTGGCGTTGACCAATCCTGCCACGCTGATGCTGCCGCCAGAGCCTGCATTCAGGTTGATATTGCGGGTACTGCCATCAATCTTGCCGCCGAAGCTGATATTGGCACCGCTGGGCTTGTTCCCAACCGTGGTGTCAACACTGCTGTCGCCAGCCAGGCTGACGCCACCGCTGCCAAAGTTGATCGCTGCACCGCTGCTGCCAATTGTGGCGGCAATGCTGGCGGCGGCATTGCGGCTGAATGTCAACCCACCGGTGAAGGTGAAGGCATCGCCACCGTCGCCGAGGCTGACGAGGTTGCTGGTGGCGAAGTCAACTGGGTTGACAAAACTGTTGCTGTTGCCGGTAAAGCTGATGTTGTAGCTGGCGGTATTGGCAATGCTCAGGCTGCTGATGTTGACATTGTTGGCGAAGGTGATGCCACCGCTGTTGGTGATCGTGACGGTGCCGATATCAGTGCCGATGGCTCCGCTCACGTTGACGGCGCCTGTGCTGTTGATGGTGAGGTTGGAGCTGGCACCACCATTGCTACCGGAGACTGCGGCAAGGTTGATCGGTGCGCCACTGCCGCTGCCGGCCGTGAGGGTGACGCCATCGGCGAGGCTGGCGTTGCCGAGGCTGATCTGGCCGCTGCTGCTGCCGCCCACGCTCGAGTTGCCCGTGACGTTGAGGGCCGTGTCGTTATCCCCCAGGCTGATCAGTCCAGTGCCAGCGGCGGAGACGCTGCCGTTGAGGCTGATGGCGCTTGGTGCTGTGGCGATCACGCCGCCTGTGAAGCCGAAGCTGTCGGCCGTGTTATCGCCGAGGCTGAGAGCACCCGTGTTGTTGAAGGTCACAGCGTCTACGAAGCTGCTGCTGCCGGCGAGGCTGACGCTGTAGTTGTTGCTGGCTGTCTTCAGCTCCTTAAGGTTAAGCGTGCTCTCAAATGTGGCGCTGCCACCGTTGCCGCCATCCACGGTGAGCACCTGGCCGGCACCGCTGACGGCTCCCTGGAAGCGGATGGCAGCGCCGGCACTGTTGATCGTTTGATCGGCGCTGACGGTGTAAGCGGAACCGATCGTCACGGCATCGCCGCTGGTGGTGATGTCGGCACCGCTGGTGATGCCGCCGACGGCGCTGAGGTTGACGGGGCCGTCAGCAGTGATGTCCGCCGTCGCGGCGAGGATGAGGCTGCCGGCGGTGTCCGCCACGCTGAAGCCACCGAGGGCCTTGTTGTTGCCGATGGCGCCGTTGAGTGTGAGGGCAGCTTGGCCAGAGGTGAGATTGAGTGTTTCGACTCCAGCTGTCGTGGCGTTGATGGTGCCATCAATCGTGATGGCGGCGCCAGTTGCTGAGGGACCAACTTTGTTGGTGGTGTCGATACTGCTGGTGGTCAGTAGTGTGATTGGTGCTTTGCTGGTGACCGCATCGCCACTGGTGAGAATCTTGCCGGCCAGATTCAGGGCTGTTACATTATTGGTGAGCTCGAAGCCGGTATCAAATAGGGATTCATCCGCGCTGTTGTCGCCAAGGCTGACAGCCCCTTGGTTGTCGAACTTGATGGGGGTGACTCCATTGGCGCCGAAGCTGTTGCTGCTGCCGTTGAAGGCGATCGAATAAGTGCCGGTGCCTGTGATCAGGTTGCCAAGTGTTGCATTGCCGGCAACGGTCAAGCTATTGGCATTGGTGATCGTTAGAGATTTTAGGTTAATTGTGTTCTCGCTGATCGCTCCTTGGTTGCCAGCATTGATGGTCAAGTCGAAGTTGGGGCCGCTGAGGTTGCCGCCAAGGCTGATGTTTGCGCCGTTCGGATTGTTGTTGGCAGTGCTGTTCAGGCTGGAGTTGCTGAGCAGGGTTGGTGAGCCTGATCCGAACTTTTGGGCAATGCCGGGTGTGTTGATGGTACCGCCGATCTGGATGGCTGCATTGCCTTTGAGGTCGATTCCACCGTTGAAGTCAAAGGTGTGGTTGCCTGTGTTGCTGCCAAGCGTCACAGTGCCAAGATTTTCGAACTCAATTAAGTCGGCAAAGGTGTTCTGGGCCCCGCTGAAGCTGACGGTGTAATTCTTATTTGTGGTGATCAGATCCTTAAGATTAATGTTGCCCTTGAAAGCGGCGCTGCCACCGTTGCCGCCATCAATGCTCAGACTTTGACTGTTGCCGCTGAGCGCGCCAGCAAAGCTGATGGCGCCACCACCGCTGCTGATGCTCGTGTCCTGCACCAGGGTAACCAAACCTGTGTTGTTCGCATTGAAGGCTTGGCCATTGGTGGCGAATACACCGGCCAAGTTGAGAGCACCGGTGCCGGAGGAGCTGAGTCCTCCTTGGAAATTGAATTGATCGCTCTTATTATCGCCTAGTGTGATGTTGCCACTATTGATGAACGCCACCGCATCGCTGAAGCTGTTGTTGGCACCCGTGAGGCTGACGCTGTAGTTCTTGGCGGCGGTGGCCAGGTTTTTCAGGCTGAGATCACCAGCGAGGCTGGCGCTGCCACCGGTGCCGGCATCAAGGGTGAGGATCTTGCCAGTGCCGTTGATGTTGCCAGACAGGCTGATGATGGCTCCTACTGTTGTACCTCCAGTGGTGTCGATACTGGTGTTGTCTGCCAGGGTGATGGCTGATCCGCTGCTGAAGCCATTGCCGTTGGTGCTGAAGCTACCAGCCAGGGTCAGGGCTGGCTGGGCGCCTGGGAACGTTGGCCCAGCCTGGAAGTTGAAGTTGTCTGTGCTTTGATCACCAAGAGTCAGGTTGCCGCTGTTGCTGAATGCCACCGGATCGGTGAAGCTGTTGCTGCTGCCGGTGAGGCTGACGCTGTAGTTCTTGGCGGCGGTGGCCAGAGTTTTCAGGCTGACATTGTCTGTGAAGATGGCGCTGCCACCGTTGCCTCCATCAACAGTCAGCGTTTGCCCCGCACCGCTGACTGCAGCCTTGAAGCTGATGGCACCACCAGCGGAGTCGATCCACTGATCGGCCTTGAGTGTGAATGGGGAGTTGAGCGTGATGGCCCCGCCTTGGCTGGCGATCGTGGCGGCAGCCCCGGTCGAACTGGTTTCGATGCCATTGGCGGCCGTCAGGTTGATCGCTCCTTGGGTGCTGATCACAGCAGCGGCGCCCAGGCTGAGCTGATCTGCACTGACGACGGTCAGCCCGCCGAGTGCGTTGGTGCCGCCGATCCTGCCATTGAGGCTGACCTTCCCTCCAGCACCAGTGGTGTCGAGGTTGAGGCTTGCTGTGCCGGCAGTTGAGCCATCAATGGAGCCATCAATCTTGATTTCCCCGCCATTGGTGGTGTCGATTGTGCTGCTCGCCAGCAGTGTAGTGGGGAGATCGGCGATGATCGCTTCACCACTGGTCTTGAGCGTGCCGCCAAGGAACAGCTGGGCGGGCCCCCCGGTGCCGCCGGTGGTGCCATTCAGTTCGAAGCCATCGTCAAACAGGAAGACATCGCCCCCAGCGCTGTCGCCGAGCGTGAGATTTGCAGTGTTGTTGAATTCAACGCGGGTGCCACCGGCGTCGCTACCCTTGCTGAACTCGTTGAGTGCACCAGTAAAACTGAGGTTGTAGGGCTTGGCTGCTGTTAATAGCTTGTTGATGGTGGCGTTGCCGGCCACGCTGATGCCATCTACTGCGTCTTGAATGTCGAATGTACCGATAGTGGCGTAGCCTTTGATTTCCAGTTTATTGGCGTTGAGTAGCGTCAGTGACGTCAAACCGTTGATGTCTTGATTTTCGACAACGTTGCCGCCCGTGCCGGCATCGATGGTCAGCCCGTAAGTTCCACTCAGAATACCGCCAAAGCTGATATCTCCGCCGGCTGGATTGGCGCTGGCGTTGGTGGTGTCGAGCGTGGTGTTGGCAATCAGGGTTGGGTTGCCAAGGCCAAAATTCTGTGCTTTGCCAGGGGTCGTGAAGATTCCACCCATCTGGATGGCCGAGCCACCGCTGAATGCCAGGCCATTGTTGAATGTGAATGTGTTGGTGCTGTTGTTGGCAACGCCCATCGTCACCAGGCCCTTGTTCTGAAAATCGAGGGCCTGATCAAACGTATTGGCGGCACCAGTGAAGGAAACTTTGTATTGGCCTGGCTGAACGATCAGGTTGCCGATGTTGATGCCGCCAGCAAAGCTGACCTCCTTGGCATCGAGAGGATCAGTCAGGCTGGATGCCTTGATCGTCAGGCTCTGGCCGGCCCCAGCGACTGCGCCGCCAAAGCTGATGGCCCCACCGCCAGCGGCCGCGCCATTGTTTGTGGTGTCAACCGTGCTCGCTGCCGAGAGCGTGACTGTGCCCGTTCCAAAGTTCAGAGGTTGAGCAGCGCTGAAGAGTGTGCCCGCCAGATTGGCGCCGGTGTTGTTGCTCAGGGTTAGCCCACCGTTGAACGTGGTGGTGGTTGGGGCGCCGGCTGCGCCGAAAAAGACAGCACCGCCGTTGGCGAGGGTAACGGGAGTGGTTGTCGAGGTGAAGGTGTTGGTGGCGCCAAGAAGTTTAATAGTATAACTATTCGTCGGGATCGATGCCGCCAGCGAAGCGGCACTCAGATTTCCTGAGAACACAACATCGCTGCCTGCGCTGTCGATGGTGATCGTGCCGGCACCTGAAAGTGGATTCGTGTAGGGCGCTACGGTTGTTGTACCTTTGAATTCACTGCCTTGGCCGCTGGTTAGTTTGATGGCATTCAGCGGAGCGATGCTGCCAACGTTGTTGGCAAACTGAACTGTACCGCGGCTGGCGGTGGCTGTTAAAAAGTCACTTCGGTTTCCGGTGGCCGGGTTGATGCCATCAAAGAGCCCCTTGATGGCGAGATTGTTGCCGGCGCTTAGCGTAGCCGCTCCATTGAGTTTGATTGTCTGTGCTGTTCCTGCTGCCTCTGCAATGAGATCAATGTTGCCAACTGCCTGAATTGGTAAGGCTGTAGCGGAGTTGCTTCCCCCCACGAGAGAGATATTCTGACCCTTGAGGGAGGTGTTTCCTGCCGAGTTGATCCCGCCCAGATTAATTCCAGACCTTGTGACTTCAATGTCGCCGCTGGCTTCAATCGTTACATCGCCACTGCCTTGAATGGTTTTGATCGGCGCATTAATAAGGATCTTCTGCGATTTAATTGCAACTTCGCCAGTGCCTTGATTGCTAGTCTCAAGTGTGGCACCAATCGTGGTTATATTGGCGACGTCGCTCGAAAAAGACCGGACCTTGATTGTTCCATTCGTGCCACTGGTGAGGTTTGACGCCTTGCTGACCACCAGTCTCGTGTATGGTAAATTGATCAACTCTGTGACGAATATATCATTCCCTCCCTGATTTAGGGCAGATGTGTCATCGGCCTCCAAGGTGAGGGTGAACGCGCCAGTCTGCGAGGCCGCTGCTGCTAACGCAGCAGCGATAGTAATACTACCGACACCGCTTGGATCGCTACTTGCGCTGGTGATCTTGATGTCGCCTGTTTGCAGTGCGCTGATCAGGCTGGCTGCATTGATATTGGTCGAGCCTGCAGCTGTTGTTGGTGCCCATAGTCCCGGGGTGGTGGTGGTGTCTAGGTTGGCGTCGCTGGCGTCGGTGATCGAGACATCCGCAGGATCCAGCAACCAAAGTCCGCCTTGTCCCAGCGGAGCTCCTGCCTCCACGCTGCCCTGCGCCTGCAGATTCAGCTTCGAGGATGTTTCCACGAAGCCGCCGTTGCCGCCGTTGCTGCCGCCACGAGCGGAG